>JAFZFF010000060.1 GCA_017556045.1 Bacteroidaceae bacterium | reverse complement strand
GCGGATAGCTGAGAGTGAGTCGAGCACGATAGAGAGACCTGCAGCACCGTAAGCCAAGTTGATACGGGGGTTGGTGTCGATGAATGCCATCTGAGCCTTCTCGTAGTAGTACTTGTCGTGCATGTAGTGGATGATGTTCATTGCCTCGTTGTATACGCGAGCAATCTCGGTGAGCACCTTCTTGTAGTTGGCCATTACCTCCTCGAACTTGAGCTCGTCGCTGGTGAGCACGGGGATACCCTTAACCATTACAGTACCGGTATTCTCGCAACGTCCACCGTTGATAGCGAGCAAGAGAGCCTTAGCGAGGTTAGCACGAGCACCGAAGAACTGGATCTGCTTACCGATAGCCTGGTATGATACGCAGCATGCGATACCGTAGTCGTCGCAGTTACGTACCTCACGCATGAGGTTGTCGTTCTCGTACTGGATAGAGCTGGTGTCAACAGATACCTTTGCGCAGAACTCCTTGAAGCCCTCGGGGAGCTGCGGGCTCCAGAGGATGGTCAAGTTGGGCTCGGGGCTGGGACCGAGGTTGTACAATGTCTGGAGGAAACGGAATGAGGTCTTGGTTACCTTGGTGCGACCGTCGTTGAAACGTCCACCGATAGCCTCTGTTACCCATGTGGGGTCACCAGCGAAGATGTCGTTGTATGACTGGGGACGGAGGTGGCGAACCATACGGAGCTTGATTACGAACTGGTCGATGAGCTCCTGTGCGAATACCTCATTGATCTTGCCGTGTGCCAAATCGTATTCGATGAAGATGTCGAGGAATGAAGATACGTTACCGAGTGACATAGCAGCACCATCCTGCTCCTTTACAGCAGCGAGGTAAGCCATGTATACCCACTGTACGGCCTCCTGAGCTGATGTTGCGGGACGGCTGAGGTCGAGACCGTAGTACTCACCCATAATCTTGATCTCCTTGAGGGCCTTGATCTGCTCTGTTACCTCCTCGCGAAGACGGATGTTAGCGTCGGTCATAGGACCAGTGATGTTGCGCTTATCCTCCTCCTTAGCCTCGATCAAGCGGTCGATGCCATAGAGTGCGAGACGACGATAGTCACCGATGATACGGCCACGAGCGTAGTTGTCGGGCAAGCCGGTGATGAAGCCCAATGAACGGAATGTACGAATTTCCTCAGTGTAAGCATCGAATACGCCGTCGTTGTGTGACTTACGGTAGTGTGTGAAGATGTCCTTTACCTTCTCGTCGATGTCGAGACCATTCTCGTGACAAGCCTTAGCTACTACGTTGATACCACCGAAGGGCTTGATTGAGCGCTTCAGCAACTCGTCAGTCTGGAGACCTACGATGAGCTCGTTCTCCTGGTCGATATATCCGGCCTTGTGTGAAGTGATGGTTGATACAGTTACGTTGTCGAGTGAACGTACACCGCCATTGTTACGCTCCTCCTCGAGAGCCTGCAAGCAGAGGTTCCAGAGGTTTGTTGTACG
The DNA here is from genome assembly GCA_017556045.1 of Bacteroidaceae bacterium. Lineage (GTDB taxonomy): Bacteria > Bacteroidota > Bacteroidia > Bacteroidales > Bacteroidaceae > UBA1189. The sequence continues at coordinate 12,859 of JAFZFF010000060.1, read as the reverse complement.
CACTGTGGGGCCCTGTAAGAATGAGGCATCACCAGTGTAGGGAGCAATGTTGGCACTTACGAAATCAGCTACGTTGATTTCCTTGTTCCAAAGTCCGTTGATGAAATTCTGTTCCATGTTTAATAATGTATTATTTATGGTTGTATATTTTGACAAAGAATGTCTTTTTCTTTTCGAGTGCAAAGGTACTACTTTTTTTCGGCATGGCCTATTATATGACCATCTATTTATGTCTTTCGGCAACTTTTTGTGGGCTATCGCCTCATAGATGTAGCCTATGAGAGCGATTGTATTCTGCATATGCCACTAGGCCGAACCTGAGGGCGAAAACTTTCATGCGAGGATTGTTGTTATATCCGCAATCCGGGTGTTAGTTTTTGTCTATCGCGACATAGATGACGTGTATTTGCGGAAGTGAAAACTTGTCTCTACCTTTGTCGCAGAAAAACGAAACAAACGAGTAAAACAACTAAAACAATAACCTATTAAAATTATAGAATTATGGCAGTAAAATTTTTCAAATGCGAACATTGTGGTAATGTAATCCAGAAGGTAGTAGACTCTAAAGTCCCCGTAGTATGTTGCGGTGAAAAGATGAAGGAGCTTATAGTAAATACAGTTGATGCCAGCGTAGAGAAACACCTTCCCGTAGTGACTCGCGTAGACGATTGCCACATCAAGGTTGAGGTGGGCAGCGTAGCGCACCCCATGACCGAGGAGCACCACATCGCTTTTATCTATGTAGAGACAGAGAAAGGTGGTATCCGTATAGACCTTCCTCATGATGGTAAGCCCGAAGCTGTGTTCTGCACCTGTGGTGACAAGCCTATCGCCGTGTATGAGTATTGCAATCTTCACGGAGTGTGGAAGACTGAACTCTAAGAAAAGCCTTCATTTAACCAATTTCTATTTACCCATAAAAATCATTTACGTTATGTTAAGCAAGAATTTACACGAGGCAATCAATGCCCAGATTAATGCAGAGTTATGGTCGGCTTATCTCTATCTCGCAATGTCGATGGATGCTGAGTCTAAGGGGCTCAAAGGCGTAGCTAACTGGTTCTATGTCCAATTCCAAGAGGAACAAGACCACGCACGAATCTTTATGAACTATCTAAACTCACGCGATGCTAAGGTCGTGCTCGCTCCCATTGCCGAGGTGCCTACAGAGTGGAATAGCGTATTGGCAATGTTTACTCAGACCCTCGAACATGAAAAGAAGGTGACCTCTCTCATCAATAACCTTGCTGCTATCGCCAATGATGATCGAGATTTTGCCTCTATCAACCGCCTCACATGGTTTATCGATGAGCAGGTCGAGGAGGAGGAGAATGCCCGTGAAATGATTGCAGCATTCGAAGCTGTAGAAGGTAATAAATATGGTATGTATATGCTCGACAAAGAGCTTGCAACACGCACCTATACCATACCATCGCCCTTGGCAACTACAGCTTAAAAATGTGTCTTAATAGTAAAAAATGCCCACTTGCTATTGTAGTGAGTGGGCTTTTTTATAACTTTGCACGAGAGTTATCATAAAAACGGACATTAATATATGGATCAATCTCAGCTTAACGAACTACAGAGTACGGCATTGGCCAAGCTTGCCATCACAGAACTCACCCCCATGCAGGAGGAGGCACTCTCTATCTGTCGCAAACATCGTGATGTGATATTGCTTTCGCCTACAGGAACGGGTAAGACATTGGCATATCTGTTACCACTGATAGAGCGTATGCAAGTCGGAGTGGCAGGAGTACAAGCTATTGTCATAGTACCTTCGCGCGAACTGGCGTTGCAGATAGACACGGTGTGGCGTTCGATGGCATTGCCGTGGAAGGCGATGAGCGTGTATGGTGGACGTGCAGCCATGGATGAGCATCGCTCAATGAAGGGGATTATACCATCAGTCATCATCGGTACCCCAGGTCGTCTCAATGACCACTTGGAGAAGGGTAACATAGATGCTCGTATGGTGAAGACACTTATCATCGATGAGTTTGACAAATGTCTGGAACTGGGATTTCAGGGTGAGATGCAGGAGGTGATTGAGAAACTGCCTGCTGTGCGCAATCGTTGCCTCACATCGGCTACAGATATGGAGGAGATACCTTCCTTTACAGGTGTACATCGTCCGCAAAAGATTGATTATCTTGATGTGGCTCAGGGAGAGAACCGAGTGAGTACCTATATCGTTCACTCTGAGAGCAAAGATAAGTTGCATACACTCTATAAGTTGCTATGTGCCTTAGGTGGTGGACAAGCGATTGTCTTCTGTAATCACCGCGAGTCAGTAGATAGGGTAGGTGGATACCTGCATGAGCAGAAGTTGTCACATGAGGTGTACCATGGTGGTATGGATCAGGAGCTACGCGAACGTGCACTCTATAAGTTTCGTAATGGTAGTAGTAATGTGCTCATCAGTACCGATCTCGCAGCTCGCGGACTAGATATTCCAGAGATGCAGCATGTTATACATTACCATTTACCGGGTAGTGAAGATGCCTATATACATCGTACAGGCCGTACGGCGCGTTGGGATGCTGAGGGTAGCTCATATCTTATTTTGCATAGTGAAGAGCGTGTGCCAGAGTATCTTACCTCTGAGACCGAAGAATACATATTGCCAGAGAGAGCATCAAGACCCGAACCTCCTCAGTGGACTACCTTGTATATAGGTCGTGGCAAGAAGGATAAGATTAATAAGGTAGATATTGCAGGTTTCCTCTATAAAAAAGGTGGTCTCACTCGTGATGATGTGGGCACTATTGATGTCCATGACTACTATGCGTATGTAGCTGTGCGCCGTACTAAGGTACGCCAACTACTCACCATGGTGGCCAATGAAAAAATCAAGGGACTCAAGACTCGTATGGAAATTGCCAAGTAGAGTAGGGAGGATATACACCCTGGCATATCGTTATACAAAGAGAGATGACACATACCAAGTTTGTGTCATCTCTTTCTTTTTGAGTATTACTATTACAGCTGCTCGATAGCGCTGATGAGTTTATCTACATTCTCGCACTTTGTGGCCCAACTGGTACAGATACGTACTGCTGTGTGTTCCTCATCGATACGTTGCCATACGGAGAAGAGGAATTCCTTGGTGAGAACTTCCAACTGCGCGTTGCTAAAGATGGGGAACTGCTGGTTGGTGGGGCTATCCATGAGGAATGTGATGCCTTTGCTCTTCAGGGCCTTCTTGATGTGCATAGCTTCGTCTATGGCGTGCTGACTAATCTTAAGGTACAGATTATCTGTAAATAGTGTGGCAAATTGTATGCCAAGCAGTCTGCCCTTGGCCAACATACCTCCATGACGTTTGATGCTGTATCGGAAGTCACGCTTTAAGGCTTCGTTTGTAATCACCACTGCTTCGCCGAAGAGTGCACCTACCTTGGTGCCACCGATATAGAACACATCGGCCAGCTTTGCTAACTGAGGAAGTGTGATGTCGCTCTCGGGCGAGCATAGTCCATATCCCAAGCGGGCACCATCTACAAAGAGGGGTAGCGAATATTTGCGACATATGGTGCTAATCTTCTCTAACTCTGCGTAATTATACACTGTTCCGACCTCTGTCGGGAACGATATATATACCATGCCTGGCTGTACCATATGCTCTGGTCCATCCTCATTGAGGTGTGCCTGCATAGCCACCTCAATCTGTGATGCGGTGAGCTTACCATCTTCTGAGGCTATAGCCAATACTTTATGTCCTGTGGCCTCGATGGCTCCTGTCTCGTGCACATTGATGTGTCCGCTCACAGCTGTTAGCACTCCCTGGTATGGACGCAATGTGTGAGATATCACCGTCGTGTTTGTCTGAGTGCCACCGACGAGGAGATGCACGTCTACATCTTCTCTCTCGCAGGCCTTTCGTATCAGTGCTCGTGCTTCCTCGCAGTATTGGTCTTCGCCATATCCGACCGTCTGCTCCATATTAGTGTCACACAAACGCTGAATTATCAGTGGATGTGCTCCCTCGTTGTAGTCACATTGAAATTGTATCATGGGAGTAACTTCATTTCTTTTATCGTATAAACAGCAGTTCGCGATATTTTGGCAGAGGCCACAAACTGTCGTCTACCACCTCCTCGAGGTCATCGATGTACGAACGCAGTTCTTCGAGTTTGGGCGCTATGGTATCGTGATAGGCTACTGCCTTGTCGTATAGGCTTTGTAGACGGTTTGCTACCTTACGGCATGCAATCATTTCAGCTACACCAGTCTCTATCTTGTGTACGAGGCCTGCGATGCGGCGGATGAGGTTGATGTTTGAGGCTGATAGGGCTTCTCCCTCAGCGCCAAGTATCTCCTTCATCTTATATACATTGTCAACGAGCTGACTCTGATACTTGGTGGCTACAGGGATAATATGATTGAGGGCCATGTCGCCAAAGATGCGGGCCTCAATCTGAATCTTCTTGGTGTAGATCTCCCACTTGATTTCGTTGCGTGCCTCCAGCTCGGCGCGGTCCATGATGTTGAGACTCTCGAACATCTGTACGCTGGTCTCATTGGCATAGGCTTTGAAGATTTCTGGTGCTGAGGTCTCACAGTCGAGTCCACGGCGTGCGGCTTCTTCCTTCCACTCATCGCTATAGCCATTGCCATCGAAGCGGATGGGCTTACAGTAGGTGATAAGCTTCTGTATCTCTTTGATGAGGGCTTCTCGCTTGTCCATGCCACCTTCGATGAGAGCGTCCACGTTCTTCTTAAACTCTACCAACTGCTCAGCTACGGCTCCATTCAGTGCAATCATAGCGCAAGCACAGTTGGCCTCAGAGCCTACGGCACGGAACTCAAAACGGTTACCCGTGAAGGCAAAGGGTGAGGTGCGGTTGCGGTCAGTGTTGTCGATGAGCAACTCTGGAATCTGCGGCATCTCGAGGATCTTCTTACCCGTCTTACCAGCTATCTTGAAGAGTTCCTCACTTGATGAGTTCTCCAGTGCATCGAAGAGTTGAGTGAGTTGCTGGCCGAGGAAAGTAGAGATAATTGCAGGAGGTGCCTCGTGTCCACCAAGACGATGCGTGTTGGTAGCGCTCATGATAGAGGCCTTCAAGAGACCGTTGTGGCGATATACGGCTGCCAAAGTGTTTACAACGAAGGTGATAAACATGAGGTTATCTTCGGTGGTCTTGCCGGGCGACATCAAGCGGTGTCCACGGTCAGAGCCGAGGCTCCAGTTGTTATGTTTACCCGAGCCGTTTATACCAGCAAAAGGCTTCTCGTGTAGTAGGCAACGGAATCCGTGCTTACGTGCAATCTTCTTCATGATAATCATCACCAGCATGTTATGATCGCAGGCGATGTTAGTTTCTTCATATATAGGGGCCAACTCAAATTGGTTGGGGGCAGCCTCATTGTGGCGTGTCTTAGCTGGGATACCGAGTTTAAGTGCCTCAATCTCGAGCTCCTTCATGAAGGCAGCTACACGTTCGGGGATAGCGCCAAAGTAGTGGTCTTCGAGCTGCTGGTCTTTGGCAGAACCATGTCCCATCAGTGTACGTCCAGACATCAAGAGATCAGGGCGAGCGGCATACAACCCCTCGTCGACAAGGAAGTACTCTTGTTCCCAACCCAAGAACGAGGTCACACGCTTTACCTCAGGGTCGAAGTAGTGGCATACCTCCGTGGCGGCCTTGTCTACGGCATGCAGAGCCTTGAGCAGAGGCGCCTTGTAGTCGAGTGCCTCACCCGTGTAGGAGAGGAATACGGTGGGTATACACAGCGTGTCGTCCATCACGAAGGCAGGCGATGTGGGGTCCCAGGCAGAGTAGCCGCGAGCCTCAAAGGTAGCGCGGATACCACCATTGGGGAATGACGATGCGTCGGGCTCCTGCTGTACGAGCAGCTTGCCGTCAAACACCTCAATCATGCCTCCTCTACCGTCGTGCTCTACGAAAGCATCGTGCTTCTCTGCCGTAGTGTCAGTCAGTGGGTGAAACCAGTGTGTATAGTGTGTAGCTCCCAGCTCCATAGCCCAGCGCTTCATGCCCTCGGCCACCTGGTTCGCAATAGAGCGCTCCATTGGCGCACCATGGTCGATGACGTCGACCATCTTATTATATACTTCAGTAGAGAGATAGCGTGCCATCTTCTCCTTATTAAATACGTTGACCGCAAAATAGTCTGAAGGGCGTTCTGCAGGTGCTACCACCTCTAAAGGACGCTTCTTAAATGCTTCGCCGATAACTTCGAATCGTAATGTTGCCATGTGCAAATATTTTGAAACTGCAAAATTAGTGCAAGGCGAACGAAATGCCAAATCTCAACGAACGAAAGTTGTGGAAAAGTTTACTTTTCTATTACTGAGAAAGGCAGAGGTTTAACAATGTTAAATTTATTTGAGCATTTCTGAGCAGAAACCTGATTTCAAGCAAAGCAACGTATTAATTAAAGATACAACAACACGAGAGGAGAATAAAATAAACTTTTGTAACCTAAAACTGGACTTTTGCGACGAAATGTTGAGATTTAGGAGGCAATCTTGTAAATGATAATCTTATCGAGTTTACTTTAATGATGCGATAATTTTGCGGTTAATTTCTCTATTCAAGGAATTATCATTATTTTTGCGACAGAAACAGAAACTTAAAAAGTGAATGACATGAGTAATATTGCACAACAACTGATGGCGCTGCTCGATGCGTCGCCCGTGAACTTCTTGGCTGCTGAGTATGTGGAAAATCAGCTCAAAGCGGCTGGATTCACTCACCTCGATGCGGGCAAGCCCTTCCCGATGCTGGTGCCTGGCAAGGGATATTTTGTGACTAAGAATAACTCGGCGGTATTTGCCTTCCGCATGGGTACTAATCACCCCGCAGAGGCTGGATTTAAGCTCATCTGCGCGCATAGCGATTCGCCCTGCTTCCGTGTGAAGCCTGCTGCAGAGATGTATACTGAGGGTGGGGTGGTGAAGCTCAATACGGAGGTGTATGGTGGCCCGATATTGTATACGTGGTTTGACCGCCCTCTCTCGCTCGCTGGCCGTGTGCTCTTGCGTAGCAACAACCCGCTGAAGCCTGAGGTGCGCCGACTTAAGATAGAGCGCCCCTTGCTGCTGATACCGCACTTGGCTATACACTTTAACCGCCAGGTGAATGAGGGTAACAAGCTGAGCAAGCAGGTGGATATGTTGCCCGTGATAGGCATCATCAATGAGAAGCTCGAGGCCGATAACCTCTTGCTCAAGGTGATCGCCGAGGAGCTGGGTGTAGCGATGGGTGACATCCTTGACTTTGACCTCTCGCTCTATGATACGCAGAAGGCTGCGCTCGTGGGATTGAATGAGGAGTTTGTCTCTTGTGGCCGCCTCGATGACTTGGCAATGGTGCACGCTGGTCTCTATGCATTGCTCAATAGCTCGGCTACTCCGATGACACAGGTGCTTGCCGTGTTTGACAATGAGGAGACGGGTAGTGGCACTAAGCAGGGTGCGGCATCGCCCGTGTTGCGTAACTTGCTGGAGCGTGTGGTGACCAATGATGGTAGTGGCGCTGATGGGCTGTATCGTGCCTTGGAGCACTCGTTTATGATATCTGCCGATATGGCTCACGCCTTGCACCCCAACTATGCTTCGAAGCATGATCCTACAAACCATCCGGTGATGGGTGGTGGCCCTGTGATCAAGATTAATGCTAATCAGAAGTATGTGACCGATGCGGAGTCGGCGGCCGTGTTTGCCGAGATCTGTCGCTTGGCAGAGGTGCCCTGTCAGTACTTTGTGAACCACTCTGATATGGCTGGTGGCTCTACCTTGGGTAACATCCTTACCTCGCAGCTCCCGATGCGTGGTGTAGATATGGGTAACCCGATGTGGGGTATGCACTCGGTGCGCGAGACGGCTGCTGTAGCCGATCAGGAGTATGCTTGTAAGGCATTCACTACTTTCTTTAATCTGAAGTAAGGAAAGAGTAGATATAAAGAGAGTGCCATATCTTGACGTGAGTCTTGATATGGCACTCTTCTTATTGGATATAAAGTGATTGGCTTAGAGGATGCCGTACTTTACGAGCTCGGCAGCCATCTCTTCCTGTACCTTGCGAGCCTCTTCGCGAGCGGCAACGGCGAAGTTCTCGGTGTTGTCAGCATAGATGATGGCGCGGCTTGAGTTGACGATGAGGCCACACTCCTTGGTGATACCATACTGGCATACGTCGCTGAGCGAACCGCCCTGAGCGCCTACACCGGGTACGAGGAGGAAGTGACTCGGTACAATCTTGCGGATGTCCTCGAAGAGCTGGCCGCGTGTAGCGCCTACTACGTACATCATGTTCTCATCGTTGCCCCACTCCTGTGAACGGCGGAGTACCTTCTCGAAGAGGCGCTCGCCAGTCTCCTTGTCCTCCATGAGCTGGAAGTCGAGCGAACCCTTGTTTGAGGTGAGCGCGAGCAGTATCACCCACTTGCCTTCGTAGGCGAGGAAGGGCTTCACGCTATCTTCGCCCATGTAGGGAGCTACGGTGAGGGCGTGTACATCCTGCTCCTCGAAGAATGAGCGGGCATACATGGATGAGGTGTTGCCGATATCACCACGCTTAGCATCGGCGATGATGAAGTGGTTGGGGTAGTTCTCCTTGAGGTAAGCGATGGTCTTCTCATAAGCCTCATAGCCCTTGAGACCGTCACACTCGTAGAATGCCAAGTTGGGCTTGTAAGCTACGCAATAGTCTGCGGTAGCGTCGATGATAGCCTTGTTGAAGGCAAAGATGGGATCCTCATCGTTCAAGAGGTGAGCGGGGATCTTCTTTGTGTCAGTGTCGAGGCCTACGCAGAGGAATGACTTGCGTGCCTTGATGATGTCGATAAGTTGTTGCTTGTTCATAATTTATTTGTTTAGAGTTTGTCGTTCAGTGTTTAGAGTTTCTATCCAGATGGGAAATTTTCAATTCTTATAACTCGCTTTCCTTTAGACGCTCAGCATTTTCGGCTACCATAAGTTGGTCGATGCAGTCTTGGATGTCGCCATTCATGAAGGCTGCAAGGTTATATATGGTGTAGTTGATGCGGTGGTCGGTGATGCGGCCCTGCGGGTAGTTGTAGGTGCGGATCTTGGCCGAGCGGTCACCGGTAGAGACCATGGTCTTACGCTTCGAAGCGATGTCGTCGATATATTTCTGGTGCTCCTTGTCGTAGATGAAGGTGCGCAAGCGTGCCAGTGCGCGCTCTTTGTTTTTCGGCTGGTCACGAGTCTCGGTACACTCGATGAGGATCTCTTCGACCTCGCCCGTGTTGGGGTTCTTCCAGTTGTAGCGGAGGCGTACGCCTGACTCTACCTTGTTGACGTTCTGTCCGCCAGCACCTGATGAGCGGAAGGTATCCCACTTGATCTCTCCCTCATTGATCTCGACCTCGAAGGCCTCGGCCTGGGGTAAGCAGGCTACAGTAGCTGCCGAGGTGTGTACGCGGCCCTGAGTCTCGGTGGCGGGTACGCGCTGTACGCGGTGTACGCCCGACTCATACTTGAGTGTGCCATATACCTTCTCGCCGCTCACACTGAAGATGACCTCCTTGTAGCCACCCGCGGTGCCTTCGTTGAAGCTCGACACCTCTACGCGCCAGCCCTTCTGCTCGCAGTACTTCATGTACATCTTAAAGAGGTCTCCGGCAAAGAGAGCTGCCTCGTCGCCACCCGTACCGCCACGGATCTCCATGATGACATTCTTGTCATCCTCGGGGTCAGCAGGGACGAGTAGTAGCTTGATCTCCTCTTCGAGGGCGGGGATCTGACTCTCACAAGCATCTATCTCTTCGCGAGCCATCTCACGCATGTCGGCGTCACTTTCCGTGGCAAAGAGCTCTTTGGCCTCGTCGAGCTGATGGATGAGCTGTATGTATTTGGCGCGGGCCTCCATGAGTGCACCCAGTTCCTTGTATTCTTTGTTGAGTTTTACGAATCGGCGCATGTCGGCTATTACCGCGGGGTCGGTGATGAGAAGTTCTATCTCCTCGTACTTTCCTACCAGTCCGTCGAGTCGTGTGAGCAAGTTGTTTTCTGCCATAGTATATAAAAAGGTATATTATTTAATCTGCAAAATTAATGCATGGCTCGGAAAACTGCAAATAAAATTAATTTTATTGAATCTTTGCCTCGCTCTGTAAAGAAAATACAAGTATTTCTGTACTTTCATTCGCTGAGATTTGCGATTTCGATTGCCTTGCACTAATTTTGCACGATAATTTGTTCTGAAAGGAAAAATAATAAAAATATAGCAATATGAATATTTCTTATAATTGGCTGAAAGAGTACGTTGATTTTACCCTTACTCCCGATGAGGTAGCAGCTGCGCTCACCTCGATAGGCTTGGAGACAGGTAGCGTGGAGGAGGTGCAGACCATCAAAGGCGGACTCGAAGGTATCGTTATCGGCGAGGTGCTCACCTGTGAACCTCACCCCAACTCAGACCACATGCACGTGACTACCGTAAATCTCGGTGAGGGAGACCCCGTGCAGATCGTGTGTGGTGCTGCCAACGTAGCTGCCGGACAGAAGGTGGTAGTGGCAACACTCGGCACTAAGCTCTACGACGGCGATGAGTGCTTCACTATCAAGAAGTCAAAGCTCCGTGGCGTAGAGTCAAATGGTATGATCTGTGCTGAAGATGAGATTGGTATTGGTACCAGCCACGAAGGTATCATCGTGCTCCCTGCTGATGCGGTCCCCGGTACACTTGCTAAGGATTACTACAATATCAAGAGCGACTATGTGCTCGAGGTGGACATCACACCCAACCGTGCTGATGCTTGCTCACACTATGGCGTAGCTCGCGACCTCTATGCTTACCTCAAGCAGAATGGTCATGAGACCTCACTCCGCCGTCCCTCTGACGAGGCTTTTGCGGTTGAGAATAATGAGTTGCCCATCGCCATCGAGGTGAAGAGCGCACAGGCTTGTCCTCGCTATGCTGGCGTGACCGTAAAGGGTGTTACCGTAAAGGAGAGCCCCGAATGGCTGAAGGATAAGCTCAATACCATCGGTCTCCGCCCCATCAATAACATCGTTGACATCACCAACTATATCCTCCATGCCTATGGCCAGCCTCTCCACTGCTTTGACGCAGATAAGGTAAAGGGTGGTAAGGTCGTGGTGCAGACCTTGGCTGAGGGTACACCCTTCGTTACTCTCGACGGCGTTGAGCGCAAGCTCTCAGAGAACGACCTCATGATCTGCAATGCTGAGGAGCCCATGTGCTTGGCAGGTGTGTTCGGTGGCTTGGAGTCAGGTACAACCGAGGAGACCAAGAATGTATTCATCGAGAGCGCATACTTCAACCCCACATCGATCCGTAAGAGCGCACGTCGTCATGGCTTGAATACTGACGCTTCGTTCCGCTTCGAGCGCGGTATCGACCCCAATATCACCATCTATGCACTCAAGCAGGCTGCTCTCCTCGTGAAGGAGCTCGCTGGTGGTACCGTGTCAATGGATATCGTGGATGAGTATCCTAATCCTATTGCAGACTTCAAGGTAGAGCTCAAGTATGACTATGTAAACTCACTCATCGGTAAGGAAATCCCTGCTGAGACCGTGAAGAGCATCGTTGCCAGCCTCGAGATGAAGATTGAGGAAGAGACCGCCGAGGGCATCACCCTTAGCATTCCTCCCTACCGTGTAGACGTACAACGTCCCTGTGACGTGGTAGAGGATATCCTCCGCATCTATGGCTATAATAATGTAGAGATCCCCTTGGCGCTGAAGTCAAGCCTCACAACAAAGAATAAGGAAGACCGCTCACACCGCCTCCAGCAGCTCGTAGCTGAGCAGCTCGTGGGTTGCGGCTTCAATGAGATACTCAATAACTCGCTCACCAAGGCTGCCTACTATGATGGCAATGAGACCTACCGTCCTGAGAACTTGGTGAACCTCATGAACCCCCTCAGCAATGACCTCAACGTGATGCGTCAGACACTGCTCTTCGGTGGTCTTGAGAGCATCGCACACAATGCTAACCGTAAGAGTGCTGACCTGCGTTTCTTCGAGTATGGCAACTGCTACTATTATAATAAGGAGAAGAAGGATGCTGAGAAGGTGCTCGCATGCTATAGCGAGGATTATCACCTCGGCCTCTGGCTCACTGGTAAGCGCGTGAGTGGCTCATGGGCACATGCCGATGAGGAGTCTTCGGTATATGAGCTCAAGGCATATGTGGAGAATATCTTCGCTCGCCTGGGTCTTAACATGCGTAGCATTGTTGTAGGTAACCTCACCGATGGCATCTACTCTGCTGCACTCAGCTATCACACCCGTGGCGGCAAGTTGTTGGCTACAGTAGGTATCGTGAGCAAGAAGATTACCAAGGCATTCGACATCGATAACGAGGTGTTCTACGCCGATATCAATTGGAAGAATGTGCTCCAGGCTATCAAGTCAGTGAAGGTGAGCTACACCGAACTCTCTAAGTTCCCCTCAGTGAAGCGTGACCTCGCTCTCTTGCTCGACAAGAACGTTCAGTTTGCAGACATTGAGCGCATTGCCTACGAGTGTGAGCGCAAGCTCCTCAAGGCTGTAGAGCTATTCGACGTGTACGAAGGCAAGAACCTCGAGCCTGGTAAGAAGAGCTATGCTATCAGCTTTATCCTGCAGGACGAGGAGAAGACTCTCAACGATAAGCAGATCGACAAGATTATGAGCAAGCTCATCGCTTCATACGAGAAGCAGCTCGGTGCTAAGCTCAGATAATAAGGAAAATAACAAATAACTAAAAATAAAACAAAATGGGAAGAGCGTTTGAATTTCGCAAAGCGAGAAAAATGAAGAGATGGGGCAACATGGCCCGTACATTTACACGTATCGGTAAGCAGATTGCTATTGCTGTAAAGGCTGGTGGTCCCGACCCCGACAACAACT
>JAFZFF010000059.1 GCA_017556045.1 Bacteroidaceae bacterium | reverse complement strand
CGATTACCACAAACATCTTGATAGATGGATGGAATGTCAATGCTGAATGCGCAACGCTCATAGTACTGCGTCTTGTCACTCTCCAATAGCTCGCTTGTCTTCTTATGAAGAGCCTCTGGTATGCGACCTTTGATGATGTGAGAAACGCGGATGTTTGCATCTTCAACTATCTCACCTCTGAAAAAGTCACGTGCAGCGTCTTGGATGGTCTCAACAAACTGAGCATGGTTGATGGTTAGCTCATTGTCCTTTGCGAAGACAGGAGTAACGCAATCCTCGCGGAGGTGTTGCAAGGTCACTTCCGTAGTGTTTGCTTCAATGAAGTGCAACTGCTTGCTTGGAGCGATTCTTACTTCTTCTGTTACGATTACAGCGTCTTCCGCATAGTCATTGAAACGAGTTCTTGCCACTGTGGGCACAATGCTTAAATTTCTCATAATGGTAAATGAATTAAATGGTTATTGATTGAATTGCTGTGTAAGTTATTCCCTTATTTACTTACTAGTTTCTTCAATTACCTACTACGTCTATAATCGCTACTTTTTAAAGAATAAAGTTTCAAATGAAATTTACGGGGCGGAATAAATAGTATGTCTGCCTAGTTTCGCGGCACTCTCACTATTCGGTGGGGGGACTTTACATAAGTACCTAACTTGGATTTTTAGTTGGCTGGAGGAGGGGAATTTTGAAGCAATGTTAGTTTGGGGGTAGTAATAACTATGCTGTAAAATTTTCAGTATGAGTTATTAACTATAATTGAAATGCAAAAACAGACCTTCTCAAAAACTTAAAAATTGGCCTTAATGGGAATCAGCCTTATGATGAGAAAAGGGAACATCCGTGGAGGACATTCCCTAAATTTTGAAGATTATGAAGCGTTTTTAGAGGTGGAGAGGGTATGGCGACATTTTTTGAATGAGGACTATAAAAATATTATTTAGTAAAAAATGTCGTACCCCTCATCATTTAACCCCTATGATGAGATAACCCTTCTGTTTTTTGCGCTCGCAAGATTTGGCCTCAAAAAAGTCAAGAATAGTATGTGAAGTTACCGCTCTTCGAGGGATAATATGAAGAAGTTCGAATATCCTCATTATTTCTTCTTTAATGTACTTTTTTGTGTACCACTTACCAACTTCAAACGAATTTTGTAGTAACTGCTTGGCCTCAACTCCTGTGGTGCGTTTGTGGTATTGGATAAGTATCATCGCTTCGTTGATTCGTTTGCGGTTGTACTTTAGTCGTTCTATTTCAGCTTTACCTATAATGTCGTAGGCTTTAACAATAAACTCATCAGCATTAGCTAGTTCACGTTTGTGCTCCATCTCAGTTGCGGTGGTACATTCTCCTAATAGTTCGAGTTGAGCAACTATTTCCATTCGTTTCTCTTTCGCTGACATTCCCTCTTTGGTTCGTTTTAATCTCTCAAAATCCCCAAGAGGATAGTCATAAGATGTATGAGTAATAGTGTACTCTTGTTCGTAGGCCATGCAAAGCGTGTCTGTATTGTTATAGTAACCATGCACCAAAGCATCGTTTACATAATTATCAATGCTGAAATAATTGACAGATTTGTCAGGATTAAGAAACTTTGCAAAGGGAACACTTTCCATAGCCTCGCGGTAAGCGTCATGAGCCGCTTTAGTAGTCGCATATAGACATAGCGATTCGAGTTGTTTGTATATGCCTTCGGAACAATCAATATATCCTTTCAGCTCATCCCTAGAACGGATTGCGAAATTATGGTTGGTATTAGTTACGTGATGAATGCTTAACACTCCATTTCTGAAACGGCCTACACATTGTATGGCATCGGTATGTGGGTCAAAAGTTGTATAGTCTGCAAAGTAACAGTCACTAATAAGGAGTACAATGGGTAGCTCTTCCAACTCAATATCCACAGCATTATAAAAACGAGAAGTTAGCCAATTGTAACGTTTCATTTTCTCTGGTCTCCACACATCATCAACATTATCAAACCCCTTGTCCTTTAATTTACGTACACTCTTCTCAGAACAAAACACTGCTGAATCTTCAAGTAATCCAAGCTGTACCATCAGCGCATGGATTGTATCTGTAGAATTACAAAAGAGGAAGAGAGGTAGGGCTACATCTTTCATTTCGCCAAGAACCTGTTTGATGGTCTGTAGTAGATTGTTGGTGGAGTGAATATGTATATCTTTTGTGTGATTGAAATCGGGAACGATGGTGATGGCTTCAAAACCTTGCGCTTCAAATCGAGGGTCTGTAAATTCTATAGGTGTTGCAGAAACTAAGGCTTTTTGTTCGCACTGAAAAAAGAAGTCCATTGGCAAAGATATATCTTCACGATAGTTTATGTCTTTTACTATCTTGTGGCACTCATCGAAAAGTAGGAAGCAATTGAATCGGATGTCAATCTCCATTTCTTCAAAAGCCTCCTGTACCTTACGGAAACTTTCGGGAGTTGTGAGGATCTTGAAGAACTTGTCTTGCTTGATAGACTTTTCCAAGTACTTAATGATATTTTCTGTATAGACACCCTCGAACACTCCGAAGAGGTTATCATCGCTATGCTTCGGGTCTGCGCATTTACCACTGATTACAGGTTTGTTGGGTTCAATGATGATGGAGTTACGCTTTGCCTTCAGTTCACCATAGGTAGCGCCAAGTCCTGTAAGTCTCTTATAAAGGATAGTATTGGTAGGAATTTCTGGGAGTATATCAGTAAGGTAGGGAATCTTGCCGTTCAGTTTCTTCTTGATTGTGATTTGCTTGTTATTCATATAAATTATAGTTTTTGATGATTAGTAATTGAAAGGGAGGAGGTGTGTACCCCCTCCCTCGGTAGTCTTAGGCGATTTGCTTGTTCTCGCGGAGATAGTCAAGTATCTCATTGGTTCGCTTGATTCGGAATATCACCTTACCCTTGAAGCAGGGAAGTACTGCACTCACATATTCGGGATTCTCACGAAAGAGAGGCACGTACTGAATGGTTCTACCTTCGCTTACCAATGACTGCAACACCATCAGTTGGAAGTCTGCACCCTCATCCAAGGTGTCAGTAGCTGTGGGGTTACTATCAAAGTCTATAAACTCACCATTGTAGAGGTAGTTCATCAACCCTTGATAGGTGTCGCTCTTAAGCTGGTACTTAAACCCTGCAACTCTCTTGGACTCTATCCAAGCGCAAGGAACTCCATCCTTACCGCTGTAAAACTTCACAGTAAGCTGTTCTTTGCCATTCATCATTGCAAGAAGGGTTTGGTATGCACCTTCGTTATCGTACTTCTTTACTGCACTCTCTTGAGAAATGTTGAAATTAAATGTTCCCATAATTTTGTAACCTTTAAATAATTAATCAATTTACTTGTCTCCAATCTTCAACGGGCGCCCATGTTGTTGATTGGCCGTCCAAGCTTATCGTCTGGTGTTGATGGCTCTTGATTCTCACTTACTGTTCTTCGGTGTGAACTCCCTTGCTTCATCGAGGAAGCTTGCTGTTCGGGAATGAGCCTTCAACTCAACCTTTCAATGACCGCTTGTCCTTTTTGACGATGCAAAGGTAAGGCAATAATTTTGAATTCACCAAACGTAATGAATTAAATATCAAATAGTTATATGTGTACTGAGAAGTTGCAAGTTTACAGTACACATAAAAAAAGCGTACTGAGAAGTTTGACCTTTTCAGTACGCATTAGCTATGATTTTTATATATTATAGGTAGCCGCAGTATATCCAGCCAATCGTAGGTGGCAGGGAGTCATGCCTATATCTGCTCAAAAGATTTGAGAGCCTTCTATTTGCGACATATTTACCTTTCTCATTCAATATGTGGCGTTCATAGTATTCCTCGCCTTGAAGCCCCACAATGTGCGTTAATCTTGATATAAGTAGCAACTTGTCTACGGAATCCTTTCTTGTGAAGTCGAGTTTCATTTCTGGGTCTGCCTCCTTGTCTTTCAAGAAGTATTGAAACATTTCTGCGAACAGCCTTGTCTTATGGGACTTTTCACGTGACACCTTATTGTCATAGGTAAGTTCTTGCCAGCTATTGAGCATTCCTTCTAATCCAAGTTCTTGCAACTTAGCCTTACATTCCTCATGGGTATCACTCCCATTAACTATGTTGTTGTATATTTTAACGAAGTAGGTGACTGATGCATTCAGTATGTGGATTATGGAGGCATCTTGAGTTTCGTAGTTCTGCCTGCCATTCTTTTTCATTATAATCTCTGTAGCCTTTGATAATTCCTTGACCATCTCATTGACCTTGTCAACTTGGGTGGGTGCACAGCTGGGAGCATTTGTACAAACATCTTTTACTACGTCGTTGATAAAAAGAAGTAGGTACAAGAACTTATCCAAATCAAGATGGAAAGCGTTGAGTGTATTGATAACTTCCTTGCGGTTAAAGAAGTCTTCAATAAAAGAAGTATCTAACTCTGCACGTGTTGTATAGTACTCCTTGGCAGAATCAATAGTTGCGTCTGGATGAAACTCTATATATCTTGCATATTTCTCTTCGTCTGTCAGCTTACTCTCAATATATCTATTGGCAAATATGACAGGGTATTGTGATTCACTAGGTTCTCCATCATAGTCTACAAAGGGGCAGAAGCAGTTTGCGACCTCCCAAACATATTCCAGCAAAGGCTCGTCCAAGTACTTATCTATTTCAGAGTAATGTGCCTTATGGTCTGGTAATTCTTGTATCTTCATATTCTTCAATTTTGCTCCAAAGTTACAAAAAACTCCACCTACAGAAAAGTAAGTGGAGCTATTTTTTGTCAAAGCAGATTCTGCATAGCATCATCCACCTGTTCATTATCAAACTTGCTTAGGTAGATTTGCGTAGTTTTGATGTCTTGGTGACCTAATGCCTGTGATATGATTCCGATGCTCACTCCCGATTTCTTCAAAACTGTAGCAAAAGAGTGTCGAGCAACGTATGTAGTTACCGTAGCAGATATGCGAAGTTCTTTGCCGAGTGCTCGCAGTTCCAAGTTTACCTCGCGGCACACCTTATGCACACGGTTTGTCTTCTGCATCGGGGTGATATGGCGCTTGTAGTGGAGTATCGGGAACAGGTAATCTGCCCCTCGCTGATAGTCGGCATATTTAGCTATGAGTTTTTTGGCCTCTGGTGATAGCTGCAGGTTGATTCCACCGTGAGTCTTCTGCCTCTGGTATATCAACCGATTATCTATAATATTCCTCGGAGTAAGATTAGCTATATCCACGAATGAGATTCCACCGCACAGATATGAGAACGAAAACAAATCTTGCGCCAACTGACGGATAGGCTTGCAGTCCGAACAATCTGCCTGCATAATCCTCAGAATATCCTTCTTGGATAGCGCACGCTTCATTGTCTTGGCGCTGAGATGGCTTAGCTTGAACTCCGTGAACGGATTCTTGTCACGACTTACAGCCTTGGCCTCAATCGCACGGTTGAAAGCGGCTCTCAATGTTCTGAACTGATAACTAATAGAAGTGTCTTTGTTACCTCGGGCGCGTAACCACTCCTCGTACCTTCTGCAGAAACTCACATTGATGTGACTAAATGTGTAGTTGAGTTTCTTGCCCTTGTTGAAGTTTTTGAGCATACGGTAAGAGTTCAAGTAAGCATAACTCGTACCTACCTGCCCCTTCTCTCGCAAATCATTAACTAGAGATAGGTAGAACTCCTCCACGGTTTGAGCCTTGATAGCTTCCTTCTGTTCGTTGATTAACGAAGATGCAGTAAACTCTTCTTCATTCGCTTTCTTCTCCAGCAGCTTTTCTTGAAACTCCAATCGGGTCTTCAAGATAATTTTGTTGATAAGTTCTTTGTTCGGACACGTAGGCTTCGGTTCATTCCTGTCAAAGTCCCAATGTTTAGCTTGGACGGATAGACCTAATCCTTTGTACCTACTTTTTCCATTTTGTGCTACTCTTAGCATCAATGGATGTTCGCCATTTGAGAGTGTTTTACTCTTGTAGCAAATCACAGAAATAATCGCATTCATTAGAAAACGGTTTAATTCTCGGTTTAATTCAACCGATTAAACCACCAATTAAACCACGCATTTTATGAACACATAGATAAAGAAAAAAGCATCAATAATCGTTGATTATCAATGCTTTCCCTCAGTCGGGGTGACTGGATTCGAACCAGCGACCACACGCCCCCCAGACGCGTACTCTAACCGGGCTGAGCTACACCCCGCTGCTCAATTGCGGTGCAAAGGTACTGCTTTTTCTTTAACTACAAAACTTTTTTGAAGTTTTTTTCGCATTTTGTGTATAATTTTGTTACTTTTGTCGAAAATAGTGGACAAAACGGATGCAAATGACACAAAAATTCCCCAAAAAGCTCGTAGCGAGCATCACGCCACCGACATCAAAAAGTGTGAGCAATCGTGCACTGATGTTGCAGGCATTGTGCCCGGAGCAACTATATACCATCGCCAATCTTGCCATATGTGACGACACTCAGCATATGCAAGAGGGTATAGCAGCCAAGCAGGCGGGAGCTGAGCTCATCGACATAGGAGCTACAGGTACGGCTATGCGTTTTCTCACAGCATACCTCTCCATCAAAGAGGGAGAGACCATACTCACGGGTAGCGAACGTATGCAACAGCGCCCCATAGGCACGCTGGTAGAGGCGTTGCGCAATTTGGGTGCCGACATCACCTATATAAATAAGGAGGGCTACCCTCCCCTATGCATCCATGGGCGCCAGCTACGAGGAGGAAGCTTGGAGGTAAAGGCCGATATAAGTTCGCAATACATCTCAGCACTGCTCATGATAGGTCCCTGCCTGGCAGAAGGGCTGACCCTCCACCTTACCGGAGAGATCGCGTCACGCTCATACATAGAACTGACTCTCGACCTCATGCGACACTATGGAGCCACGGCCGAGTGGGCTGACGAGCAGACCATCCGTGTAGCCGCAGGAGGCTATGCCGATGCTCCTCTCACCGTAGAAGGAGACTGGAGTGGCGCATCATACTGGTACGAACTGGCGGCCGTAGCTGCCCACCTCGGCCATGAGGTAGACATACGCCTTCATGGTATGCGCTCTGATAGCAAGCAGGGAGACCGCATCGTAGCTGATTGGCTGAGAGTAAAAGGTGTGAAGCTGAACGATAACATCGAAGAGCATTTGCAAACCGCAGAGGAGAACAATTGTCAGTTAGCAAAAGATTTCACCCACTGCCCCGATATCGCTCAGACCATGGCTGTTACCTATTGCTTGCTGGGCATACCGTTTACATTTACAGGCATACGCAGCCTCCGCATCAAGGAGACCGACCGTGTGGCGGCGCTTATCAACGAATTGCGCAAACTTGGCTTCGTGCTCCACGCAGAGGGTGATGAGCGACTGATATGGGATGGCACACGCTGCACTGCAGACGAGTCCCCCGTGATAGCTACCTACGATGACCACCGCATGGCAATGGCCTTTGCGCCAGCAACCCTCTGCTATGAGAATCTGACGATAGAGCATCCCGAAGTGGTCACAAAATCTTACCCTGGATTCTGGGAAGACCTAAAAAAATTGAGAATTGATAGACCCACCCCAAACCCCTCCCTCGATGGAGGGGCTTAACAAGCAAATAAGAAAATAAATAAAAGAAGTGCCTCATCCAACTCTCCTAAATGTTGTATTTTCTCCCCATAGAGGGGGAGTTAGAGGGGGTCTAAAAACTAAAAAAACATGAACATAGCAGTATATAGCGCCGCATTCTTAGGCGCACTCGTAGGATTGTCGCTCATAGGACGACTCATCAGAAAGAAGAATGGAGCCGAGACCATACCCTCCTCTACCGAAGTGGAAGAGCCCATTGCCGCACCAGAGGAAGAGGTGGACGACGATGAAGAGTGCTGCGGAGAGCACGAAGTTTGTGAAAAGGGTAAGATAAAGCGTGCCCTACGCACTGATATCGAGTACTTTGACGATGAGGAGCTCGACCGCTTCCGCGGCACTGCATCAGACGAGTACGAAGACGAAGCCGTGGAGGAGTTCCGCGAGGTACTCTACACCATGGACCCACGCGAGGTCGATGACTGGCTCAAGAGTTTGGAGCTGCGCGAGGTGACACTCCCCGACGCCTTGAAAGATGAGGTGTTTATGCTCTTGAGAGGCGAGAGCTGAGAGCGGGGGCACAATAAAATCGAAGAAACGCAGTTCTATATACGTTAGTATATAATATAGTCATTGAAGCCAAAGCTCACATATACCCTGACCATATCGCTGGCACTGCTACTGCTCACGGCATGTGGCTCCACGAAGGTCAACACGGCACAGACGAGATTTTATCAGTCGTTTGTGACGCGCTTCAACGTCTACCACAATGGCCACGAGGCCTATAAGGAGGGACTCGACGCACAGGAGAAAGCCCACAAAGACAACTACATGGAGATCATCCCCCTCTTCACCGTGAGCAAAGAGAGCACGCGCAGCGCGGGAAAAGGCAACTTTGACAAGGCCATAGAGAAGTCACAAAAGGCCATCAAGCTACACTCCATCAAGCAGAAACCCAAGAAGAAGACCGGCCGCACGCTCACTGAGGAGGACAAGATATGGTACGCCAAGAAGGAGTACAACCCCTACCTGCACCACGCGTGGATGCTCATGGGTAAGGCCCAATTCCACAAGGGCGAGTTCCTGGAGGCTGCCAGCACCTTTTCATACATCACACGCCTCTATAGCGAAGATGCCGAGATAGTGGCCGAGGCTCGCATGCGTATGGCACAGTGCTACGCAGAGCTGGAGTGGAACTACGAGGCCGAGAACCTCCTGGAGCAGATGAAGCGCGACACCATCCCCTATCAGCTGGCCGAGGAGTACGACGCCATCATGGCCTCACACCTCTTGGCCCAGGAGCGTTTCGCCGAGGCCCTCCCCTACTTAGAGAAGGCCGTAAAGCGCTCGGGGCGCACCAAGAAGCAGAAGACCCGCGAGTATTACCTCCTCGGACAGATACACAAGCACCTGGGCAACAAGCGCAAGGCCTACGAAGCCTTCGGCAAGGCCATCAAGCAGAACCCGCCCTATGAGATGGAGTTCAACGCTCGCATCCAGCAGACCGAGACCATAAGCGGAGCTACCGCCTCGAAGATGCTGAAGACGCTGCGCCGCATGGGCAAAGACCCCAACAACAAGGAATACCTCGACCAGGTACATTACGCCATGGGCAACATACACCTTGCCCAGCGCGATACGGTGAACGCCGTGAAGGAGTATGAGAAGGGAGCCGAGCTGAGCACACGCAATGGCGTAGAGAAGGGCATCCTGCTACTACAGTTGGGCGAGATCTACTGGACCCAAGCCAAGTACGTAGACGCTCAGCGCTGCTATGGCGAGGCCATCGGACTCATCGACAAGGATCACAAGCAATACGACGTGGTGAACCTACGCTCTACCATCCTCGACGAGCTGGTAGAGCACACCGTGGTGATAGACCTACAAGACAGCCTGCAACACCTCGCCACGCTCCCCGAGGAGGAGATCTACAAGGTCGTCGACAACCTCATCGCCGAGGTCATCCGCATGGAAGAGGAGGCCAAGAAAGCCGCAGAGGACGCCGCCCTGATGGCCAAGCGAGAGCAGGCGCTGGGTGCCGCACAGGCCCGAGGCCCTCAGATGAACACGCCGCAGATGACTACGGACGACAAGTCGTGGTATTTCTACAACACCCAGCTCGTGACACAAGGCAAGAAAGACTTCCAGCAGAAGTGGGGCCGACGCAAGCTGGAGGACAACTGGCGCCGCTCTAACAAGTCGGTGCTGGCAGACGACACCTTCGAGGGGGTCAACTACGACGACGAGGAGCAAACTGAGGCCGCAGACTCTACGCTCACCGACTCACTGACCATCGCCACCCCCGACAGCCTCGTGACCGACCCTCACGACCGCATGTACTACCTGCAGCAGATACCCTTCAGCGAAGAGCAGCTGGCCGAGTCTAACGCCCTGCTCCAGGAGGCCCTCTACAATGCCGGTATCATCTACAAAGACAAGCTCGAAGACTTCGCGCTGGCCGAGAACACCTTCGAACGCATCAATACGCAATTCCCCGACTACGAGCGCACCGACGAGGTCTACTACAACTTCTACCTCATGTACTCCCGCTGGAAGCGGTGGGATGACGCCGAGCGCTACCGCCAAAAGCTGATAGCCGAGTACCCCTACAGTGACTACACCGTCACCATCAACGACCCCGAGTACGCCGAGAATGCCATCCATGGCAAACACCTCGAAGACTCACTCTACGCTGCCACCTACGAGGCCTACATGGAGGGTCGCCTCGGCGAGGTCAGAGCCAATGCCACCCTGTCGGGCGATAAGTATCCGCTCGGTGCACACCGTCCTAAGTTCATGTTCCTCAATGCCATGAGCGACCTTCAGCAAGGCGACCAGGCCACCTTCCTCGAGCAACTCAAGGAGGTCGTGAGCAAGTATCCCCAGAGTGAGATCAGCGAGCTGGCAGGTCTCATCGCCAAGGGCATACAAGAGGGCCGTCTGCTCACCTCAGGCACCCTGGGCGACATCTGGAGCCGCAGGCTATACTCTGGTGGCGGCGCCCTCGTAGCAGACAGCCTGCGCCCAGCCTTCAGCCCCGAGAGCCTCACCCCCTTCACCTTCGTCCTCGCCTATGAGGAGGGCACGGTCAACGACAATCAGCTACTCTTCGAGATAGCCCGCTACAACTTCAGCAAGTTCATGGTGCGCAACTTCGAGATCACTACCACCAAGCAGGGCGGCATTGCCATGCTCCACGTCACGGGCCTGCTCAACTTCGCCGAAGCCCACCAGTACATGCACCATCTCTATGCCGACCCCGCCATGGCCACCAAGCTCAGCGGCATACGCACCCTGCTCATCAGCGATAGCAACCTGAAGCTCCTGCTCAAGTACTACAGCATCGACGAGTACGAAGCCTTCTACCAAGAGCACTTCACCGAGCTCCCCACCATCGTCAAGGAGAGCAATGCCCTCGACGAAGTCATATTCGAGGAGTAAGACTCCCGATTTACAAACTTTTAGCACAAATAAACACCGTCTTTGGCGAGAAAGTATTATCTTCGCGTTCGGAAAACAACACTCAACTATGGCAAAGAACGGCACCTTACTGTGGATTGACGACGAGATAGAGCTACTGAGAGCCCACATCCTCTTCCTGAAGGGGAAGGACTACGATGTTGACACCGCGACCAACGGCCGCGATGCCCTCGACCGCCTGCGCGAGCAGAGCTACGACCTCATCCTACTCGACGAGAACATGCCCGGCCTCACAGGACTGGAGACGCTCACCCTCATCAAAGAGCTGCGCCCCGCCATACCCGTAGTCATGGTCACCAAGAGCGAGGAGGAAGACATCATGAACCAAGCCATCGGTGCCAAGATCGCCGACTACCTCATCAAGCCCGTCAACCCCAGCCAGATACTGCTCACGCTGAAGAAGAACATCCACAAGCGAGACATCATCACCGAGACCACCAACACCAACTACCAGCAAAACATGGGGCGCATAGCCATGCAGATCAACGACGCCTCTACTGCCGAGAGCTGGATAGAGGTATACAAGAGCCTCGTCTACTGGGAGCTCGAGCTGGAGCATGCCGACAACAACATGAGCGAGATGCTGCGCATGCAGAAGGAAGAGGCCAACAACCTCTTTGCCCGCTTCGTACGCAAGCACTACGAGGACTGGTGCGAGAATATGGGAGATAGTTTAAGGGTGAAGGGTGACGAAAACCGTCCGGGACGTCTCAAACCCTCATCCCTCAACCCTCATCTCTCAACCCTCAACCCTAACCCCTCATCCCAAGGCACCCCACTCCTCTCTCCCTACCTCTTCCGCGACCGCATCTTCCCCCTGCTCGACAAGGGCGACAAGGTCGTACTCATCGTCTTTGACAACTTCCGCTACGACCAATGGAAGATACTCAGCCACGAGCTCGCCAGCGGCTTCACCTACGACGAGGAGCTCTACTACAGCATCCTCCCCACCGCCACCCAGTATGCCCGCAACGCCATCTTCTCGGGCCTCATGCCCAACAAGATCGCCGAGATGTTTCCCGAGCTATGGGTCGACGAGGACGAAGACGAGGGCAAGAACCTCAACGAAGCCCCACTGATACAGACACAGATCGCCCGCTACCGCCGTCGCGACACCTTCTCATACAATAAGATCAACAATGCCACCGAGGCCGAACGCCTCGTGTCGCAGTTCGCCCAGTTTGCCCACCACGACCTCAATGTCGTAGTAGTAAACTTCATCGACCTACTCAGCCATGCCCGCACCGAGTCAAAGACCCTGCGCGAGCTCGCCAGCGACGAAGCCGCCTACCGCTCAGTCACCGCCACATGGTTTCGCCACTCACCCCTGCGCGACCTGTTTGCCCTACTGGCAGAGAGCGACTACAAGGTAGTCATCACCACCGACCACGGCAGCATACGCGTCAACAACCCCCTCAAGGTCGTGGGCGACCGCAATGTAAATACCAACCTACGCTACAAGCTCGGCAAGAACCTCAGCTACAACCCTCGCGAAGTTTACGAGATCAAAGACCCCCGCAAGGTCTTCCTCCCCTCGCCCAACGTGAGCACCGCCTACATCTTCGCCTGGGGCGACAACTTCTTTGCCTACCCCAACAACTACAACCACTACGTGTCATACTACCGCGACACCTTCCAGCACGGAGGCATCTCCATGGAAGAGATGATCATACCGCTCGTAACTATGACCCCCAAGAAACGATAACCATATAGAAGACAATACAGCTATGCAGATACAGATACACAGCATCGACACCATAGAGTCAGCCGCACGAGAGTTCATCGCCCAGATGGGCGACAGTCGCATCTTCGCCTTCTACGGCGCCATGGGAGCCGGCAAGACCACCTTCGTCAAGGCACTCTGCGAGGCCATGGGCGTCACCGACACGGTCAACTCCCCCACCTTCGCCATCGTCAACGAGTACGACACCCCCTCGGGCCTCCCCATCTACCACTTCGACTTCTACCGCATCAAGCGCCTTGCCGAGGTCTACGACATGGGCTACGAAGACTACTTCTACGGCCGCGGCCTCTGCTTCATCGAGTGGCCCGAACTCATCGAAGAGCTGCTACCCGAGGAGACCGTCAAGGTCACCATCACAGAGCAGACAGACGGCACCAGACTCGTCACCATGGAGTGATGCGTATACGACACCCCTCATACCAAAGCCATAAGTTCACCCCAAAATATAGGGATTTCGCCCCAATCACCCTCCATTCAGGGTGACAAAAGTTTATTTTTGGGGTGGCATGGCAGAGCGAGGCTCTCTAATTAAAAATTAAGAATTAAAAAATAAAAATTACAATAAACCGCCCAGACGGGCAATTCATCTCTCACAGCTCATTTCTCACAGCTCATCGCAATTATACAAAGTACTATTTTGCTCGCACTAAGCAAAAAATATTTTTTACTTAGTACTTTATACTATTTTACTTTACACTGAAAAATCATAGGTTCGTTTTTGGGAAAAGGGCTATTCGTTTTTTAGAAAAGGCCTGTTAGATTTTTAGAAAACACAAAGGCCTTTTCTTGCGATCGAGCCTCCCTTTTTCTAGCTCGAACCTGCGTTTTTTACATCAAAGCTGTTTGATAAAATTATCAGAGCTGTCCTCGAGAAAAATCACAGACCTTCGTTGCAAAAAATGCAGCTGTCCAATCCGCCAAGTGCATACATCAAGTAAAATATTTCTACACATGCAATAAAATTATTACGCACCTGCAATATATTTTTTACGTAAGTTCGATATAAGACTCACGTTTAATAAGCCCGGAGGCTAATTATCCATTGTCAAAGTTCGCGCCAACGAGCGAAATGCATGTTTACTTGCGATTTCTCAGCGAGTGCAGCCGAACTAAAAACGAAGTTTAATTGTCCATTAGCGAGCTCTGCTCGCTCTGCCATGCCACCCCAAAAATAAACTTTTATCACCTGAAAAATGGCTATTTCGCACAGGTCATTCGTCCCAAAATGCCGATTTCATCGGGATTCACCCAAATCCGTAAAAGCAATGGAGGCCACCCTCGCGGGCAGCCTCCATCTTCTTTAGACATTACGATTATGTAAAGTGTTATTTATTTTGTTCCGAGTTATGTGTGATGAATACACCGCTATCGGTCATACCCTCTACGCTGACGTTGAGTGAGCGTGAGTAGCTATTGTTATAGAACTTCACGTCGACAATGCCAAGTCGGTTGGTCTTGAGCTCGGGGTTCCAATAGATGGTGCGGCGATAGTCGGCATCACCCTCGATGGGGCCATTGGGGTACTCAGGAGCATAAAACTCCAGCTTGGGCGAGTAGCCATCGAAGGTGGTTTGGCGTGTGTTCTTGTTCCATGCCACGCGGCTCTTGCGACCTGGGTGGAGGTGTATCTCTACGACGTACATGCCAGAAGGGAAAGGTGGCTGCGGATTTTGCGCCAATTGGATGAGTTCGGTTCCAAATTCATTGACCAACTCTATATTACCAGTATAGCTATGTGGACTATCGTAAACGATGATGCTCTTGACATCAGCGATATCAATATCAAAGCCAGGATGGAATGATGGTGTGGTAGAGTTGTTGTTTCCCTCTTTGATATACCATAGCGTGCGGTATCCATTGATAGTAGACTTGCGAATCAGCCATCCAATGTAGCTTGAACGCATATCCATATTTACGGAAGGTGTTGATTGCTCCTCCATCAACCCTGAGATATTGGTGCCCATCTGATTAACTGATGCTGTGGCTTCTGGGACAATGCCACCATTGTTGAGAAACTGCTCATAACTTTCTCCGTCTGAGTAGGAGATGTCATATCCTTTGTCTTTCAGGTAGTCAGCCACGGTATAGGTATACTCTCCCTTGTCAATCATCAGTTCGGTGTCTTTGATAGCATCGAAGGCTTGGAAGGTAAGGTAGTCTATATAGCGGCGGCGGCCTTCGACCTCTACTTGGTCGAGCACGATGCTCTTGTCGGTAATGCTCTGCGGCTTCAGTTCCTTCTCGTCTTCCTCTGATTGCCCCTGTGATGAGGCTTCGAGATGATGCTGTAGCTGGGTCTCTCCAACTTCGTAGGCCACGACATCGGGCGCTGAGGCGCGCTCAAGGCGCAGGCGGCTCTCTATGGGCTTGCCCTCCTCATCGTAGGTCTGCAGGCTGAGGTCCCACTCGCCCTCGAAGTCCTGGAGGTTGAGGCCCCAGTAGCCTCGCTCGTCGGTGGTGACGCGCATCTCCTGTACCTGCTTGCGGTCGGGTGAGTAGAGCTTCACGGCTACCTCGATGCCCTCCATAGGCTCATCTTTGCGGGGATGCAGTGCCCAGCCGTCGAGCACGAGGGCATCCTCGGTGTAGTGCTTTATGCCGAAGGGAGTGGCTCCCGACATCTGCTGCCAGTCGTAGCGGCTCCAGCCCTGTGTCAGCATGAGACGGTCCAGCGCCATGCGGTGCTCCTCATCGTCGGCCTCGAAGTAGTAGGCGGGGTCCTCGATGTAGCCCTTCAGCTCTGAGGAGAGCAGCATGTAGCTGCGCAGGTCGTCGGTGGCTCCCGTGCCATAGTCGGCAGCGTCGCGCACGGCGAGTGAGAGGTGGTGGGCACCCTCCTCATGTACTTGCAGGCGTAGCTTTACCTGCTCGAAGGGGCCATAGCTGGGCTTGTGGGTGGTGACGGTGACGGGCGCAGCGGCCAGGCCATTGTTGACGAAGAACATGCGTGTGGCATAGAGGGTGCCGCCTGCGTCGAAGAGGGCAAACTGGTATACTCCCGTGGGGAGCTTGTGGGTGGGGATGATGCGTGAGAAGGTACGCTCGCGCATGGTGAGTGTGTCTATCAGTGCGCACTTGCCCTGGTGTACGAGGGTGTAGCCCAGCAGTCTGTCGGCCTCGGGCTTCGGGGTGGCGATGGCTATCTGCAGGGTGCGGTCTACGCGGGGTGTGAGGCGCAGGGCATAGCCCGTGCTCTCGGCCTTGGGGAGGGTGAGGGTGTGGCTCTTGCCAGCGCTGTAGGCCTTGACCTTCATGGTGCGTTCGGTGGGGGTATAGAGGAAGCTGCCCATGCCGCGATGTTGCGGTGTGAGGGGCAGGGGAGTGCCGTCAGCGAGGGTGAGCGAGTCTACATCTACGCCCAGGCCATCCTG
>JAFZFF010000058.1 GCA_017556045.1 Bacteroidaceae bacterium | reverse complement strand
GCAAGATGCGTTAGAGATGATGTCCTGACCAGCGTATGTCTCGTGGTTAACACCGTAAACGAACATAGGAGTAGCGTCCTTAGAAGGAGCTGACATGATAACCTTCTTTGCACCAGCGGTGATGTGCTTGCGAGCCTTCTCATCCTCGAGGAAGAGACCTGTAGACTCAACAACTACCTCAGCACCTACCTCGTCCCACTTCAAGTTTGCGGGATCCATCTCTGCAGTGAGGCGGATCTTGTTACCGTTTACTACGAGTGCACCGTCCTCAACAGCAACTTCGCCCTTGAACTGACCGTGAACTGAATCGTACTTAAGCATGTAAGCGAGATACTCAGGCTCGAGAAGGTCGTTGATACCTACTACCTGAATGTCGTTTGCGAAGTTCTCAACAGCTGCGCGGAAAACCATACGGCCGATACGACCGAAACCGTTAATACCAAGTTTAATCATTTTTCTTAAATTTTTAAACGTTTATAATTAAAAAAAATCTCGTTTCTATTTCACATTAAGCAGACGTTCATCCGCAATTACACCGCTTGGCTGTACTGCAAGCCACCAAGAGCAGGGCAAACGCAATATAAAGCAGTCGGTAATAGCGCGAGTTCATAATCCACTTTTTTCTTAATTCCGTGCAAATTTAAGACATTCTTTTTACATATACACCTAAAACTTTCATAAAAATAACTTTTTTTGCGTAAAAAAGATTTTCAGAACAGGAGCATCAAATCCTCAAACATCTAAGTTTGCCACATGGATTTTGCAGTAGATTTTGTAGAATAAGCTCAATTTTCCTCCCAAGATTAGCCTCAAATATCGGAATACCAAGAGCAAAATGCCGCAGTTCCGATAAATAATTATCGCAGGACCAAGCCAAAAGTATCGGCGGTGCAATAAAAACATCCGCTTTTCTGCAACATTCTGCTCATTTTTTTATAAATATATCGCATACTATAAGAACAAGAAAAAAAGATTTTTCTTAACTTTGCAGCAGAAAATTCGTTCTTAAATATTTATATTGTTTTATGAAACAAGACATGATTGTAATTTTGGACCTCGGCAGCCACGAGAATACCGTGCTTGCTAGAGCCATCCGCGCATTAGGTGTGTACAGCGAAATTTATCCGCACGACATCACCGCTGCAGAGTTGAAGGCATTGCCTAACGTAAAGGGTATCATCATCAACGGTGGCCCCAACCACGTGATTGACGGCGTAGAGATCGACGTTCTACCCGAAATTTACGAAGCAGGATTCCCCGTTATGGCTGCTGGCCACGACAAGGCATTGTGCGACGTCAAGTTGGCGCAGTTCACCGACAACGAGGAGGAAATCAAGGCTGCAGTTAAGGGATTCGTTTTTGACACCTGCAAGGCCGAGGCCAACTGGAATATGAAGAACTTTGTAGCCGATCAGATTGAGCTCGTACGCCGTCAGGTAGGCGACAAGAAGGTATTGCTCGCCCTCTCAGGTGGCGTAGACAGCTCTGTTGTAGCAGCTCTGTTGCTCAAGGCTATCGGCAACAACCTCGTTTGCGTACACGTAAACCATGGTTTGATGCGCAAGGGAGAGTCTGAGGCCGTAGTTGAGATGTTCAAAAACCAGCTCAACGCCAACCTTATATATATAGACGCAACCGACCGCTTCCTCAGCAAACTCGAGAACGTAGCTGACCCCGAGGAGAAGCGTAAGATTATCGGCGGCGAGTTTATCCGCGTATTCGAGGAAGAGGCTCGCAAGCTCGAAGGCATCAGCTACCTCGGCCAGGGCACTATCTACCCCGACATCGTAGAGAGCGGCACCAAGACTGCAAAGTGCGTAAAGAGCCACCACAACGTAGGCGGCCTGCCCGAAGACTTGCAGTTTGAGCTCGTTGAACCTTTGAAGCAGCTCTTCAAGGACGAAGTTCGCGCATGTGGTCTCGAGCTCGGCTTACCTTATGAGATGGTATACCGTCAGCCATTCCCCGGACCTGGTCTCGGCGTGCGCTGCTTGGGTGCTATCACACGCGACCGTTTGGAGGCAGTACGTGAGTCTGACGCTATTCTTCGCGAAGAGTTCGCAAAGGCAGGCCTCGACAAGACCGTTTGGCAGTACTTCACCGTAGTGCCCGACTTCAAGTCTGTAGGTGTACGCGACAATGCCCGTTCATACGATTGGCCCGTAATCATCCGTGCTGTCAACACCATTGACGCCATGACCGCTACTATCGAGCAGGTTGATTGGGCTATCCTCATGAAGATCACCGACCGCATCCTCAATGAGGTGAAGACCGTAAACCGCGTTTGCTACGACATGTCACCGAAGCCCAGCGCAACAATTGAGTGGGAGTAATCAATACAACACACATTGCGCCGCAATAAACGACCATCTCGGCTGGCAGGGAAACAATCTGCCAGCCGAGATTATTTAAGTACAGAGCCGATTGTACACAAAAAGCGAACATAAGTTTGCCCGACTCTAAACTTTTGTGTACTTTTGCGCAAAATTTGATTCAACATGGGAATTTTAAGTAATTTATTTCGCAAGAAAACAACAGACGAAGAGGCTAAGGTTGGAGGTATCGAAGACTTCATGACCCTCATCCGCGTATATTATCAGGCTGTAATGGCAAGCAATTTGGGTATCAGCAACATCAACATGTTGCCCGACCTCGCCATGTTTAAGCGCAGTTTGAAGGTTGCCACACAAAACAACAAGTTGGGTATCGCCGAGAAGTCACGCTGCAAGAAGATGCTGATGCAGATCTACAGCCTCGACGAGAACTTCTTCAAGGAGATCGACGCGTCTATCAAGAAGAACTGCCGTAACATGAATATGGTGAACAGCTATTTCTTCCAGTTCCAGCGCTTCAACGAGAGCTTGATGATGGCCGTGAGCAATGAGATGAAGTATACCATGCGTATCCCCTTCAAGAAGATGCTCTATGCGCAGACCGAAGTTGCTATCAACAACATTCTGACTAAGAACAACTGGAAGGACGAAGCAATGTTTAAGACCGTAGCTGCAGTACGCCAGATGCAGCACTCTTTGGGTTATTCAGGCCAATGGATGACAAATTTCGTATTCAACGTAATTCGTCTCGCCAAGAAAGAACCCAAAAGAAAGGATGCTCAATAAACAAAGCGCCCTGGCATAAGGAGCCATCCATAAAGATATTCTGTCCGATAACACACAACGCTGTTATCGGACACTTTTCTTTGGTATGAAAGAAGAAAAAGAGTGAAAATTAACGTTTGAATGTCTTTTAACGCATTTTTCCACACATTTGCTTTCATTTCTTCAAAAAAACATTTACATTTGTAACGAAGTTTGATTAAGATGACGGAAGTAGATGAAATTGTAGTCAAAAACTTTGAGTCGAAGCTACGCAGGCTAATGGATGCTTACACGCAACTGTCTGAAGAGAACTCAGCATTGCGAGAGCAGGTAGACCAGCAATCCGCAGAGTTAGACGAAGCGCACAAGCAATACGCGCTACTCGAGAAATCCTACGCAGACCTCAAACTAGCAAAGATAATCAGTGTTGACGACACAGAGATAGGCAACACACAAAGAAGGTTATCCAAGTTAGTGCGTGAAGTGGATAGGTGCATAGCACTACTTAATGCCTCGAAGCAAACGATATAAATGCTATGATGCCTACCGACCGACAGAGAATTAACGTGTATATTGCAGGATTGGCTTTCCAACTTTGGATTGACCCGAAGGAAGAAGAAGCCATACGAAAAGCTGCAAAGCACATTAACGATAAGTTAAACGTGTACCGTGAGCATTTCCCGGGACAGACATCCGAAAAGTATCTTGCCATAGTGGCACTTCACATAGGAGTACTGTACCAACAAGAAAAGATGCGCACAGATACCCGCCCCTACCAAGAGAAGTTCGAAGAGCTCAGCATAAAACTTGACGAATACTTGGCAGACAACGATATCAACGTTTGACCTATTATATATATAAAGGTATAACCACGCACTGCTTGGGACGTAAAGAAGGCATACTTCATACGCCACATGCGGTGCATTTTTATTAATAAACATTAAGTAACCAGTTATGACAACGTATTTAATACCGGTAATTGTCGGAGTAGTCGGCCTCGCCATTGGCGCCGCACTCACTTACGTCATTGCTTTCTCCGGCGCAAAATCAAAAGCCAAACGCATTCTCGAAGAGGCTGAGGCACAGGGAGAAGTAATGAAGAAAAACAAACTCCTCGAAGTAAAGGAGAAGTTCCTCAACAAAAAAGCAGAATTAGAAAAAGAGGTAGCTGCACGTAGCCAGAAGCTACAACAAGCAGAGAGCCGCATCAAACAGCGCGAGCTCCAGCTCAATCAGCAGCAAAGCGAGAACCAACGCCGTCGCAATGAAGTTGAAGCTATAAAAGCAAATCTTGACGAACAGCTTCACATCGTAAACGAAAAGCAGGCAGAGCTCGAAAACCTGCAGAAGCAGGAGCGCGAGCGTCTTGAGACAATTGGCGGACTTACCGCAGAGGAGGCACGCGAGCAACTCGTAGAGTCTATGAAGGCAGAAGCTAAAACCCAAGCAGCATCATACATCAATGAGATCATGGACGATGCAAAGATGACTGCAAACAAAGAGGCTAAGCGCATTGTGATTCAGTCAATCCAGCGAGTTGCAACAGAAGCTGCCATCGAAAACTCAGTAACAGTATTCCATATCGACTCAGACGAAATGAAGGGCCGCATCATTGGTCGCGAAGGTCGTAATATCCGCGCCCTCGAAGCTGCTACTGGTGTAGAAATCGTTGTTGACGATACCCCCGAAGCTATCGTAATCTCGGCCTTCGACCCCGTACGCCGTGAGATCGCCCGCTTGGCACTCCATCAATTGGTAACTGACGGACGTATCCACCCTGCACGCATCGAAGAAGTAGTAGCCAAGGTTAAGAAGCAAGTAGAGGAGGAAATCATCGAAACAGGTAAGCGCACTACCATCGACCTCGGCATACATGGCTTGCACCCCGAGCTCATCCGTATCATCGGTAAGATGAAGTATCGTTCATCATACGGCCAAAACCTCTTACAGCACGCCCGCGAGACAGCCAACCTCTGTTCTGTAATGGCAGCTGAACTTGGCTTGAATCCTAAGAAAGCTAAGCGCGCAGGTCTCTTGCACGATATAGGTAAGGTTCCCGATGAGGAGAACGAGTTGCCACATGCACTCTACGGTATGAAGCTTGCAGAGAAGTACAAGGAGAAGCCAGATATCTGCAATGCTATCGGTGCTCACCATGACGAGATTGAGATGGACTCTCTGTTAGCTCCCATCGTACAGGTATGTGACGCAATCTCAGGAGCACGTCCTGGCGCACGCCGCGAAATCGTAGAGGCATACATCAAGCGCCTCAACGACCTTGAACAGATTGCAATGTCTTACCCCGGCGTTACCAAGACCTATGCTATCCAAGCAGGTCGCGAGCTCCGTGTCATCGTAGGTGCTGACAAGATTGACGATAAGACCACAGAGACACTCTCTGCAGATATCGCCAAGAAGATTCAGGATGAGATGACCTATCCCGGTCAGGTAAAGATTACGGTTATCCGCGAAACACGTGCCGTAAGCTACGCACGTTAATCCATCGTTTCCATAAAACTTGGGTAGTCAGCAATCGTCTCGACTGCCCAAGTTTCTTTTACGACACATCCGAGAAAAGAAATTCAGAACATTTTCTCAACTTTCACCTACAGAGACTTGTTTTTTATCAGACCATACACTATCTTTGCAAAGACATTTCATCGGGGTTGACTGGATTTGACAGCGGGCCGAGATGGTGTGTAAGCATGCAGTGCGTTGCTTGGTTAGCACTTAAATATCAATCATGCAAAGAATTAATTGGCGAAAACAATTACGCTCTCGCTGCTTAATCGAAGCACAGTAGATAAGCTTTATTTCGGCACAAGGTGCTGAAACGAGACATCACCCGAACGCTCTTTTTCCGAAGCTCGTCGATATGGTGGTGCAGCAAAATCGGGAATAGCTAATGGCGGCCTCGCGCCATAGGCGAAGATTTAGAGGATAAGGCGTAAGTTGGTGGCTTTGGTCTTGCTTACGCACGAAAACCGAAGGCAAAGATAAGCATGTAGAAAGCGCATGATTTCCTCGTTTGGACGAGGGTTCGATTCCCTCCAGCTCCACTACAGATTGAAAGAGGAGAGATGAAAGATTAGAGTTCTCTACCGTGAGGGCCAGCATAGTCTTTTATCTCTTATTTTATCTACTAGCGTAAGGTACAATGAGATTAAGAATATTAACAATCCTCCTACTAAGCTGTCTTGCACTGACAGATGCATCGGCACAATCACAACAAAAAGTTGTAGAGAAGCGCCTTAAAGAGTATTTTCGCAACTACGAATCGCCTGACATTGATTTAGGCACATGTAAACTTCTACGCACACAACTCGACCCTAAGAAGCGCACCCTCATCGTCCATGCTAATGCAAATTTTGCATACCAACCCTTCCGTCCCGAGACTACAGCAAAGATATACGAAGATTTGCGTAACATACTGCCTGGTCCCGTCAACTACTATAATATCACCATCTTAGTAGATAATAAGAGTATTGACGACCTCATCCCCAACCTCTACCGCAAAGAAAAAGACGCCACACGCCTTTGGGGAAAAGTCAATCACAACGATGCAGCATGGATAACTAACACATCGCGTCCCTATGCCATCAGCGAGGGACTCCAAGGCCGCCATATGGCCATCACTCCCAGCCATGGGCGCTTCTTCAAGAACGACGAAATACGCTGGAAGTGGCAACGTCCTTCACTCTACAGCACACGTGAAGACTTGCTCTCTCAGTCTATCGTACTCCCCTACCTCACCCCAATGCTTGAGAATGCGGGCGCCGTGGTATTCAGTGCACGCGAACGTGACCGCCAACCCTACAACATCATCATAGACAATGATATCAACAGTAATGATTGTGGACTATACGTAGAGGAAAAAGGACGCAAGGCACAATGGGGGACCCACACACCAGGCTTTGCCACACCCCAAGGCACATTATACCACGGAGAGAATCCTTTCAATAATGGCACCAGTCGCACCATGCAGACCGCAACCAATGACAAGAGCACAGAGAGTGCCTCTTTGTGGATACCCAACATTCCCGAACGTGGACACTATGCCGTATATGTCAGCTATCAGAGTCTTCCTACAAGCGTACCCGATGCCAACTACACCATATTACATGCTGGCGGCACGACGCACCTTAAGGTAAACCAACAAATGGGAGGAGGCACATGGGTATACCTTGGCACCTACGAATTCGAAGCAGGACGCCACAACAATCAGATGGTAGTACTCACCAACCAAAGCAAACACACTGGTACAATAAGTGCCGATGCCGTACGCTTTGGTGGAGGTAGCGCCCTCATAAGCCGTGGCGACGCTGATACGATACATACCAGCCGACTGCCTCGCTACTACGAAGGTGCTCGTTATCACACACAATGGGCTGGATTCCCTGAAGAGCGATATGCTAACTACAAGGGAGAGAAGGACTATGCCGAAGACATCAACTGCCGTTCTCTCACAGCCAACTACCTCCTCGGAGGTTCAGTGTACTGCCCCGACAGTAGTGGTTTGCGAGTGCCTGTAGAGCTGAGTCTAAGCCTCCACACCGATGCCGGTATCCGTAAAGACGACACCACTATAGGTACCCTCGGCATCTACACTACCGCCTACAATAATAGTCGCTTAGGCAACGGTACACTCTCACGTCACACTTCTCGCGACCTTACTGATATCGTGCAGAGCCATATCTATGCCGATGTAGCTAATGCAGCCACCACTCCCCTCGCCCGACGTGCCATGTGGGACAGGAATTACAGCGAATCCCGCCTTCCAGAAGTGCCTTCGTGCATCATAGAGCTCCTATCACATCAAAACTTCGCCGACATGCGCTATGCCCATGACCCACACTTCAAGTTTATCGCTTCGCGAGCTATCTACAAGGGCATATTGCGCTATACAGCAGAGATGCACGGCACCAAGTATACCGTACAGCCACTACCCGTACAAGCCTTTGCCATCGACTTTTCCGGCACTGATCGTGTACGCCTTACTTGGCGTCCTACCAAAGACAGCCAAGAGCCATCAGCTAACCCTGAAGGATATATCCTATACACCCGCCTTGGCGATTTGGGCTGGGACAACGGCCAACGCATCAACTCTACAGCTTGCGATGTAACCTTGGAGCACAACCGCCTATACAGCTTCAAAGTCACCGCTATCAATCGTGGTGGTGAGAGCTTCCCCTCCGAAGTGCTCTCCGCACATATCGCATCAGACTCTAAAGGCAAAGTCTTAGTAGTCAATGGATTCCAGCGCATCGATGGACCAGCTGTAGTAAACACACAGACCGAGGCAGGTTTTGATCTTCTGGCAGACCCTGGAGTACCCTACATAGGAACCAGTGCCTACAGCGGACTTCAATATGAGTTCTCACGCTCACAGGTCAGCAATCCCGACGAGTCACTACAGCAAGGAGCCAGTGGCGAAGAACTTGACCTAACCTACATGGCTGGCAATACTATGGATTATGCTTCCGTACACGGTAGCGCTATCAAAGCCGCAGGCTATAGCTTCGTATCATGTAGCCGCCAAGCCTTCGAAGAGGGTATTATCAAGCCCCACGCTTTTGATGTTGCCGATGTATACATGGGACTACAGCGCCATACCGACAGCTCTCTCATGCACCACACTCCCTACAACACCATCACTCCTGCGATGTATGCCATCCTCAGCGACTACACGGCACAGGGAGGTTCATTGCTTATCAGCGGTTCGTACCTCGGCGAAGAGAGCCAGATTCATGCACCTACACAAGCCCTCTTGCAAAACATCTTACACGCCGAGACTGGAGGATATATCAAAGACTGGAGCGAACATGGCATCTGCGGCCTTGGTACTACCCTCGAGATTCCTCGCTGGATCAATCCTGAGCACTATGCCGTCACTCGTCCTGAAGTACTAAACCCTCACACGGGCGCCTTCACCCCCTTCGTGTATGAGCATAGTCGCAGTAGTGCAGCCGTAGCCTACAGCGGTTCATATCGCTCCATCATCTTGGGCTTTCCCTTCGAGGCCATACGTCACCATGGTGACCGCAACCTTGTGATGGTTTCCATCCTTGAATTCCTTACAGCCAAGCAATGAGTTTCGCATAAATCTCATTTTCACTTTGGGATATTTGCAATAATGTACGGATTATTGGAGTAAAAGATGTATATTTGCACCATTCATCAATCAATTGTAATAACTTACGATTATGTATAGTATCACAACCAACAAAAGCGGCACGCGCAGCAT
Organism: Bacteroidaceae bacterium; assembly: GCA_017556045.1. GTDB lineage: Bacteria > Bacteroidota > Bacteroidia > Bacteroidales > Bacteroidaceae > UBA1189. The sequence goes on along the minus strand of JAFZFF010000058.1, from coordinate 32,322 downwards.
CAATGTGACCGAAGAACATCTGTGTACCATAGAGAAGTACCAACTGCTAAACGGATTGGTAGATAGCAATGGTATCGTAGACGAGACGGTATTAGAAAAGTTAAGACTTACCGTGCGCTCACTCATTGCCTCACAAAGCGATTGTAAAGATCTGCTTGACCTCTGCGTTGGCGTCATCTACCATGATAATATGAAAGCCCTCGGCCTGGGAGCACTCATCGAGCTTTACCAGAGTTGGGAAGCGAGTCGCAGCACAGAGGAGGAAACTGAAGAGTAAGAATCCTCTACAGGAGAAAAGGCAATGGTCAACTATCAATTAACAGATTTTCTCCCCACTACGCGCAAGGAGATGGAGTTGCGTGGATGGGATGAGGTCGATGTCATATTATTTTCGGGAGATGCTTATGTAGACCATCCCTCATTTGGCGCTGCAGTGATAGGCCGCATCCTTGAGGCCGAAGGACTGCGTGTGGCTATAGTGCCACAGCCCAACTGGCGTGATGACCTGCGCGACTTCCGAAAGATGGGACGTCCACGCCTATTCTTTGGCATCACTGCCGGCTGTATGGATTCGATGGTAAACAAGTATACTGCTGGCAAGCGCCTACGCAGTGAAGATGCCTATACACCCGACGGACGCCATGACCTACGCCCCGAGTATCCCTCTATCGTATATAGCCAAATACTCAAACAATTATACCCCGACGTACCCGTAGTGCTCGGCGGCATAGAGGCATCGATGCGCCGCCTCACCCATTACGACTATTGGCAAGACAAGGTGCGCCGTAGCATCCTCTGCGACAGTGGAGCCGACATCTTGGTATACGGCATGGGCGAGAAACCCATCGTGGAGATTGCCCAGCGTCTGAAGGGGAATAATAGTCCAAAGGATAATTGTCAATTAAAAGACATTCCCCAAACCGCCACCCTTTATCAGAGCAAAGCAGATATCCCTGGGGGTATCACCGAAGAGGACATCGTGCTCAACAGCCATGAGCAGTGCCTGCGCGACAAGCGTGCAGAAGCTGCCAACTTCCGCCATATCGAGGAGGAGTCAAACAAGCTACATGCCTCGCGCCTCATCCAAGAGGTCGAGGGTAAGTATGTAGTGGTAAATGCCCCCTATCCACCTATGACGACAGAGGAGCTCGACCACTCATTTGACCTCCCTTACACCCGCCTACCTCATCCCCGATACAAAGGCAAGCGAATACCTGCGTACGACATGATCAAGCACTCGGTAAATATCCATCGTGGATGTTTCGGAGGCTGTGCCTTCTGCACCATATCAGCGCACCAGGGCAAGTTTATCGTGAGCCGCAGTAAGGAAAGCATTATAAAAGAGGTGAAAGCTATCGCCCAGCTACCCGACTTCAAAGGTTACTTAAGCGACCTCGGAGGTCCCTCAGCTAATATGTACCGCATGGGAGGCAAAGACCGTGACAAGTGTGCCCGTTGCAAGCGCCCCTCGTGCATACACCCCAAGGTATGCCCCAACCTCAACACCGACCATCGTCCACTGCTTGACATTTATCGCGCAGTAGATGCATTGCCCGAAGTGAAGAAGAGCTTCATCGGTAGTGGTGTACGCTATGACCTATTGCTCCACCGCAGCGATGACGAAGCCGTCAACCGCGCCGCCAAGGAGTACACCCACGAGCTCATCGCACACCACGTGAGCGGTCGCCTCAAGGTCGCTCCAGAGCACACCTCAGAGCGCGTATTGCATGTGATGCGCAAGCCCTCGTTCGAGCAATTCGAACAGTTTAATCGTATATTCGACCGCATCAACCGCGACGAAGGTCTGCGTCAGCAGATTATCCCCTACTTCATCAGTAGTCATCCTGGCTGTACGGCCGAGGACATGGCCGAACTGGCCGTACTCACTAAGCGCATGGACTTCCACTTAGAGCAGGTGCAAGACTTCACCCCCACCCCCATGACCGTGAGTACCGAAGCCTGGTATACAGGCCTACATCCTTATACGCTGCAACCCATCTATAGTGCACACTCACAACGCGACAAGCTGGCACAGCGCCAATTCTTCTTCTGGTACAAGCCCGAGATGCGTCGAGCCATCATGGATGAGCTACGCCGCATAGGCCGCCGCGACCTTATCGACAAGCTGTTTGGGCGATAAGAAATGACAATAATATAGCAGTTTACCCATTTTTACAATTCTCCTCCTAAGGTAGGAGGAGTACCCTCGTAGAGGGGGAGATGGTATGAACTTTTTGCTAATACCCCCTCCGCTTCGCTCGTCCCCCTACGTTAGGGGGACAATCCGTAGCTCAGGGTAAACACCTATATTATTGCTTAAGAAATAAGGAATCTTCTTGTCTCCTCGGCTCAATTATCTGCCGTTTGATATTGCTTTACAAAAAACTATTTGTAACTTTGCGACCCTATAGGTAATTTCAAGAGCAGATAATAACGTTGATTATATAGTTATGAAAGAATTGGATTTGGATTGGTCGAACCTCTCGTTCGGCTATATGAAAACAGACTATAACGTGCGTTGCTACTACCGCGACGGCGCGTGGGGCGAGGTAGAGGTATCAGATAGCGAGAACATCAGTTTACACATGGCAGCTACCTGCCTCCACTACGGACAAGAGGCATTCGAAGGTCTGAAGGCCTTCCGTGGGCAAGATGGCAAGATACGTATCTTCCGCCTCGAAGCTAATGCCGAGCGTCTACAGCACACTTGCGATGGCATCATGATGCCCCAACTCCCCACCGAGAAGTTCCGCGAGATGGTGCTCAAGGTGGTGAAGATGAACGAGCGCTTCGTGCCCCCCTACGAGAGTGGCGCATCGCTCTACATCCGTCCCCTGCTCATCGGCACAGGAGCTCAGGTAGGCGTACACCCTGCAGATGAATATCTTTTCATGATCTTCGTCATGCCCGTAGGCCCCTACTTCAAGGGTGGATTCTCTACTAATCCCTACGTAGTAATCCGTCAGTACGACCGCTCAGCGCCCCTCGGCACAGGTATCTATAAGGTAGGTGGCAACTATGCCGCTTCGATGCGTGCCAACAAGATGGCTCACGACCTGGGCTACTCATGTGAGTTTTATCTCGACGCTAAGGAGAAGAAGTATATCGACGAGTGTGGCGCAGCCAACTTCTTCGGCATCAAGGAGAACACCTACGTGACTCCGAAGTCCACCTCTATCCTACCCTCTATCACCAACAAGAGCCTGATGCAGTTGGCCGAAGACTTGGGTCTGAAGGTAGAGCGTCGCCAGATCCCCATCGAGGAGCTCGACACCTTCGAGGAGGCCGGAGCATGTGGCACAGCAGCAGTGATCTCACCCATTGAGCGTATCGACGATTTGGAGATGAAGCGTTCATACGTCATCGCCAAGGATGGCAAGCCAGGCCCCATCTGCCGCAAGCTCTACGACACCCTACGCGGCATACAGTATGGCGACATTGAGGACCGCCACGGATGGGTGACCATTGTCGAGTAACACATACCACAAACCCATAAACAACAACGAACGATGAAATTCCGCATCATATCTTTGCTTTGCTTGGTAGCTTCCTTAGTGAGTAAAGCGCAGACCCACGAGGTACAATTAGATGCCGACGGCATCATGCGTGTAGGCGCCCCCGTCACCATTGTCACCATCGGCAATAGCATCACCGCAGGCTATAGCAACACATCTACCGATTGGGCTTGGCCTGCTCAGATGGGACGAATGCTGGGCCCCGAGTACCAGGTCAAGAACTATGCCGTGAGCGGCACTACGATGAACCAGCATGTCAACTCATCTTTCCGCAAGACAGGCAACTACCCTAAGGCCAAGGCAGCCAATCCCGACATACTGGTCATTGCTCACGGTACCAACGATGCCAATCCCGGATGGTGGAGTAAGTGGGGAGAGCAGTTTTGCGACGACTACAAGTCAATGGTCGCTTCGTTCCGCGAAGAGGGTCGCAACCCCATCCTCTACTGCGCTCTGGCACCTCCCGTGTTCAATGCATCAAGAGCAGAGCAGGACAAAAACATCACGCAGGGAGTCATCCCCTACGTAAAACAAGTAGCAGCAGAGGTAGGCGCTGACATTATCGACTTCAACACCCCCTTCGTAGGCCGAAACGACTATTTCCCCGACAACGTACACCCCAGCGACCCTGCCGCAGAGCTCATGGCTGAGATGGTAAAGAGTGCGATACTGCCCAAGCAGATACTGAGCGCCCAGACGAAGGTAAAGAAGGGAACCGTAGTGAGCCCCACCATGGTGGTAGTAGAGTCAGGCTCTTCGGCTACGCTGATACCCTCAGCCCCCACCAAGGGCACATGGCAATGGAGCGGCCCTAACGGATACACCTCAACAAAGAGAGTACTGAAGCTAAAGAAGATAACCTCTGGTGGAGTCTACACCGTCCGCCTCCAGGATAAAGCCGGAAATGTAAGTGTGCTCAACTTTCTGGTAAGCGTTCGTGGACAAAAAGCGGGAACCATCACCCCCCATGTCACAGTATCAAATGGCGGATGGCAAGAGACTACTACCGTCACAGCAAGACCTGGAGAAGATGTAAAATTCGGCCCCTCATGCTCTGCTGGCAACGACGAGGGCACATGGAGCTGGCGTGGTCCTAATGGATACTTCGCCTATGGCAGAGAGCAGACCATCAGCGTCATGACCGCAGCCAAGGCTGGTCGATACGGAGTCACCTACACAGATGCCCAAGGCCGCCAGACCTCTGCCGTCTTTGACGTGAAGGTAGAGGGCGAGCGCTATTGCCCCGAGCTGGTAAATCATGGCCACAACGAAGATGGATGGAGACAGACCGACACGATTGCCGTGAAATTAGGCACACCCGTGACCTTTGCTCCACACCCCATGAATGGTAAATGGGAATGGACAGGCCCCAATGGTTTCCACTCTAACGAGCGCCACAACCAGATCTACGACTTCGACGAGAAGATGGCAGGCCAATACATCGGCACCTACACCAACGAAGCAGGATGCCGCAAGCAACTGATCATCACTTTGACAATTGCGAAGTAACAGCCCCTCTGCCCGATAGGGCACAGCACAAAGAAGTGAAAGCAGACTAATGGCGGACATTGCGTACAATTATCCACATGTGCTCAATATCCGCCATCTCTATGTATAAATTTCGCCCCAAACGCACCATTTCAAGGTGTAAAAAGTTTATTTTCGGGGTGGCATGGCAGAGCGAGGAGTTGTGAACTATAAGTTATGAGTTGTGAGCTAACCATCCGGATGGTTCATTTTCAATTTGCTGCTTCGCTCACTCTGCCATGCCACCCCAAAAATAAACTTTTTACACCTGCCGAAATATGTAACAACTTATAGAAAAGTACTAAGTACTATTTTGCTCACACTAAGCAAAAACTATTTTTCACTTAGTACCAGCTTGTCGCTGTCGAAAACGCCTTTCCCTTTTTTCAGAATCGAAGGTTCGTTTCTGCGCAAAGGCCTTTCCCTTTTCTGAAAAACGAACAGCCCTTTTTGGAAAAAGGGAAGCAATGTCGATGTTGCGTCTACACATGCGATAAAATTCTTTTACACATGCATTAAATTTATTACGCACCTGCAATATTTTCCTAAACATTACAGATATTTCGGAATTAAATTATACATTTGCTGTGATGAGCCGAAAGACTCATCAAGACATTTTGGTAAAATAGAAGCCCAATTATAAAAAAAAGTAACATAGGAGATTATACATTTTTACAATTTTGGTAATATATAGATAGAAACACATCAATATTATGGACAAGACTAAAATTATTCGTTTTATTTTATCTTTCGGGGTAAAATTATTTATATTTTGCTCGATTTGGATGCTGTTAGGCGTAAAAATAATCGACATAAATTCACACCCGGCCACCGAGATATTTGGCTTTGAGAATGCGAAACTTTGTTTCCTCTTATACGGTATCAGCCTTTACATAGGCTGCGCAGTTATATGTGTTTGCGCTAAGAAAATCTCGAAAATGATTAAAAAGTAAAAGCTATGAAGAATTTCAAATTGGGAATGGCAGCATTGTTGCTGCTCATGACGTCAAGCCTTTCGGCACAGACATTCAAGGAGAGTTTCTCAACAGAAGGTCGTAAGAACTGGGAATCTGAATACACCTTGCGTGGTAGCATGGGCATCTTTACTGGTAGCATTGACATCACAGGTGGTGTACGCATCGATGAAAAGCGTACATTGGGATTGATGCTTGGAAGCCATGAAGTATTCTACAATGCTGAGCCTGCTACTGTAAAGTATCTTAACACCAGCCTTTACTTCAGACGTTATTTTCACCTTGGCGAACGCAAGAGATGCGCTTTCTACAGCGACCTTATTGTAGGTGCGGGATGGATTTATGACGTAGAGCAAAGTTTTTGGATAGATCCTGCCACTGGCACTACCAATAAAAGTATCGATGATAAGCCCGGTGATGCGTATCCTATCATCTCTTGGCAGCCTGGCGTAAGAGTATGCTACTTCAAAAATGCACATCTCTTCTTCGGACCTACCCTTGGTACAAACTGCCTTGGCGTACACATAGGCTTAGGATTCTAAAACTGACAAATAATTATACTCATAGGGCGTGTCAGAAATGATATGCCCTATTTTTAATGATACCATCGTGGTGAATTAAATTTGTCCTTAGCTATTTGCAGATTCATTCGATTTGCACTACCTTTGTGCCTATAGTCTCTGCCACGCATACCCATAGATTGAGGCATCTGGCGGAACATCTACTTCGTATACTATAACATAACAATACTGAATCATGAAATCGCTGAGAACACTCTTTACTGCATTGTCGCTGTTCCTATTAGGATCAACGCTCACGACAAAAGCTGAACTTGTATGGAAAGCTGGTGAGGCTCTGATAACTAACGCATCGCAGATCACAGCCAATAGTTCTGAGAATGGGTTCCCCACCTCTAATCTGTTGCGCCCCGAGAGCGATGGTGTAGGTCAGAACCAATACATCTGGCACACCTCGTGGAGCAATCCTGGATGTTTGCCCCCAAACACCGACCCATACCTGCAGGTACACCTCAACAAGGCGGAGAAGGACATTATCTTCAGCATGTTAGGCACCACATGGGGTACGGCTACAGATACGCCTACAGAGATTATCATACAGGCTGCCAATCTGCCCGATGGGGAGTGGACTATCGTAAAGCACCTCACCGAGATGCAAAACGACTTCACGGAGTTTGCCCCCGACCGCTACACCTCGCCCCGCATCGCCCTCGGCGCTGAATATACAGACTTGCGTTTCGTGGTGAAGAAGACCGTACACGCTGATAAGGCAAACCGCTACGACAACAATGGCAATCCCTTTGTAGCTCTGGGCCGTTTCCAGGTATACCGCGCCGTAGAGACTGAGGTCACTCCCGTAGAGCCGGAGAAGAAGATCAACCTGCTCTTCATCGGTAATAGTATCACGGCAGGTGCCACCACCAGCTCTCCTTCGACACAGGCTCCCCCTGTCATCTGCCGCAACTTGGTGAAGGAGGCTACTGGACTTACCACCAACCTATACAATGGCGGCCACTCTGGCATCACCACCGTAGGCTTCTTGCCTGGGACAACAGACTTCACGAATGTGGTGAACTCGGCCAAGACTTTCTATAAGAATAATGGTGGACTCACCTACTTCTCTATCATGCTGGGCACCAACGATAGCTCTTACGGTAGTGCCAAAGATGGTGGCCCCCTAAGTCTCGAGGAGTATAAGTCAAACCTCAAGACCATCATCAATGGCCTCATCGCAGCAGTACCTACATGTAAGATTCTGCTCAACTACCCCATTTGGTATAGTCCGAATACATATAATGGCGCTAAGTACCTGCAAGAGGGTCTCGATCGCCTGCAGACCTTCTACCCCATCATCGATGAGGTATCGGAGGAGTATGAACAGGTCATCGCAGGTAATCGCGCCGTGTGGGAGTACTTCGAAAATAACAAGACACTCTTCACGCAAGAGAATGGCAATGCCGGTGTATTCCAGTTGCACCCCAGTGCCGTCGGCGCATCGCGCTTGGGTGAGATCTGGGCCAAGAGCTTGCTGGAGATCATTGCCGCAGATGGCGTAGAGATCAAGAATCCTCTGCCCGAGTGGAATGTCTTCAAGCCCGCAGCCAAGAAGTACACCATCGCTACGCCACGCGGATTTTATGGCACTAACGGAGATGTTGTCACCAACACCGTAAAGACCGACATCGAGACTACCACAGGTGAGTTTGCATTCGTCCCCTACGGCGACAACCTATATATCTATAGCATCGCCGAAAAGAAGTTCCTCTACCGCAACCCCACTCCTTACCGCGATGACTGGAGCAACATCCAACTCTCTGAGACCTACTTCGAGCCCTTCAAGGTGCATTACGTAGGCTCAAAGGAGGAGTACCCCTACTGTCTTGCCGTGGGAGAATATATTGCTAATGTTGCCAGCAGCACCGCATACGGCGTGGTACTGAACACCTGGGCGACCAATGATGATGGCAACCGTATTGCCATCGTCGAGACAGGAGATTACGACATATCTGAGCCATTGCAGATACTTGATGACTACTTCTCTAATCAGCTCACCGTGACCTACCGCGTAGAGGATACCGATGGCAATCTGCTCGAGGAGTTCACCGCCATAGGGCAAACTGGAGACATCATCACTGAGATACCCGCACAAGCCCCACGACGCGCATACACCACCTATGCCGTGGCAGAGCCCGTCACCTTAGTAAAGGGACAGGACAACGTAGTGCGTGTCACTGCTACCTGGGATCTCCCCTTCGAGCTATCACCCTCACTGCAAGAGGCTAAGTGGTATAACCTCAGACTCTACGGAGGCGAAGACTATGTCAATAGCGAGGGCGAATATAAGTGTAACAACGTGCCTACCAAGGCGGATGCAGTGACCGACGCCTATCAGTGGGCATTCCAGGGTAATCCCTATGAAGGTATCATCGTGTATAACCGTGCCGATATCACCAAGACTTTGGCCAAGGTGAACGATCGCGCCATCCTCGCCGAGGGCGTATACCGATGGCAGATCTCAGAGCACGAAGACGGGTTCTTGCTTGCCAACAATGAAGACGGCAAATACATCAATGCGTATGGTGGCTCAGGTGGTTACTTGGGTTTCTACAATGTAGGCGATGCAGGCAGCATCTTCTCGGTCAGCGAAGTAGGAGTCATGACCGTCGACAATATCAAATTGGAAGCAGGCGGTGTCATTAAACTCTTCAAATCTTCGGACGACAACGCCAATGGACGTGCTATCCTTATCATGCCTGGTGGCGGATATTCTTACGTGTCAGGTGTATACGAGGGCACTGACTGGGTACCCTTCTTCAACGATTTGGGCTACACCGCAGCCATCCTACACTACACCACACCGCCCACATCACACGATGGTCCCCTCACCCAAGCCCGCGAAGCCATGAGCTTCCTGCGCGAACATGCCGAGGAGTACAATGTCACTACAGGGCAAATAGGCGTCATAGGATTCAGTGCTGGCGGACACTTGGCATCTACCGTGGCCACTCACACCAGAGGAGATGAGGTGCCTGCATTCCAGATACTCTTCTATCCCGTAATCACCATGAACTCAAGCTATACCCATAGCGGATCGCGCGAGAACCTCTTGGGCAAGAAGCCCTCTTCTGACCTCATAGAGCTGTATAGTAATGAGAAACAAGTCACCGAGGAGACCCCCAGAGCTTATGTCTGCTGGGCCGACGATGATGGCGTAGTGCCACCCCGCAATAGCACCTCATACGTCATTGCCCTCAAGAAGTGCAACGTGCCCTACCACACCAAGCGATTTGATTCTGGCGGACATGGATTTGCCTTCAAGACCTCTTTCAAGTATCACACACAGATGGTAAAGGACCTCACTACATGGATGGAAGAGACTGATGCCGTACTCTCATCCATTGAGACAGCAACCAAAGACAAAGACACCGACACGGTATACTACAACCTCCTTGGTCAGCGTGTCAGCAATCCTCAAAATGGCATATTCATCACAAATGGCAAAAAGGTGGTATTTAAGCGATAACACCTCTTATACTAAAGAAAGGCAATGGGGACGTCCCATTGCCTTTCTTATTCAAAAACATCAACTCATCACTTGATATAGAGATCTATAGTCTCGCGAATAGCCTCAACACATACAGGGCAGTAGAGGTCGATGCGGTGGAACCAGTTCATCATACAGTTGGGCCAAGGGCGATACACACCTTGCTGTAGATAACCTCCACCCTCGTAGATGCCGAGTGACCAAGGTTTCTTGGGGTTATAGTCGGGGCTCTTGGGGTTCTGAGGATTGAGTTCCCAACCGCTATGGTCGGTAGCCTTGGCGCGCTGGTCAGCAGGTATCATACGTCCCCAAGCCTTAGCGTCGAGATTGGCAAGGGTGGTGATGTTAGCCTCCCAAGGTTCGACACCCTGGAAGTAGAGGTCGCTCATCTCAGTACCACCTACATACTCGTCGGCAAGGCCTACAAAGAGATGGCCAAACTCATGGCTATAGGTCTTGCGGGTAGAGGCACCGGGGATGTTGGCTGCGCTGATGCCATAGAAGTTGAAGATACCGCCACCACCATACTTTTGTGAGTTGGTGAGCACGTAGATAATCTCATAAGGCACGTTGGCTGCGATGTCAAGCACGCGCTGGTAGTCCTCGAACATCTGATAGCGTTCAGAGTCGAAGGTGTAGTAATGGGCATCGAGAGCAGTGCTGCGCCAAAGGTGTTCGCCAGGGATGCTTATGCCAGACTCTTCGCTGGGAGCCCACACTGCACGGAAGTTAAACTTATCGCGGTACTCATCGTAGGGATGATAACCAAGGATGTCTTCGGCAAAAGCCTTGGCGGCCTCGAGAAACTTATCCTTCTCAGCCTCGGTGTAGCCCTCGGGGATGATGACCACATCGACGCGCTTGGCAGGGTTGCCCGTATAATGGATGTCGATGGTGCTGAGTGAGGGACGAGACTTGCGGACAAAGTAGCTGTCGACATCAATCTCGTAGGTAAACTTCTTGTGCATGGTGCCAGTGGAATTCTCGCGAGTATAGAACTCTACGATGACATCATTCTTCGGATAGGGAAATACGATGCCCTCGGGCATGGCCTTGGCTGTGGTCTTTGCCTCGGGGGTACACTGCCACTCATTGAAGAGCGTATTGAAGCCTCGAGCATAAATGATCTTACCCGAAGCTTTGTCGATAACCTTGAATTGATGACTTCCCACAGGGCGTTCGTCTACCAAATAGTGCTTATTGCCTGCCCAGTAGGGCTCTTCGATGACCTCATCGACAAAGAAGTGTTCGCTCTGAGCATCACCTGCGTGGTAGTAATCGAGGCGCATGGTCTTGGGGAGGAAAAACTCCTCGAACTTAACTTGAGCATTAGCTGCAGCCACCAAGCCCAGGGCAAAGGCGGCGCATAGAATATTACGTTTTTTCATACCTATATATTATGTATATGCTATTAATCTGTCTGCGAAGATACGGATAAAAACATTCCATGGGCCTCAGCTCTGACAAAATTTTAACAGAAAGGATAAAAAAACTTACATTTTATTAGTGCAGTAGGGATTTTCTCTCTACATTTGCAACCATAAAGAAAGGACAATAAACAATAATTCATAAATCACAATTCAATGAAACACCCACTTAGAAGTGCTACCAGCACTGAGGGCCGCCGCATGTCAGGAGCCCGCGCACTATGGATAGCCAACGGTATGAAACGTGAGATGATGGGTAAGCCTATCGTGGCCATCGCCAACTCGTTCACTCAATTTGTGCCAGGCCACACACACTTGCATGAGATAGGTCAGATCGTAAAACGTGAGATCGAGGCATTGGGCTGCTATGCAGCAGAGTTTAACACCATAGCCATCGATGATGGTATCGCCATGGGACACGATGGTATGCTCTACTCATTGCCCTCGCGTGACATCATCGCTGATAGCGTAGAGTATATGTGTAATGCACACAAGGCCGATGCGCTCATCTGCATCAGCAACTGCGACAAGATCACTCCCGGTATGCTCATGGCATCGATGCGCCTGAATATCCCCACAGTATTTGTATCGGGAGGTCCTATGGAAGCTGGTGATCTGAATGGCCAGCACCTCGACCTCATCGATGCGATGATCAAGTCGGCCGATGAGAGCGTGAGCGACGAAGAGGTAGCAGCTATCGAGTGCTGCGCATGCCCCGGATGTGGTAGCTGCTCAGGTATGTTTACCGCCAACTCTATGAACTGTCTTAATGAGGCTATCGGCCTTGCTCTCCCTGGCAATGGCACCATCGTGGCAACACATAAGAACCGCATCCAGCTCTTTAAGGATGCTGCCAAACTCGTAGTGGAGAATGCCTATAAGTATTACCGCGATGGCGACGAGAGCGTACTGCCCAAGAGCATTGCTACACGCGAGGCATTCCTCAATGCCATGACACTGGATATCGCTATGGGTGGCTCTACCAACACTGTACTGCACCTCTTGGCTGTAGCTAATGAGGCTGGCGTAGACTTCACAATGGATGATATCGACGCACTCTCACGCCGCGTGCCCTGTATCTGTAAGGTAGCTCCCACGACACAGAAGTACCACATCGAGGATGTGAACCGTGCTGGAGGTATTCTCGGCATCATGAGCGAGTTGGCCAAGGGTAATCTGCTACACACCTCACTGAAGCGTGTGGATGGACTTACTCTCGCCGAGGCAATGGAGAAATACAACATTGCCAATGGTATGCAGGATGCGTTGCGCATCTATACCAGTGCACCCGCCCGCAAGTTTAGCAACGTCATGGGTTCGCAAGAGACCTATTATAAGGAGCTCGACACAGACCGCGCTGAAGGCTGCATACGCGACCTTGAGCATGCCTACTCTAAGGATGGTGGTCTCGCCGTACTCAAGGGTAATATCGCCCAGGATGGTTGTGTGGTGAAGACTGCAGGTGTAGACGAGAGCATCTGGAAGTTCTCAGGCCCCGCCAAGGTGTATGACTCACAAGATGCTGCCGTAGAGGGTATCCTCGGTGGCGACATCGTAGCAGGTGACGTAGTAGTCATCACTCACGAAGGTCCTAAGGGCGGTCCCGGTATGCAGGAGATGCTCTACCCCACCTCATACATCAAGTCTAAGCACTTGGGTAAGGCATGTGCCCTCATCACTGACGGCCGCTTCTCTGGTGGTACATCGGGCCTTAGCATCGGACACATCTCTCCTGAGGCTGCAGCTGGAGGTAACGTCGGTAAGATTGTCACAGGAGATATCATCGACATCGACATCCCCAACCGCACCATCAACGTGCGCCTCAGCGATGAAGAGCTCGCAGCACGCCCCATGACACCCGTAACCCGCAAGCGCGAGGTATCAAAAGCGCTCAAGGCATACGCAGCGCTCGTAAGCTCAGCAGACAAGGGAGCCATACGCTTGATTGACTGATTACTTATCCGAGAGATACTGTAACAATACTGAGTCCGATATAGGGAGCCAATGATGACTTCGTATATCGGACTCAAATTTTTATTGGACACAGCACTCAAATATATTAAGAAAACTTTGCTGTAATTCGAAAATAATGTCTATATTTGCAGCAAACAGAGAAATATAGAATAGGCATTATGAAACTATCACCCTCCTCTATTGCAGCACTAAACGAAGCATTGTGCAAAATATCAGCCCTCTACTCGGGCGAAGAAGACCAATTGCTATCAACCGACTTTTATTTCATGCCCACCCAAGAGGGATGTCTGCATGTGTACAATGACAATGATGAGGAGATAGCCTGCGCTGATGTGCCCGAATGGAAGGAGTATCAGCAGGAAGATTTCTACACTAAGGTAGAAGCCGACTTGCGCGAAGCTATCAAAGCCGCTAATGGCGATGGAGAGCTGGAGCGCTTGGCCGTATGGATGCCCTACTCTTTTGTACTTGTTGACGATGAGCGCGAAAGCATCTCTGAGTTGCTCCTCGTAGACGAGGACACACTGCTTGTGACCGATAGTCTGCTCGAAGGACTTGACGACGAACTCAATGCATTTATAGACAAGTTGCTCAAGGAGTAATTTGCTAAGCGAAGAGTGCAGTTGGTGCCACATTTATGTTAAAAAATGTGAGCAAGCCACCATTCCGCGCTAAACAATGTTATAATACAAGAATTTATTATCGGAAACTTTTTGCTATACCAAAAGTTTCCGATAATTTTGTATCCGGTTTGAAAGATAAAAAGAGTCCCATGAGCGTAGAGAAGACAAACGATAAGCACGAACTGAGAATGCGCATCATAAATGCGGCTACCATGCTATTTCAGCAGCATGGCATCAAGCAGGTGCGCATGGACGACGTGGCCAGCGAGCTGGGCATATCGAAGAAGACGCTCTATGGAGCCTTTGCTGACAAAGAGGCTATATTGCTCGAAGTGGTAAAATTGACCTCGGCAGCATTCTGCGAAGCTATCAGAGACACACTGTTGCAGTCGACCAATGTAGTGGAACAGATCTTCTTGCTCTACAAGCGCGTCATCGAACATAGTAGAGAGGTAAGCCCACTGTTCTTCACCGAACTAATGCGATACTCCGAACTGGAGGCCTACTTTGACCGAATGCATACGGAACACTTCGGCTATGTGAAAAGATGGCTGCAGGAGGGTGTAAAGCAGGGACTACTGCGCGACGACATTGACTACGATGTATTCCTCCAGCAAGATGGGTTCCAAATAGACAAACTGCTAAAGAACCCTTCGGTACGCAAGTATCCGGCGGAGGTCATATACAACTCAGTGGTGCTGGTGCTACTACGAGGCATGGCTACCGAAAAAGGACTGGAGATTATCAAGAATCTGAAATAAACAATATAAAAGACAACTAAACAAAATGAGAAAGATGTGGACTATCGGCATACGACCGATGATGATGGCAGCCTTGGCGCTATGCACGCTGGGCGCTACAGCACAAGAGACACTGAAGCTGACTCTCGACAAGGCGATAGAGATTGCCCTGAGCGACAACCCCACCATCGAGGTGGCTGAGCAGACAGTGCAGTTGAAGAGAATCTCTGACAAAGAGACCGTGATGGGTCTACTCCCCGAGGCTTCGCTCTCAGGCGCGTACACTCGTACCATCAAGAAGCAGACAATGGTGATGATGGGACAGAAGATTGAGATCGGTATCCCCAACCAATACCAGGGCGGTCTCTCAGTAAGCCTTCCCGTGTTCGCCCCCACTCTCTACAAGAGCATGAAGCTTACCAAGACCGATGTGGCACTGGCAGTAGAGCAGGCTCGCGCCTCAAAGCAGGACCTCGTAAATCAGGTAACCAAGGCATTCTATCAGATGCTATTGGCTCAAGACAGCTATGCCGTATTGGAAAAGAGCTACGCACAGAGCGAGGCCAACTTCAACATCGTAAAGGCTAAGTTCGAGCAGGGCAAGGTAAGCGAATATGACAAGATTAGCGCAGAGGTACAGATGCGCAACCTGCAGCCCTCGGTAATCTCGGCTCGCAACGCTGTAGAGCTCTCACGCTTGCAGCTCGTGGTACTGATGAATATTGAGCCGGAGATCAACATCGTACTCGATGGCAACCTCGCCGACTACGAAGAGTCAGTATTTGCAGGTGTCCTCACCGCAGACGACAACTCATTGCAGAACAACACTTCACTGCAGCAGATGGACATGAACACTCGCATGTTGCAGCAGACCCTCTCGCTCAACAAGCAGAACTTCATGCCCATGGTAGCCCTGCAGTTCAACTACATGTACACTTGTATGACTGACAACTTCAAGTTCAAGGATTACGAGTGGAACCCCTACAGCAACGTATCACTGAGCGTAAGCGTACCCCTCTTCAAGTACAGCAACTTCTCTGCTATGAAGAAGACAAACTTGCAGATCTCTCAGATGATGCAAAATCGCGACTACACCGCACGCCAGCTTGCCATGCAGCAGCAGAGCTACCTCAATAGCATGTCTGCCAGCGCAGAGCAGGTATCAAGTAACAAGGAGGCTATCACACAGGCTCAGAAGGGACGCGACATCGCAGAGAAGCTCTACGAAGTAGGCCGCGGCACCGTGCTGGAGCTCAACAGCGCTGAGGTAGCACTCACACAGGCACGCCTCACCTATGCGCAGTCAATCTACGATTACCTCACTGCCAAGGCCGACTTGGACAAGTTGCAGGGTAAAGACTACGTAAAATAATTGGTAGAGAAGGAAGATAGATAAGTAGATAGCTTCAATCGGAAATTTCGCAGGTGCGATAAAATATTTTCGCAGGTGTGACAATATGTTTTCACAGGTGTAAGAATTATCCGACGTAAGTAAAGTAAAAACATACAAAAAAACATATATAAGATGAAAAAGAAAGTAATCTCGTTTGCAGCCTTGGCGATGACCGCCTTGCTCGCTGCATGTGGAGGAAAGACACAGGAGACACAAGCTACTGCTACAGTGGAAGAGGTTAAGCCCGCCGTAAAA
This sequence comes from Bacteroidaceae bacterium, assembly GCA_017556045.1. Classification (GTDB taxonomy): domain Bacteria; phylum Bacteroidota; class Bacteroidia; order Bacteroidales; family Bacteroidaceae; genus UBA1189. Next base: position 15,832 of record JAFZFF010000058.1, on the reverse strand, counting down.
GTGGCTCAGGTGTATGTGCGCCCCGTAGACCAGGTACGTGACTATGTAGGTACTGTAGAGGCCGAAGTGAAGAACAACATCGCTCCTCAGAGCCCTGGCCGCATCAGCAAGATCTTTGTTGAGGTAGGCGACCACGTTCGTAAGGGCCAGAAGTTGGTGCAGATGGATGCTGCCAACCTCAAGCAGCTCACCTTGCAGATTGAGAACCAAAAGGTTGACTTCGCACGCATCAAGGAGCTCTATGCCGTAGGTGGCGTATCAAAGGCAGAGTTTGACAACGCTAAGATGTCACTCGAAGTGGCTGAGACACAGTACAAGAACATCATGGAGAATACCCAGCTGATGAGCCCCATCGAGGGTATCGTGACAGCCCGCAACTACGACAATGGCGACCTCTACTCAGGTGCTGCTATCCTCACCATAGAGCAGATCCGTCCCGTAAAGTTGCTCGTAAACGTATCTGAGAACTACTACTCTAAGGTAGAGAAGGGCGACAAGGCTACCATCACTCTCGATGCACTGCCCGGAGAGTCATTCACCGCAACCGTATCACTCAAGTACCCCACCATCAATGCCTCTACACACACCTTCCCCGTAGAGCTCACCCTCGCCAACAAGGACGAGAAGGTACGCCCCGGTATGTTTGCCCGTGCACAGCTCAACTTCGGTACCGAAGACCACGTAGTAGTGCCCGATGTTGCTATCGTGAAGCAGCCCGGCTCTGGCGAGCGCTTCGTATATGTATATGAGAATGGTAAGGTTAGCTACGTAAAGGTAGAGCTTGGCCAGCGTCTCGGTGATGCTTATGAGCTCATCAGCGGCGTAGCTGACGGAGCTACTGTAGTCGTAGCAGGCCAAGGTCGCTTGAGCGATGGCGTAGAAGTGAGAGTGGAAAAGTAAAGACCCCCTCAGTCCTACGGACAGCTCCCCCTCTATGGGGAGCAAAGAGACAAAGACCAAAATAAATAAAACAACATACCTCATCTAACTCCTCTGCAAAGTCGGAGTTCTCCCCCTAGAGGGGGAGTTAGAGAGGGTCTTCATTTAAGTTATTATGAGTTTATACGAAGGTTCGGTCAAACGACCGATTATGACCGCGCTCATCTTCGCCGCAGTAGTGGTGTTTGGAGTATATTCGGTCACCAAACTGCCCGTAGACTTGTACCCCAAGATGGATACCAACACCATTATGGTGATGACCTCTTACTCGGGTGCCAGCGCTTCGGATATTGAGAACAACGTAACACGCCCCTTGGAGAGCACACTCAACTCGGTGGCTAACCTCAAGCACATCACTTCGAAGTCATCGGAGAACATGTCGCTCATCACCCTTGAGTTTGAGTACGGACACGACATCGACGACCTCACCAACGACGTGCGCGACAAGCTCGACATGATATCATCGGCTCTGCCCGATGCGGTAAGCACACCTATCATCTTGAAGTTCGACTCTGACATGATGCCTATCCTCATCCTTTCGGTACAGGCCAATCAGTCTACCAACGGACTCTACAAGATCCTCGATGACAACGTAGCCAATCCCTTGGCTCGTATCCCTGGCGTAGGTTCGGTGTCTATCGGTGGTGCTGCAGAGCGTGAGGTATATGTATACTGCGACCCCGTGAAGCTCGAGGCTTATAACCTCAGCATCGAGGCCATCAGTAGCATCATCTCTGCTGAGAATATGAACATCCCCGGTGGTACATTTGACATCGGTAACGAGACCTTCCCCCTCCGTGTAGAGGGTGAGTTCAAGGACCCCAAGGATATGGAGAACATCATCGTAGCTTCTATGAATGGCAGCGACATCTACCTGCGCGACGTTGCAGAGGTAGTTGACACCATCCAGGAGCGCGGACAGATGACCTATACCAATGGAGTGCGCGGTGCTACTATCATCGTACAGAAGCAGTCTGGAGCTAACTCTGTGGAGATCTCTAACAAGGTGCTCAAGATGCTTCCCAAGTTGCAGGAAAACCTCCCCTCTGATGTTAAGTTGGGTATCGTAGCCAACACCTCTGAGAATATCGAGAACTCTATCAGTGGTTTGGCAGAGACCGTATTCTACGCCCTCTTGTTCGTAATCATCGTGGTATTCCTCTTCCTCGGACGCTGGCGTGCTACCTTCGTAATTGGTATTACCATCCCCATCTCATTGGTGGCTTCGTTTATCTACTTGGCTGTCTCTGATGGTTCTATCAACATGATTTCATTGGCATGTCTCTCTATCGCTATCGGTATGGTGGTGGACGATGCCATCGTAGTATTGGAGAACGTTACCACCCACATCGAGCGTGGTGCCGACCCCAAGCAGGCAGCCATCCATGCTACCAATGAGGTAGCTATCTCGGTAGTAGCCTCTACGCTGACGATGATTGCCGTGTTCTTCCCCATGACCCTTGCAGGTGGTATGATGGGTATGATGTTCAAGCAGTTGGGCTGGATGATGTGCGTAATCCTTACCGTATCTACCGTATCTGCATTGACACTCACCCCCATGCTCTGCTCGCAGATGCTCAAGCTGAAGAAGAAGCACAGCTCATTCTATAACGTATTCTACCGCCCCATTGAGCGCATGCTCGACAAGCTCGATGCTTGGTATGGCCGTGTCATCAATAAGGCAGTGCGTCACCGCAAGTTGGTGCTCTCAGTCTGCGTCATCATCTGCGTAGCCTGCTTCACCACCATGAAGTACGTAGGCTCAGAGTTCTTCCCCGCATCAGACGATAGCCGTCTGTCTGTGAAGCTCTATATGCCTATCGGCACTCGTACAGAGCGTACCCACGCTATCACCAAGGAGTTGGCAGACAAGTGGATGGCCGAGTTCAAAGACGAAGCACGCATTGTCAACTACACCGTAGGTCAGGCTAGCGAGGACAACACCTATGCTTCTATGCAGGACAATGGTAGCCACATCGGTTCGTTCAACATCACTCTCGTCAACCCCGACGAGCGCGAGCGTACCATCTTCGAGATCTCTGAGCTCATCCGTGCCGACCTTAATAGTTACCCCGAGATTGAGCGCTTCACCGTAGGTGCTGGTGGTCACTCAGGTATGGGTGGACAGTCATCTGTAGACTTTGAGATCTATGGCTACGACTTCAATGCTACCGATAAGGTGGCTAAGGAGTTGCGCAACGAACTCGTGAAGCTCAAAGGCGTCAGTGAGGTACGTATCAGCCGTTCAGACTATCAGCCCGAGATTCAGGTCGACTTCGACCGCGAGAAGCTCGCTCGCCATGGTCTCAACCTCTCTACTGCTGCTACTTACTTGCGCAACCGTATCAATGGTTCTACCGCCTCATTCTACCGCGAAGATGGTGACGAGCACTACATCAAGGTGCGCTATGCTCCCGAGTTCCGTACCGACATCGAGGATATCGAGAACATCCTCATCTACAGTAACAATGGTAGTGCCGTACGCATCAAGGATGTAGGTACTGTAGTAGAGTGCTTCTCTCCCCCATCAATCGAGCGTAAAGACCGCGAGCGTGTCAACACCGTGAAGGCTATCGTCAACACTGAAGTACCTATGGGTGTAGTTGTAGCTGAGGCCAACAAGGTCATCAAGGGTATGGATATCCCCTTGGGTATCAATGTAAACCTCGCTGGTGACTTCGAAGAGCAGCAAGAGTCATTTGCTGACCTCGGTCTGCTGGGTGTGCTCATCGTATTGCTCGTGTTCATCGTATTGGCATCACAGTTTGAGTCGTTCACCGACCCCTTCATCATCATCACCGCCGTGCCTATGTCTATCGCAGGTGTTATCGCAGCGTTGGCACTCACTGGCACCAACCTCAACGTGATGAGTATGATGGGATGTATCATGCTCTTCGGTATCGTAGTAAAGAATGGTATCGTGCTCATCGACTACACCAAGCTGTGCCGCGAGCGTGGACTCAGTGCCGTACAGGCCTCTATCGCTGCAGCCAAGAGCCGCTTGCGCCCTGTACTCATGACCACCCTCACCACCATCCTCGGTATGGTGCCTATGGCACTCGACAAGGGTGAAGGTTCTGAGATGTGGCGTCCCTTGGGTGTATCGGTAATCGGTGGTCTCACCGTATCTACCATCCTCACCCTCGTGCTCGTACCCGTACTCTACTGTATGTTCACCGGTGTAGGTATCAAGCGCCAGCGCCGCAAGCACAGCAAGCAGCTCGCTCTCGATGCATATTGGGAACAGAACAAGAGTTCAATGATTAAGAGCAAGAAGAGAAAGTAACCACATTTACAATTTGTAAATAGTAAATAAAAAGAAGATGAAATCAATATTTATCGCCTACGACCAGGCATACCAAGAGAAGATACTCTTCACGCTCGACCACTTTAACTGCCGTGGTTTCTCAATGTTTCCTCAGGTACAGGGACGCGGCAGCAAGACTGGTGAGCCCCACTACGGCAGTCACGCATGGCCTTCAATGTGCTCAGCTATCCTCACCGTAGTGCGCGACGAGCAAGTAGATCCCCTGCTGGCCGAACTACATCGCATCGACATGGAGACAGAGCGTCTCGGCCTCCGTGCTTTCGTATGGGATGTAGAAAAGAGCATCTAAGCAATGCATGCACCCGCATCTCTATAACATTAAGCCCGAACAAGCAGGTTCGGGCTTAATGTCTTTCGTATAAGAACCACAGCTTTTAATTAGGTGGCGGCTTGGAAATGCACGAATAAATTTAATTCTATTGAATAAAATTTGACTTTTCGCTCGCCTTGCACTAATTTTGCAGCCGCTTACATAAAATAGGTATAAAATAAACATTAGATATGGGAAAAATTATTCTAACTGGTGACCGTCCTACTGGTCGCCTCCACTTGGGACACTTCGTGGGTTCGCTGCGTCGTCGTGTAGAGTTGCAAAACTCTGGCCTCTTCGACAAGATCTTCATCATGATTGCCGATGCTCAAGCACTGACCGACAATGCTGACAACCCCGAAAAGATACGCCAGAACATTATCGAGGTGGCACTCGACTATCTCGCATGTGGCATCGACCCCACGAAGAGCACCATCTTCATCCAGTCACAGGTGGCTGAGCTCTGTGAGTTGGCATTCTATTACATGAACCTCGTGACAGTGAGCCGCTTGCAACGCAACCCGACTGTAAAGACCGAGATTCAGATGCGTAACTTCGAGACCAGCATCCCTGTAGGATTCTTCACCTACCCCATCAGCCAGGCTTCTGACATCACCGCTTTCCGCGCTACTACCGTACCTGCCGGTGAGGACCAGCAGCCCATGATTGAGCAGGCTCGTGAGATTGCACGCCGCTTCAATGGCATCTATGGAGAGACCCTCGTAGAGCCCGAGATTCTGCTCCCCGACAATGCTGCTTGTATGCGTCTGCCGGGCACCGATGGTAAGGCTAAGATGTCTAAGTCACTGGGCAACTGCATCTACCTCTCTGACTCATCTGAAGAGGTACGCAAGCGCGTGATGAGCATGTATACCGACCCCGACCACGTACGTGTAGAGGATCCAGGTAAGATTGAGGGTAACACCGTATTCACCTACCTCGACGCTTTCTGCCAGCCCGAGCACTTTGCTAAGTACTGGCCCGACTATAGCAGCCTCGACGAGCTCAAGGCACACTACCAGCGTGGTGGCTTGGGTGACGTGAAGGTCAAGAAGTTCCTCTACGCTATCCTCGAGGAGTTGCTCACACCTATCCGCGAGCGCCGCAAGGAGTGGGAGAAGGACATCCCCGCCGTATTTGACATCCTTAAGCGTGGTAGCGAAGCTGCTCGCGCCGTAGCTGCCAACACCTTGGCCGACGTACGTAGCGCTATGCGTATCAACTACTTTGATGATGCTGAGCTGATTGCTGAGCAGGCACGCAAGTTCCAGGGATAAGGGTTGAGAGTAAACAAGCTTAACTCTCGCTCACAGGCACAAACCTTGAGGGATGAGAGACTCATCAACATTTACACAGGATGACAATAGTATGTCGTATCAACTGATTATCGATATAGGTAATTCATCAGCCAAGGTGGCTCTCTTCGAGGGAGACATCTTGGTTGAGTCTTTCTATGCAGAGCATGACGAGCTGCCCCATCTCTTGACCGAGAAAGCTCACGATGCCTCCATCACGAGGGCTATCGTGTCTACGGTAATACCCTTAGATAAAGCTACTGAGGAGGCCATATCCTCCCTACCCTTCCCCTGCCTGAGGATGTCGGCAAAGCTCAAGATGCCCTTTCGCATTGCCTATAAGACCCCAGGCACATTGGGCCCCGATCGCTTGGCTGCAGTGGCCGAGGCCTGCATGCAGCAACCCGGACAAGACCTACTGGTCATCGATGCGGGCACAGCCATCACCTACGACCTTGTCACTGCCGACGGAGTATATCTCGGAGGCAATATCTCGCCTGGCATAGGCATGAGATTCAAGGCTCTACACCACTTTACAGGCAAGCTCCCGCAGGTCAGTGAAGAAGGCATACGCGTAGAGATTGGCGACACTACAGAGACCGCTATCAGAGAGGGAGTTTTGCAAGGTGTAAGTTATGAAATCGAAGGTTATATACGCACTTGCAGAAACAAATTCCCTCATCTTTTGGTTTTTTTAACAGGCGGCGGGGCGAATTTCTTGGATAATCGGACAAAAAGTCGCACCTTTGCAGATGGTTTACTTGTTTTAAAAGGACTGAACCGAATTTTAACACTTAACGATGAGAACTTTTAGAATCATATCTCTATTGACTGTCTCTCTGCTTGTCATGACTTTACACGCAGAGAATGGCATGAACTCGCCCTATACTCGCTATGGTTTCGGGCAGCTCTCTGCTATGGAGACAGGTGCCAATAAAGGTATGAGTGGCACGGGCATCGGTGTGAGCAACAGCAGCCAGATCAACATGCTCAACCCCGCATCATATGCAGCAGTAGACACGCTCACCTTCCTCTTTGATGTAGGCATGAGCCTCCACAACACCAACTTTGCCGAGGGTGGTGTGAGAATGAATGCCCGCAACTCTACATTCGACTACCTTGCCATGCAGTATCGCCTGACACCCAAGTTGGGTATGACGATAGGCATGACACCCTTCTCAAATATCGGATATAACTTTAGCAATACGCAGGTTATCAACAGCTACCTCGACCCCACCACTGGTGAGCACATCATGTGCGAAGAGGGTGATGAGATCACCACCACCAACCGCTACTATGGCGATGGCGGACTGCGTCAGGTGACTGTAGGTCTCGGATGGAGCCCCCTCAAGGGCCTCTCTGTAGGTACCAACCTCTCATACTTGTACGGCGAGGTATACCACTATGTATACAATCAGTATAACCAGTCGAGCATCAGCACACGTACCAAGCAGTATCTGGCTGACGTCAGCACCTACAAGGCAGACTTCGGTGTACAGTATGGTACTACATTCGGCAAGAGCAAGCTCACCGTGGGTGCCACCTACCAACTGGGCCACACGATCGACAACGATGTGTACATCATCGATATGATCACCACTGGTTCATCTATTACCAGTAGCGACACCCTGAAGGCTTCAAAGCTGAGCATCCCCTCGGGATATGGAGTAGGCTTGTCATACACCTACGACAATCGCCTGACCATCGCTGCCGACTATAGCGCCAAGCAGTATGGCGAGGCCAACTTCTTCGGACAGAAGGGAGCCGACTGTTACCGCACATCGATTGGTGTGGAGTACATCCCCGAGAGCATCACTCGCAAACTCTTCCGCCGTGCCCGCTATCGTGCCGGACTGCACCACGCCACAGCACACTACTGTATAGGCGACCGCCAGGGTCCCTCAGAGTATGGAGCCACTGTCGGTATCGGACTTCCCATCACAAACAGATGGAACTCGAAGAGCATCATCAACATCTCTGGTCAGGCAGTACACGTACGTCCCGCAGCAGGATCAGGCATGATCACCGAGAACTACCTCCGCCTCAACATCGGCCTCTCGTTTAACGAGACATGGTTTGACAAGTGGAAGGTACAGTAAATGAGACAACAAGAAAAGAATAATAACAACATAAACAAAGCAAAATGAGAATTAGAGCTATTATCGCATTATTTGCATTGACCTCTTCTGTAGCCATGGCACAGAAGGGAGTGGAAGACGGTTCACGTTACGGACATGGTCAGGACAGTATTGATTGCTTGAACAACATCAGCCTTTACACTGAGTCATTCAAGACCAAGAACTATGCTGACGCTTACACACACTGGAAGAAGGTATTTACCGATGCACCTTTCGCACGTATGGATACCTACACTAATGGTGCTAAGATCCTTAAGGGTCTCATCTCAGCTACTAAGGTAGTAGACGAGCGCAAGGCTTTTGCTGAGGAGCTGATGGCAGTATATGACCAGCAGTTGCAGCACCTCGACAAGCTCAACACATTGCTCAAGACTCCTCTCAAGGACTTCAAGGTAAAGGGTCTCAAGGCTCACGACTACATCACCTACTACCCCGGTATGGATGTAAACAAGGCTTACGAGATGCTCTCAGAGGTTATCGCTGAGGGTAAGGCAGCCAATGACTACTACATCATCGGTGACTTCATGAAGGTATCTTCTACCAAGTTTAAGAAGGAAGATGCTCACCGTGAGCAGCTCATCCAGGACTACCTCACCTCATCTGAGCTCATCAACACTATCGCTGAGGCAGCTAACAACAGCACCTCTTCACAGAAAGAGACTTTGGTACAGGCAGTAGCTAAGACTAAGGAGAATGTTGACGCTTACTTCATCAATAGCGGTGCTGCTGACTGCGAGCAGTTAGAGGCTATCTACGCACCCAAGATTGAGGAGAACAAGGACAACCTCGACTACCTCAAGAAGGTAGTATCAGTGATGGGTATGCTCTCATGCACTGAGTCAAACGCTTACTACACTGCTTCTGAGTATGCACACCACATCGCTCCTACCGCTGAGACTGCTGCAGGTTGCGCATTCCGCTACTTCAAGCGTGGTGAGATAGATAAGTCTATCGAGTTCTTCGACCAGGCTATCGAGCTCGACACCACTTCAATCGGCCGTGCTGAGTACTGCTACAAGGCTGCCGTTATCCTCAACTCTAACAAGCAGTTGGCAAAGGCTAAGACCTATGTGACCAAGGCTATCAGCCTCAATGGTAACAAGGGTGCTTACTACATCCTCTTGGCAAACATCTACGCTGCTGCTCCCAAGTGGAATGACGACGCTAACCTCAATAGCTGCAAATACTTTGTAGTACTTGACAAGCTCAACCAGGCTAAGCGTGTCGACGAGTCTGTTGCCGAGGAGGCAAACAAGATGATCGCTGCATACTCTACCCACACTCCCGCAGTCGAGGAACTCTTCTTCCTTGGTTACAAGAAGGGTGACCAGGTTAAGGTAGGTGGTCTCATCAACGAAACTACAACAATTCGCTAAGAATCAGTGGACTCAGACCAACGTCAATCGACAATAAGACCTTATGGCATAACAATCGCTACTGTAGCGATTGTTATGCTGTTTCTATTATCCGCCTGCTCCAAGACGAAGCAGCCCATCACCGACGCCATCACCTGTCGCGACTCGGTACCCATCATGACTACCCGCGATGTATCGACCTACATCTCCGACTCGGGAGTCGTGCGTTACAAGATTATCACCGACGAATGGAAGGTTTATGACCGCCTCGACCCCTCTAAGTGGAGCTTCGAGGAGGGCATCTATCTCGAGAAGTTCAACAATGACCTCAGCATTGCCGCGGTCATCGTAGCCGACACCGCCTACTACTACGACAAGCAAGAGCTGTGGGAGCTCCGAGGCAATGTACATATCGAAAATGAGCAAGACGAGCAGTTTGACACGCAGCTCCTCTTCTGGAATCAGCAGACCAAGAAGGTATACTCAGACCTGTTCATCCGCATCAGACAGCAGAAGCGCATCATCACGGGTGTAGGCTTCACCTCTAACCAGGAGTTCACCAACTACACCATCAAGCAGACCCAAGGTATCTTCCCCATCAAGGAGGAGACCCGCCAAGCCGCAGACACTACCGCCGTACAGAGCGACACCATATCAATCGTAGAATAAGACCAATGGATACCACCCTCATATTTCTACTCATATCACTGACCTTCTCCGCCTTCTTTTCAGGTATGGAGATCGCCTTTGTCTCATCCAGCAAGCTACGCTTCGAGGTTGACAAGAGCCATCGTAGCCTCTCGGGCAAGCTGCTCACGGTGTTCTACAACAACCCCAACAACTATATCTCTACCATGCTCGTGGGCAACAACATCGCCCTCGTCGTCTATGGTATCATGATGGCCCGTGTCATCGACGGCCTCCTCATCCGCTACATCACCGACAATGATGCCTGGCTGCTCCTTGCCGACACCACCATCTCTACCCTCATCATCCTTGTGGTAGGCGAGTTCCTCCCCAAGACCATCTTCAAGATCAACCCCAATGGTATGCTACGCTTCTTTGCGTTGCCCACCTTCCTTATATATTGTATATTATACCCCATCTCACAGTTTGCTACCGCCTGTGCCCGAGTGATCATGCGCCTCTTTGGTATCAAGCTCAACAAGGAGAGCTCCACCAAGGCCTTCACCAAGATGGACCTCGACTACTTCATCCAGTCAAGCATACAGCAGGGTCATGGTGCACAAGATGTAGACACCGAGGTGAAGATCTTCCAGAACGCCCTCGACTTCTCAAACCTCCGCATCCGCGACTGCATGATCCACCGCACCGAGATAGAGGCAGTGAGCAAGGACACCCCCACCGAAGAGCTCATGCGCACCTTCGTAGAGAGCGGCTTCTCCAAGATCATCGTCTACGAGGAGAGCATCGACAACATCATCGGCTACATACACTCATCAGAGATGTTCAAGAACTCCAGCACCTGGCAGCAACACATCTGCAAGATGCCCTTCGTCCCCGAGAGTATGCAGGCGCAGAAGCTCATGGAGCAGTTCCTGCAGCAGAAGAAGTCACTTGCCGTCGTTGTCGACGAGTTTGGCGGCACAGCCGGCATCATCTCCCTAGAAGACATCGTCGAGGAGCTCTTTGGCGAGATCGAAGACGAGCACGACGTAGACGACTACATCGCCAAGAAGTCTGACGACGACACCTACACCCTCTCGGCCCGCCTCGAGATAGAGCGCGTCAACGACATGTTTGGCCTCAAGCTCCCCGTATCAGACGAGTATCAGACCATCGCCGGACTCATCTTGTACCACTACAAGAGCTTCCCCAAGATACACGAGACAATACAGATTCACGACTTCCGATTCAAAATCATGAAGGTCGAAAGCAATAAAATCGAGCTAATCACACTGAAAATAGTGAAATAAACCATTTTTTCGCCTCATTTTCTATGCGGTTAGAGGGTTTTTTCGTACCTTCGTGCGCTCAAATCGAAATGAAATAATAATAAACTAAAAATAACACGAAATGGCAACATTACAATCAATCAGAAAACACGGAGCATTCCTTGTAATTATCATTGGTCTTGCTCTGTTTGCATTCATTGCAGGCGATGCCGCTAAGGTATTGCAACCCCATCAGAATTCACGTAACGTAGGTGAAATCAACGGTAACAAGATCGACGCACAGCTCTATCAGGAGATGGTAGAGGAGTACACACAGGCTATCAGCTTCGTACGTGGTGGCGGCTCACTCACAGAGGCAGAGAACGCACAGATCAAGGACGAGGTATGGAACACCATCGTTACCAACGAGCTCGTAGGTGAGCAGGCAAAGAAGTTGGGTCTCACTGTTACCACAGCTGAGCTCCAGGCAGTCATCAAGGAGGGTACCGATCCCCTGTTGACCTCATCAGCATTCCGCAACCAGACCACAGGTCAGTTTGACAGCGACGTACTCATGAAGTTCCTTGCTGACTATGCAAACATGGACACTGAGGTAATGCCCGCTGAGTACATCGACTACTACCACCAGCTCTACAACTACTGGAAGTTCATCGAGAGCAACCTCATCAGCAGCATCCTCATGCAGAAGTACGAGGCACTCATCGCTGGTGCACAGCTCACCAACCCCGTAGCAGCAGAGTACAACTTCAACGCACGTAACGCACACGCTGAGGTAGCATACGCAGTAGTACCCTTCAATAGCGTAGCAGACTCACTCGTAAAGGTTAGCAACGCCGACATCAAGAAGCTCTACGACGCTAAGAAGGAGCTCTACAAGCAGCCCTCTGAGACACGTGCCGTGAAGTACATCGACGTAACAGTAGTGCCCAGCCAGGCAGACCGCGCTGAGCTCCTCAAGGAGGTAGCAGAGTACGCAGGTCAGCTCACCACAGCTGAGGACTTGGCAGCACTCATCCGCTTGGCAAACTCTGCAGTAGCATACTCTGAGGTACCCGTATCAAGCAACGGTCTCCCCGAGGACGTAGTAGCACGTCTCGACTCAGTAAACGGCAGCGAGGTATACGGTCCCTACTACAACCAGGAGGACGATACCTACAACGCATTCCAGATCATCGCTAAGGCACAGCTCCCCGACTCAGTACAGTACCGTCAGATCCAGGTAGTTGACGAAGACGCTACACGTGCACAGGAGTTGGCTGACAGCATCTACGATGCATTGAAGAAGGGTGCAGACTTCGCAGAGCTCGCAGCTAAGTACAATCAGGCTACTGATCCCGTATGGATCGCATCATCACACTACGAGGGCGCATCACTCACAGGTGACAACGCTACATACCTCAACACTATCTTCGGTATGAAGAAGGGCGACATCCAGCACCTCAACATCGGCGGTGGCCACCTCATCATCGAGGCAGTAGCTACTACCAAGAATATCGACAAGTACACTGCTGCAGTGATCAAGCGTCCCGCATACTTCAGCAACGACACCTACGCAGAGGCATACAACAAGCTCAGCGCATTCGTAGCAGACAACCAGACACTTGCTGACATGGAGGCTAACGCTGAAGAGGCAGGTTTCCGTCTCTACCCCATCAACGAGCTCAGCAATGCTGCACACACCATCGGTGGTGTACAGGGCACACGCGAGGCACTCCGTTGGGCATTCAATGCAGAGAAGGGTGAGGTATCACACATCTTCGAAGCAGGTGAGAACGACCACCTCCTCGTAGTAGCAGTAGCAGACATCCACAAGGCAGGATACCGTCCCGTAGAGCAGTTTGCAGACATGTTCCGCATCCAGGCTCTCAACGATAAGAAGGCTGACAAGATCATGGCAGACGTCAAGAACGTTAAGACCATGCAGGAGGCACTCGCCCTCAATGGCGTAAAGGCCGACACACTCCGTCGCGTAACCTTCGCTTCACCCGCATACGTAAGCAAGGTACCCGCAAGCGAGCCCATCCTCAGCGGTGCTATCGCAACTCTCGAGGAAGGCCAGCTCAGCGCACCCATCAAGGGTAACGGTGGTATCTACTTCATCGAAGTGATTAAGAAGAGCCAGGGCGCAGCACAGTACGACGCTGCTACCGAGCAGCAGACCCTCGAGGCAGCTGCTACACGCAACATCAATAGCGGCACCATCGTCAACGAGCTCTACCGCAAGGGCAACGTTGTAGACAACCGCTACATCTTCTTCTAATCGTACATTCGTTTCCATACATATACACAAGATGCGAGGATGTCTCCCTACGGAGGCATCCTCGCATTTCTTTTCTGGGGCTGCACCAATTCACAAAGATATCACCTAACACCTGAGACCACTGGGCACATACAAGACGTGTATCCAACGTACACATACGCCTGTAGCGCTGTCTGGAACTTGTTCCAGACAGCGCAGCGAATACACGAATTTCAGGCTGAATACTTTCCGTGCTAATGTAACATTCTTGTCGGTTTTCAGGCTATGCCTTACAACCGACAAGAATGGATACAACAGCATTAGAATTATCGATTGTAAAGTAATTATAGGATTAAGTATTTAACCAGTCAACCCGGTATAGGAATAAGACAAAATCGTGTAAACCTGTTGCAGGAATAAACAGCAAAACTGACAACCTAAATCAGGGAACTACAAACAAAAGCCATGATCCGAAAAATCGAACAGCCCTTTTCCCGAAAACGCCTTTCCCTTTTTTCAGAAACGAACCTGCCTTTTTCAGAAAAGGGCTGTTCGTTTTTCTCACCACCTCCCGAGTGGCTGGGTCGCATGGCGGTATGGGTATTTTCCGCCATTCCGCCAATCCGCCACTATATATATGTTTATTGATATACAAACCTTAGAATATGACCGATATAAATGACAATCAGGCGATTAACACCGATGTTCTGCAACTCATCAACAACCCCACTGTAAACGCACCGACCATCTCGCGCTTCGTCGAGGAGTACTTCTCAGAACTCGTTCCCGACAGTGATTACTTCGCTCACCTCGTTCTCGACGACGTAGGTGGCGAGATGCTGCCGCCCCTGCCTGCCGAGGTCATCGCTCGCCAGCCTCGCTACTACACCGCCGTGATCGACCTCTACGATGCGCCCTTCCTGAAGACCTCACAGGCCACAGTCCTCTTTGCCCTCACCAGTTCGATGATGCCCAACAGCTATGTGCGCCATGGCAAGCGCCTGGTGTCGCCCGCCGTCATGGTCATGCACTACGGTACGAGTGGTGCGGGTAAGGGTAATATCAGCGACCCGCGCACCCTGTTCGAGGCTGTGAACCGCCGCCTCGTGCGCTACGACAAAACAGAGTCTATGCCCACCACGCTGACAAAGCCGGAAGAGGTGCTCGCCCGACTGCCTCATGAGTTCACCCGAGCCGATGCTGTGCGTGTCGATGAAAAATTTGTAGTTGCAGTGCGTACCATCGAGCGATACTTGACTATATGACAGAAAACCAGCGTGATAGAACCCGTTTCGCGAGACCATTACCGCCGTGTCACTATAATATATATATATAGTGGCGGATTGGCGGAATGGCGGAAACTCTTCCCTTTTCACTCTTCCCTTTTCACTCTTAACTCTTCACTCATATGAATCACCATTACCGATTAGCCACCTACCGCGAGTGCAAATCACACCGCGAGTGGAACACCACCAGCCTCGACTGTGGGCGCAAGGGCAAGTTCTCTCCCTATATAGACACCGTGACCATGGAGCCTGTCGATGATAGCCAGTGCGGTCGCTGCAACCGCCTCTCCAACTGCGGGTATCATCTGCCGCCGAGGGAGGTGGCTCGCACGGAAGATTTTAACTCACGCGAATCTCGCGAAAATTTAGGTTCTGTGAATTATACCTCTCACACGGACATAGCGGAGCCAAGTTCCCCTCTTCGGGATGGGTTAGGGGAGGCTTCCCTTCCTTCAATTTTTTTCCACTCTCTTCTCCAGCGCCTCTATGCGCTCAAATAGTTCTTTAATCAATTGTTCCATAATATATAGTCTTTTCACAAAATAATTCATCAAATCTTACTATCACCCCCTATTCCTATACTCGCGTGGCGATAGGCCTGTGGCTCGCTTGAAGTATTTGCCGAAGACAGACTGTGAGGGGAAGTTGAGGGTGTCAGCAATCTGCTGTATGCTCATTGTGGTGGACGACAGCAACGCCTTGCATTCCGTAGTGACGTATTGCTCTATCACTTCGCTCGCTGGGCGCCCCGTCTGCTCCTTTACCACTTGTGAGAGGTACTTGACGGTGATACAGAGATGGTCGGCATAGTAACTCACATCGCGATAGGTACGGAAGTGACGACGCACGAGGTCGGTAAACAGCCCGTAGAGTTCGTCCTTACGTCCTATGCGCTCACTCACGGGGGCGTGCCTCGTGCTGGAGTAGGCGTAGAACATGGCCAGTGTGAGGTGCTTGACGGCTTCCAACTTGTAGTTCGTGGGCGACCCCTTGATGAGGTCGACAAGCATCTTTATATAGTGGTTG
>JAFZFF010000057.1 GCA_017556045.1 Bacteroidaceae bacterium | reverse complement strand
TTGGTGCAGGAGATAGCACGCGAGACGGGCGCAAAGCGTGACGGTACGGGTAAGAATCTTATCGTGCCGCGTTGCCCCTTCTGTGGCAAGTCGGGCGGTAAGTTCGGTATCTACATTGGACCGGAGACCGCCCGCCGAGAGTCCTTTATGGCTCACTGCTTCTCGTGTGGCAAGTCTACGCGCACTCTCGGACAACTCTTGGAAGCCATAGGTCGTATGGACCTTATGGTTACTCCTACGGCAGATATTACTGCTCCCTTGCAGTTTGTTTTGGGTGTGGAGCCGGAAGAAATTGACGATATGTTGACCGTAACTGAGTTGCCGGACTTCTACAAGCGAACCTTCAGCCACCCATATCTCAAAGAGCGTGGTTTTACCTACGATGACTACGACTATTTCCCAGTGGGCATAACTAACCGTCTCAATCCTCGTTTTGAGGATTATGTGATATTTCCTATCATTGACAACGGGGAAAATGTGGGCTTCGTGGGTCGTCATACCTGGTCGAAAAGCGATATCGATGCGCATAACCGCAAGGTGAAGTACAATGGCGGCTTCAAGATATTGCGTTATCGCAACTCTGTCAATAACGACTTCTCCAAACTACTATATAACTACGATGCTATTCACGAGGGTGAGACCGATACGGTTATCCTCGTGGAGGGCATCTTTGATGTTATAGCCCTAACCCGCAAGATGGAGCTATATGATAATCCCAGAGTGGCAGTTGTAGCAACCTTCGGAAAGAAGATCTCCGATGTCCAGGTCTATAAACTACAACGCAAGCGAGTTCAGACGGTGATTGTTGGCTATGATGGAGATGCCGTCGAGCCTGTAAAGAAGGCTGCCAGCAGACTCGCCAAATACTTTACTGTCTTTGTCGCCAACATTGCTGATGCCCATAAGGACTGGGACGAGATGAGCGTGGAAGAGATATTCGAAATCTTTGCTCAACGCCTTCAATCTCCCTCTAATTTCAAACTACGAAAGGTTCAAGAGTTATGATGCAAGAACTTATTCAGTGGCTCGATGCCCAAAACATAGACTATGCTACCATCGACAATGAGGTCGTTGAAATCCCGGACTTCGGCAAAATGTATCTTGCTGACCTGTCAGGAGTGGAATCAATCTTCAAGAGCAAGGATGGCGAAGTGAGGTTCAACCTTATGGAAAACCCACAGGAGCTGCAGGACGAGGGAATCTTCTATGTGGCGTTCCCATTTGGTAACAATTGGTATTACTATGATCTGCGAGAAGAGTTTCACTTCAATATCCTAAGACATATAGGCAAGCCAAAGCCACCGAAGCATAATATCGCGTTTGTCAATCTCGGTGTACATACGCCTTTTGAATTGCTTAACGCATCGGGTTCGCTAGATGGACTATGCCACAAGGCAAGGTGGCTTGGGCAAACAGCAGTAGGCATTTGCGACCGTAACACAATGGCCGCCACGCTTAACCTGCAAAAGGAGTGTGCGAAGGCGGGGCTTAAACCTGTGTTTGGCTATACTCTTACAATGCTGCATAACGAAACGAAAGTCGAGATAAAGATATACGCTCTTAGCAACAAGGGGCTGCATAACCTTCTCAATATCCAACGAGAGGTAATGGTAAACTCCGAAGATGGCGTCATCGAGTACTCGAGACTATTTCTCTATGCTGAGGGGTGTGCCATAGTCTTCGACACTCGCTCGGCATACTGGATAACGGATAGTCCTCGCCATGTCGAGCGACTGAAGGAGCGGTTTGATGCCGTATACTATCAGGTCGATGGCAATGAGTATAAGGCAGACCGTATAGACCGTGAGAAGTTAGCCGCACTGAAACACTACTTCGAGAATTGTTACGATGCAGTAAACGATTCTTTCAGCGTAGAGCCTATTCTTATAGCAGATAGTTAC
This sequence comes from Bacteroidaceae bacterium, assembly GCA_017556045.1. Lineage (GTDB taxonomy): Bacteria > Bacteroidota > Bacteroidia > Bacteroidales > Bacteroidaceae > UBA1189. The sequence continues at coordinate 2,659 of JAFZFF010000057.1, read as the reverse complement.
TACATAGACCGTGATGATGCGAAATCGAAGATTGTGCTTAATAAGATTGCTACGGGTGCAGCCCACGAGCAGAGCGAGGAGCAATACTTCAAGAGCGTAGATGAGCATTACAACACTCTGCGACCTCTATTTTCTGATAGGTGGAACTTTGACGGACTCTTTGAGAGGATGTGCCGACATACGGTAGATATTGCGGAGCGTGCCGAGGCAGTCTTTGAAACGGGTAAGATGTTTATGCCCGAATATATGATGCGCTCCGAGGAGCAGGAGCGCTATGGCGATAGACGCACGATGTTTCTTCGCCTGCTCGATGAAGGGCTCGCAGAGAAAATTCCAGGGGCGAAACACTCAATCTACCGCGAACGATTAGATGAGGAAGTGTATATTATCGAATCAACCGACAATGTGGATTACTTCCTTGTGCAGTGGGATATGGTGCGTGAGGCAAAACGCCGAGGTATTGCAACGGGTATCGGCCGTGGCTCGGCAGGAGGCTCGCTTGTATCGTACCTGCTGGGGATTACCTCTATCGACCCGATAAAGTATGACCTTATCTTCTCTCGTTTCCTTGTCCCGGAGCGATGTGGACTTAGTTGGAAAGACAAACTAACTGTTCTTGCTCCCGACATCCCCATACAGCGAGGTGTGGAGTATATCGAGGTTGAGATTGATAAAACGATATACATGCTGCATCCCGAAGCCAAACTACGCATCGTGCGTGATGGCAAGGAGATGACTATTACAGCCGATAAATTGAGTTGTGGCGATGACATCCTATTAGACCGCCGAGATTGCTTGTGGAACTTAAAGGAGATAGCCAATGAACAACTACATTCATCAGAGCCCCTATAACGGCTGCGACCTCTACCAAGGCGATGCCCTCGATGTGCTTCCTATGCTTGCCGAGCAAGGCATCAAGGCAGATATGATACTCACAGACCCTCCTTACGGCACTACCCATTGCCGTTGGGATTCGCCCATAGATATAACAAAGATGTGGCAGGTGCTTCGTGGCGTTACTATGCCATCGACACCCATACTGCTCTTTTGTCAGCAACCATTTACCAGCGTGCTTGGAGCTTCAAACCTCAAGCAGCTACGCTATTCGTGGGTGTGGGAGAAGACACAGCCTACGGGCTTTCTCAATGCCAAACGTATGCCTATGAAGGCACACGAAGATATACTCGTATTCTACGACAGACTGCCAATATACAACCCCATAAAGACCGATGGCCATAAACGCAAGGTTGTTATGGCTGCACATCAGCGTAAGTGTAACGCCGGAGAGATATATCATAAGCACGACAACTATCGGGACTACATCTCCACAGAGCGCTATCCACGCAGTGTCATAAAGTTCAAGACCGATAAGCAGACATCGTGCCTGCACGCAGCACAGAAACCTGTGGCACTGCTTGAGTACCTAATCCGCACCTACACCAACGAGGGTGATTTAGTGATTGACTTTGCTATGGGTAGTGGCAGTACCGCCATTGCCTGCCAAAATACAGGACGCAGATTTATCGGAATAGAGATTCAAAGAGACATATTTCAAACCGCATTAAAGCGAATAACAGATGAACAGTACCCAGGAGATCTGGGTGGGCATTAAAAATTATGAAGGGTGTTATCAAATCAGTAACAAAGGCCGTGTCAAGAGCCTCGAAAGGGAGGTTGTTTCAGGCGGCATTACACGCACGCAGTCCGAGCGCATACTAACGCATTGGTGTGGCAAGACATCGCTCTATGACTGCGTGAGATTATACAAAAATGGCATCGGAGAGAAATTCTCCGTACACCGCATTGTGGCCGAGCATTTCCTCGATGACTGGGATCCTGAATTGGAGGTAAACCATATCGACGGCAATCGCTACAATAATGCTGTGGAGAACCTTGAGATGTGTACTCACCAGCGCAATATGGAGCACGCCATAGCCAATGACCTCAAAAACGACTATGGAGAGAAGAGCCGTAATGCAAAACTAACCAACGCACAGGCAGAGCGAATACGCGAACGCTACTACGCAGGTGGCGTAACGCAGTTGGAACTAGCCATTGAGTATGGTGTATCGCACCAGACCGTGAGCTGCATAGTGCGACATAAAAAGTATTTCAGATGATAGTAACCAGTGTAAAAAGAAGGCGAGCGACAGCCCCGATGAAGGTAATCGACTCCTTTGTGGATAAGGGACTTGTCGAGGGCGGACACGCTTCGCTTCCTGATATCGATGTCGACTACGCCTCGGACCGCCGTCAGGAGATGAAGGACTACCTTGAACAGCGATACAATGTCGGTGGTCGTCAACGTGTATTCTCGGCAGGAACATTCACAACGCTGAAACTTAAAGCGGCACTCAAAGATGTGGCGCGAGTACACCGTGTACCACACGGCACGGTAAACTACATAACGGCGATGCTCGATGATGGTGCCGACTGGACAGGACTATTCAAGATAGCCGTTACTAACCGCAAGGTCTATGACTTTATACAGACCTATCCCGAAGTGATTGAGGATGTGCGAGTCTTGCTCGGTCAACCAAAGGCGGCATCTGTGCACGCCTCGGCAATCATCGTTACACCAGAAAAGCGTGATGGCAAGGAGGCAGACTGTTTCGACTTCCTGCCTATACGCAAGATGGACGGAGCGTTGGTATCGGAG
>JAFZFF010000056.1 GCA_017556045.1 Bacteroidaceae bacterium | reverse complement strand
CTCTCAGCTATCCGCTACGCTAAGGTAACTGCTAAGCGCAACGAGATCGGTTTGACCGAGTCATTCGACATCCAGGGCGAGTTCCCCTGCTTCGGTAACAACGACGACCGTGTTGACCAGCTCGGTGTAGACCTCGTATACTACTTCTCTGAAGAGTTGAAGAAGCTCCCCGTATACAAGAACGCACGTCCCACACTCTCACTCCTCACCATTACCTCTAACGTGATGTATGGTAAGAAGACAGGTGCTACACCTGACGGCCGTGAGAAGGGCATTGCCTTCGCTCCCGGTGCTAACCCCATGCACGGACGCGACAAAAACGGTGCTGTAGCTTCACTCGCATCAGTAGCTAAGCTCCGCTACCGCGACTCACAGGACGGTATCTCTAACACCTTCTCTATCATTCCGAAGTCACTCGGTCCTACCGCTGAGGAGCGCATCGAGAACCTCGTGACCATGATGGATGCATACTTCACCAAGGGTGCACACCACCTCAACGTGAACGTGCTCAACCGCGACATGCTCATGGACGCTATGGAGCATCCCGAGAAGTACCCGCAGCTCACCATCCGTGTATCAGGATATGCTGTTAACTTCATCAAGCTCAGCCGCGAGCACCAGTTGGAGGTAATCAGCCGTTCGTTCCACGAGAGAATGTAAAATGAGTAAAAAGTGAAGAGTGAAAAGTGAAGAGTTGCCATCCGGCATATATTCCAACATTCACTCCTAACTTCTCAAGTTATTGATAGTATTCAGAGTGGAGAATTAACTCTTAACTCTTCACTCTTAACTCTTCACTACAATATGATAAACGTACACTCCTACGAAAGTATGGGGACATTCGACGGGCCGGGTCTCCGGCTCGTCGTTTTCCTTCAAGGCTGTCCCTTCCGTTGCCTCTATTGTGCAAACCCCGACACTATTGACCTGCAGGGCGGTAAGGAAACCCGTCCCGAGTATATAGTAGATATGGCCGTTGACCAGAAACCCTTCTTCGGTAAGCGAGGCGGAGTCACCTTCTCTGGCGGTGAGCCCACCGTGCAGGCCGAAGCCCTTGTGCCCATCGTGCGCGACCTTAAGAGCCACGGCATACACACCTGCATCGACACCAATGGTGGTGTGTGGAACCAGCACGTTGAGGAACTCCTTAAGGAAATCGACCTCGTGTTGCTCGATGTCAAGCAGTTCAACCCCGAGCGCCATCGCCAGCTCACTGGCCGTAGCAACGAGCAGACCCTGCGCACCGCAGCATGGCTCGAAGAGCACGACCACCCCTTCTGGCTCCGCTACGTTCTCGTACCCGGCTATAGCGATATGGAGGAAGACATCCGCGCCCTCGGCGAAGCTCTCGGCAAGTACAAACAGATACAGCGCGTAGAAATACTCCCCTACCACCGTTTCGGCGTACACAAGTGGGAAGCCATGGGCTGGAAGTACGAGCTTGAGGAGGTAAAAGAAAACACCCAAGAGCAGCTCCAACGAGCCGAACAGCTCTTCAAGGAATATTTCCCCAATGTAATAGTAAACTAATAACTATATGTCATTCTGAACGCAGTGAAGAATCTCCAAGCATCTTGCAATGTTCTACGCAAGATCCTTCGTTTCACTCAGGATAACAACATTAAAACACATCATGATGAGAAAGCTATTTATCACAGCATTACTTTGCTGTACAGTAATCCTTCCCACCCTTGCACAGACAAAGGCAAAGAACACTGATAAGAATGCTGCTAAGGCACAAACATTCACACATCCCTGGACAGGCAAACGCGTAGCCTACTTCGGTGACTCTATTACCGACCCAGGTACTGGCGGTTCAGAGACCAAGTTTTGGGGCTACCTCCAAGAGTGGCTACAGATCACTCCCCTCGTATATGGTGTAGGTGGTCGCCAATGGAACGACATACCCCGCCAGGCCAACAAGCTCCGCGAAGAACATGGCGACAACTTCGATGCCATACTAATCTTCATGGGAACCAATGACTATAACGCAGGATTGCCCATCGGTGAATGGTTCGAGGAGAAGTATGAGCGTGTAGAATACGCCGCAGGATACGACAAGCGCATGGAAGATCGCAAGCGTCGCTATCCCATCATGAGCAATAGCACCTATCGTGGCCGTCTCAACATTGCCCTTGACTCACTCAAGCGCATGTTCCCCACCAAGCAGATTGTGTTGCTCACACCCATCCATCGCGCATACTTCTATGCAGGTAACCGCAATGTGCAGTGCACCGAAGACTACACCAATCGTTGTGGCGAGTACCTCGACGCCTATGTAGAGTCTATCAAGGAGGCTGGTCAAATATGGGCAGTACCCGTCATCGACCTCGGAGCCGTATCAGGCCTCTACCCCATGCACGAAGAGCATAAGCAGTACTTTGTAAATAAGGATACCGATGCTCTCCACCCCAACGATGTCGGTCACGAGCGCATGGCACGTACCCTGATGTACCAGCTTCTCACTCTTCCCTGTACATTCTAACTTTCCTATTACTTGAAGAGATCAAAAAGGTAATAGACGAGAATCCCTATAACTAATAATTGTAGGGATTCTTTTTATTATTGTAGTTCCCCAAAAAATATTCTATTCAACAAATAACGTACTAATAATTTTTGAGCTAATAAAAAGTTTTATCGGACACCAATAATTTACTTATAATTGCAGCACGGGACGCAGTGTCTCTCCGCGCCCCGTGTGGTGTATGTGTAGTATTTGATGATTACTTAATCACTGTCTTACGACCATTCACGATGTAGATGCCCTCCTCGGCTTTCTCTACGCGGCGACCGCTGAGGTCATAGATTTCCATTTGATTATTATCATTTGTCATTTTTCCGACGCCAGTCCCTAGCACTACGATGTTGGCGAAGCTACTCCAGGGCGAGCAGACCTTATATGTCTCCAATGCACTGGCTGGAACATGAAGAGTGGCGTTCCAACTGATGTTGGTGTTAGAGAAAATATATTCATCAACACTAGGCAACTTCTCTGCATAGTTGTACACATCAGAAATGCTTGAACATTCATAGAAAGCTTTCTTGCCAATTTTTTCCACGCTTGCGGGCAGGGTGATGGTGGTGAGGTTTTTACAATATGCGAATGGCATGAATCCGATATCAGTCACACCTTCGGGAATGGTGATAGAGGTGATGTGGTTGTATCCATAGAAAGCGAAGTCTCCAATACTCGTCACGCCCTCGGGGAAGGTTAGTTCTGTCACAAGTTCTCCTTTTAGGTATAGATTCTTGGCAAAATAAAGTGGATTTGAAACGCAACTACCCCAAAATTTAATCTTACACCAATCTGCTATGTCACTGATATGAACAGCGGTGAGATTACTACACCATTCAAAAGCATTTTTTCCAATGCTCTTCAGCTGTGAATTCTCGGAAATGGTGAAGGTGGTAAGACTATGACATTCAAGGAAAGCACTCTCTCCTATGCTTGTTACATTCTCTGGAATGGTGATGGCGGTGAGGTTGCGACACTGATAGAAAGCACCTTCTCCAATGTTCTTCAGCTGTGAATTTTCAGGGATATTGATGGCGGTGAGCCAACAACCATGAAATGCAGAGCGTTCAATACTTGTTACGCCCTCGGGAATGTCGATAGTGGTGAGGCCGCAGCAATCGCGAAAAGCACCATTTTTAATACTAGTAACACTCTCGGGAATATTGATGGAGGCAAGGCCATAGCATTTTTCAAAAGTTCCATCTTCAATACTAGTAACACCCTCGGGAATATTGATGGAGGCAAGGCCATAGCATTTTTCAAAAGTTCCATCTTCAATACTAGTAACACCCTCGGGAATATTGATAACTGTGAGACCGCCGCAACCATAGAAAGCACTTACTCCAATGCTCATCAGCTGCGAGTTTTCGGGAATATTGATGGCGGTGAGATTGCGACAATTCTTGAAAGCGAAGCCTCCAATAGTCGTGACACCCTCGGGAATATCGATAGTGGTGAGGCCGCTGCAATCGTAGAAAGCTTTGTCCCCAATACCCGTCACGCTATAGCTTTCCCCTTCATAGGTCACTGTAGCAGGAATGGTGATAGAGCCAGAATAAAGTCCCCCTGATGTAACCTCAGCCTGCTTGGTGTCAGCATCAAGATTATACCAAATGTCATTAATCTCTGTTTGCGCACTGGCTAAGAGGGGGGTCAATGCAGCGAAAAGGGAAAGTAGATGCTTTTTCATAATTCTCATTATTTTGATTGTTTAAAGTGATTTTTCCAATGTGTTATCAGCAGACTCATTAGTGTCGTGTTGCTTAATCCATACACAATACTACTTATTGACAATGTGGAACATCGATAACGGACCACATTGTCAAACTCCGTCTTGCCATTCTTGTGTTTTATCGTAGGGAACGATACGTGTAGTTGTTCTCCATCCATATTGACAAGCCCCAAGTTACGAACAAATGTGTTGTAATTATCACAAGTGAGCAACAACGAGTAGTTCCCCTTATCGAGTTTCCCCATACGCCAGAGGTAGGCGTCAAGGATGTCAAACTGTTGGAAGGCTCCAAACAATGTCGTAATATTGCCCAATAATCTCACTCTTACCTTGTCTATTGCTTCCACAAAGTCTTCTATCGATGGTGTTTGTAAGTTCTTGGGGGCAATTTGCCCCTTGTCTATTCCGAAATATTTACGAGGTTGTGCTTTCGAGATAATACCTACAACTAGGCTGTCGTAGATTGGAAATCCAAGTGGATAGGCCGCTGTATTTTGCAACAATACATAGTAGGCGTACTTCGACACCAAAGACATCAACAAATCACCATCTGAAAGATTCTTACGGACACCATAGTGGGCTGAGAAGAGTCCACAAGTGTCTTTACCTCCACGAGCAATGCTATCAAAATAAGCTACGACATCTTGCTCACTGCCAACGTTATAAATCCGTATAGCCAGTTGCTCTATGGAGTAGTAGCTGAAGCGTGCATTGGTGGAATAGAATGAGTCGATAATGGTAAGCCTTTGAATGATACCCAAAAGACTATAGTCGCTTACCGTAGTGCGCCGAAACACTCTATTGATGACTTCACGCTGCTGCACATAACCGGAAACATCCGTAGGATAGCTTCCCACCCTATCTAATTCCTGTCGTATATCGCAAGCGATAGTTTGCATCACACTGAAAGCTTCTTGTCGATAATTAGCATTCATGCTATTAAATTTGTTACGCCCAAAGTCTCTCGAAATCAGCAATTCATAAAATGTGTTTGCCATTGTATACAAGAAAAAGCGTAGAGACTTGTCAAGCTCATTGTAAATCTGGTATCGGCAAACACCATAAGGAAATGAACTGAGAAACAAATACCCCACGCTGTCGCATATATGGTTAAAAGTGTACAGCCCACGGAAGACTGTACACGCCCCTG
>JAFZFF010000055.1 GCA_017556045.1 Bacteroidaceae bacterium | reverse complement strand
AGAATTGTCGCCCTTTAAGGGGGACGAGCGAAGGAACGAAGAGACAGAGCGGAGGGGGTATGACATCGCGAAACCCAAGTTAACATCAGCGTCATCGTTAACGTTAGCGTTGAGAAAATTAATGGAGTGCAAAGCCCCCGACGGCCGTTACCTCGTGACGCGCAAGGTGCACTGGCAGGCGGTGTATAGGGTGTTGGTGGATGAGGGGTGGTATGATGCCTCGCTGGGCTATGCAGCCTTTGTAGAATATATCCGTTCGGTGGCTCCACCGGACGGATTTCGCATTATGCCCGATGTGGAGACCATACGCCACATATCGCAGACGCTCTACGCCCGCCCCTTCGCCAAATGGCGCTACGATGCCGCCTATCACACCAAACGCTGGGCATACGAGCGGATGAGGGCTGTGGCCGAAGCGCTGCTGGGGGTGATGGGGGAAGAAAAATAGTTTTTTCTTTGCAGAAGTAAACTTTTTAGTTAACTTTGCCGTTGAATTAATAGCGATAGAGTTTATGGCTAAACGTGAAATCAAATTTTACAAGCACTATTTTAACGAATTCTTCGTGGCGCAGTCCGATAAGGTAAGGCGTAAGATAGCGCAAACTTTGGTTTGGATTCAGACGATAGACCGATTGCCAGTCTCAATACTGAAGAGTATAGAGGGCAAAAAAGGATTGTATGAAATCCGTGTCGAATATGCTGGAAATATCTATCGAGTATTCTGCTGTTTTGACGAAGGTTCATTGGTAATTCTCTTCAACGGCTTTCAGAAAAAGACACAGAAGACTCCTGCAAGCGAGATTGATAAGGCCGAACGGCTAATGAAAGAATATTTTAACAACAAATAGTTATGGATAAGTCAAAAGAAAATGCCCTTATGAATTGCAGTAGCCTCGACGAATTGCTGGATGTAGAGTTCGGCAAGGTAGGCAGCGAGACACGCGAAGAGTTCGACCGCGAGACTGAGGCTTTTTGCCTTGCCCAGACACTCAAGGAAGAGCGCAAACGCGCAGGACTCACGCAAGAGGAACTGGCCGAAAAGATTGGCACGAAGAAGACCTACATCTCTCGACTCGAAAATGGAAAGGCCGACATACAGTTAGGTACGCTGTTTAGAATCTTCGAAGGATTGGGTCGCCGCGTCAGTTTAACAATCCTTTAATAACCCATACAAATCAGAGCCGTCCGTTAAGAAAATCGGACGGCTCTGATTTTTTTAACGGACGGCTCTGGCATTTTTATTGGACGGCTCTGATTTTGGAAAAAAAAGTTGTGACGCACTTTACTTTCAGTATTCCAGAGAGTTATGTCGGTTTGCGTCACTTGTGACAGGTGTTTGCTATAATCCTTAAAGGAATAAATAATTAATTAAATTATATTTTTAAAATAATTATTTAATTATTGTATATAGGGGTTATACATCTATGTGTCACAAGTGACGCAAAGTGTGTTATATTACAGATACTCCGACGATTAAGTGCGTCACAACTTTTTTCACTCCGTAGCACTACGATGTGCATTGAGTCGCTGCGCTTCTTTGATGTCGTTGGGGAATAAAATAATAGGGTGACCACGGTCACCCTATTATCGTTTATGTTAATCCTCGTGGGATTAGTCGGCAAGCTTAGCCTTGAGGTACTCGCGGTTGAGGCGAGCGATGTTGCTGATGCTTACGCACTTGGGACACTCGGCCTCGCAGGCACGAGTGTTGGTGCAGTTACCGAAGCCAAGCTCATCCATACGAGCGAGCATAGCCTTGGCACGGCGTGCAGCCTCTACCTGACCTTGGGGAAGGAGGGCGAGCTGGCTCACCTTAGCTGATACGAAGAGCATAGCAGAACCGTTCTTACAAGCAGCTACGCAAGCACCGCAACCGATACATGCTGCAGCGTCCATAGCCTCGTCAGCGATGGGCTTAGCGATAGGAATTGCGTTTGCATCGGGGATACCACCTGTGTTCACTGATACGTAACCACCAGCCTGCATGATCTTATCATAAGCTGAGCGGTCAACCATCAAGTCGCGAATCACGGGGAAGCCTGCTGAACGCCAGGGCTCTACGGTGATGGT
>JAFZFF010000054.1 GCA_017556045.1 Bacteroidaceae bacterium | reverse complement strand
GCGAGGAAGCCACCAGCCTGCTCTACCTCGAGGAAGAGCTTCCATGCCTGCTGGGCGATAGAGGCTGTGAGGGTCTCGATGTAGTATGAGCCTGCGGCGGGGTCTACGGTCTTGTCGAGGTGACACTCCTCCTTGAGCAGGAGCTGCTGGTTGCGAGCGATGCGCTCAGCAAACTCATCGGGAGTCTCGTAGGTCTTATCGAAGGGGCACACGGTGATACTGTCTACACCAGCGATAGCGGCACTCATGGCCTCGGTCTGGGTACGCAGCATATTTACATGTGCATCGAAGAGGGTCATATTGAAGGTAGATGTCTCGGCATGAGCGGTCATCTTACATGAGCAGTCGCACTGGGGCTCATACTGCTTCACGATGGTAGCCCATAGCATACGAGCTGCGCGGAACTTGGCAATCTCCATGAAGTAGTTGCTCGAGATACCGAAGTTGAACTTCATCTTCTTGGCTGCTACATCTACGGGCACGCCAGCCTCTACCATAGCGCCGAGGTACTCATTACCCCAAGCAAGGGCATAGCCCAGCTCCTGGCTGATGTACGAACCGGCATTGTTGAGCGCGAGAGCACCTACGGCTACGCACTTATACTTAGGAAGCGCCTGCATCTTCTCTACGAGGGCTTTCATCGTGTCGGCATATTCGCCAATCTCCTTACCCTTGCCGATGAGCTTGCTCATGGGGTCGTAGTTGATAGAGCCGCGCAAGGTCTCGAGGTCGTAGCCCTTAGCGGTGTAGTAGGCGATGAGGATGTCGGCGAGCTCGGCGCACTTGCCCTGGCAGGTGCTGAAGTTGAGCTCTACGCAGGTGCAGATGCCTTCGAGCAAGGTGGCGATACCCTCGGCAGAGAGCATCTTGCCCTTGATCTTGAAGCCCAGTGATGTAGCACCACGCTCTACAGCGTGCAGTGCCTTGGCGTTGGCCTCAGCAAAGTCGCATACGTCGATATCTTGGCGCACGAGCCATTCGTTATTGTCTTTCTTGTTACCACGCACGAAGGGGTATTCGCCCGGTAGCGCAGTAGTGGTAGCCAGTGAGGCGATGTCCTCTTGGCGATAGAAGGGCTGTACGGCGAATCCCTCATTGGTCTTCCATACCAGCTTCTTCTCGTAGTCGGCACCCTTGAGGTCGGCAACGGCCTTCTCCTTCCACGCTTCGGTGGTGGTAGGTGCAAACTCGCTGAAAAGTTTTTCTTTACTATTTGCCATAGTCTTTTCGTGAATTATGATTTATAAAATTGGTTTTATTACTTTTTGTTATCTAAAGCTTGCAAATATACATAGAAATTGCGACAAACAAGGCTTTGTGGGACTTTTTTTAGTGGGAAGGTTGAAAAGTTTTTGGACGTTTGATCGTTCGTGGAGAATTTGTCTCAAAAATTTGATAAAGTAGAGACTTTTTTACTACCTTTGTAAGATTGTAGTGGCGTATGCCGCGGGATATTGATTAGTAGCAAATTAAGAAAGATATGAAAAAGTTTTTGATGATATTGGCTTTGATGTTTAGCATGTCGGCATGGGCGATGCCGGTAGAGGTTGATTCGGCGCTGGTGCGCGATGCGAACGACTCTATCCGTGTGAGCCTTGTGACCTGCTCGCCCGGTACTGAGGTGTATGCTGTATATGGACATACGGCGCTGCGCATAGAGATACCGGCGGTAGGGGTCGATATGGCGGTAAACTATGGATTGTTTGCATTTGATGCTCCCAATTTTATCTGGAAGTTTATCAAGGGAGATACCGACTATGTGGTGGGAGCATTGAATTACCCCATATTTGAGCGCGAATATACCGAGCGAGGCTCATCTGTGACGCTGCAGCAGCTCAATCTGAGCGAGGCGGAGAAGGTCAAACTAATCGCATTGCTCAATGAAAACCTGCGTCCCGAGAATAGGACCTATCGCTACAACTTCCTATATAATAACTGTAGCACCAAGGCCCGTGACAAGGTGGAGGAGGCGCTATCTGCACGCCTCAAAGAGGTGAAGGCTGATACCTGCAAGGGGGCTACGTATCGTGAGATCTTGCATCAGTATACCATAGACTATCCGTGGCTGCAGTTTGGTATCGACTACCTGCTCGGCGTGGAGGCAGATCGCCCCATCGATGCTCGTCAGCAGATGTTTGCTCCTGAGTACCTGCAAGACTATGTGGCTGAGATGCAGCTTGCAGAGTCGGCGAAAGTCTTTCCCTACGTAGTAGCAGAGCGGGTGATAGAGCCTATAGAGCCTCAGGAGCAGGTGTGGGGATTCCCTCTCACCCCGACGGAGGTGATGATACTCTTCTTGCTTGTCGTGGCGGTGATGTGTACGCTTGAGGTGCTTTTTGAGCGTCGACTATGGTGGTTTGATACGCTGCTTTTCACCATACAGGGCTTGATGGGCTGTATCGTGGCCTTCCTCTTTTTCTTCTCAAGTCATCCTACGGTGGGTAGCAATATACATGTCATTTATCTCAATCCTCTGCCTCTGCTGTTTATCCCCTTCTTTGTGGGCAGTACGCTGCGTCGTCGTGTACCGACATTGAGCTATGTGATGGTAGCGCTATATGCAGGTTTCATAGTGACAGCTCTGCTCATGGATCAATATATACAGCCTGCTGCTTGGATATTTGTGTCGGCTCTGCTATTGCGCGTGCTGCACAATCTCTGGGCATATCCCTACCTGAAGCATCGCTTGAAGTTGCGTCTTGCTGCCAATAATAGGTCGCATGGGGTACATATTCGTAGTGTCGCCTTAGCGATAGCACTTACTGCTCCGGCACTGCTCATGGCCAATACTGTGGAGTCTCCTAAGGTGGTGGTGAGCATCGTGGTAGACCAGCTCCGTGCAGACTATATGGAGAAGTATATGCATCTCTATGGCGAAGACGGATTCAAGAAGTTGCTCGCTGAGGGCCGCGTATATAGTAATGGATACTACTCACATGCTGCTCCCGATCGCTCCTCTGCAGTGGCCTCTATATATAGTGGTACTACTCCCTATTATCATGGTGTCGTGGGCAATCGTTTCTTAGAGCGCAAAAGCCTCCGCGTGCTCTCTTCCGTGGATGATGAGCGCCATGCGGGTGTCAACACCTTTGAGTCTACCTCACCTTCGCGCCTGCTGGTGACCACGCTTACTGATGAGCTCAAGCTGGCTTCTGCGGGTGATGCTTATGTGGTGTCTATAGCTCCTGAGCGCGACATGGCGGTGTTAGCAGGAGGTCACTCGCCCAACACGGCTATATGGCTTAGCGATGACCATGCTCAGTGGGCTACATCGGCGTACTACGATGGCTTGCCTGCTTGGGCGCGCTCTTTTAATCGCCGCAAGGGAAGCCGTTTTGACTGGAAAGATATGGAGTGGGAGCCCTACTACCCGATAAAGATGTATGACAACTCTGCCTATAATGGTACTCCCAGAGCATTTACCCATACCTTCCGTAGCGATGGCTCGGTGAAGCGATACAAGACTTCGGCATGCATCAACGATGAGATTACTCAGCTGGCCTTGGCGTGTATCGAGGGTAGCCTGATGGGACGAAACAATGTGACAGACATGCTCTGTGTGGGTTACTACGCTGGTAACTTTGAACACGCTTCGGCGTGGGAACGTCCCGTGGAGCAGCAAGATATCTATTGTCGTCTCGATCGTAATATTGCCGAACTGTTGCAAGTCATCGATAAAGAGATAGGCTTGGATAATGCGCTTGTCGTCCTCACCTCTACTGGCTATACCGATACCAATATGCCCGACCGACGCCAGTTTTCTCTGCCTACGGGCGAGCTCCGCATCGAGCAGTGCAAGGCGTTGCTCAATATGTATCTGGGAGCCCTCTATGGTCCTGACAACTACGTCGAAGGTGCCTACTTGAATGAGATATACCTCAATCGCGACTTGATAGAAAAGCGCCAGCTCCGTATGAAGGAGGTTCTCGACTGCAGTGCCGAGTTTCTCTGTCAGAAGGAGGGTGTGAAGCGCGTATATGCCGCTATAGACCTGCTCACCAGAGATACAGACGACAATGTCAGCAATAGCTACGTCAGCGCCTGCTCGGGTGACCTCATTATCGAAGTTGCTCCCGGATGGACATTGATAGACGAGCGTTGGGGCGAGCAGGTATACTACAATCGCTCTAACGTGCCGGTGCCTATCATCTACTATGGCGCAGGCTTGGAACCCGAATTTAATCGTGCCCCTATAGCAGTAGAGTGCATCGCGCCTACGGTGTCACATGTGTTGCGTGTAAATGCGCCCAATGCATGCTCTGAGCGCCCGAGCTTCTAAGGGGTGTTACCTCACCGTGATGTGCAGACAGGCTTGTTTGCGCTCATACTTCACATAGCATCGCCCTGCTTGGTGCATATCATATACTGTCTGGAAGAGTAGCTGCTGCAACTTGGTGTCGGTAGCCATGTGCTCCTCGGGCTTGTCGAAGCGCATATAGGTGATGTCTACCGTCGTACCATACTGGTGACAAGAGTTTTGCGAAGCATTTACATTGCCACTACGGCGCAACATCTTGATATGGTTCTGTGTGCGGTATACGCTGGTGACGATAAATCGATGGCGACGATCATATCCGCGATTGAAGAGTGAGTCTTGGAATGCCTCTCCCAGCTCGTCGATAAACTCCTTGGCCTTCGGCACGAGGTAGGGTGCTGAGTGTGTGAGTGGGTCTACTTTGTACAGTTTGTTAGTCTCTATGTATTGTAACCCATACTTGCCCACCTCAAGCTCCTCTACTGTCAGCACATGAGGTGTACCATTGGATTGAGCTGCCACAAGCTGTATGTCATTGAGGTCGTAGAAGATACGTGGATAGTTGCGATAGGGGTCGCGGCGGTCTGTCTTTGTAGGGTCATAATTGGGCTTCTCAGGCTCTTTGAAGGGTACTGATACAGTCTCTACGATAAACTCTCGCAGGTGGAAGTGGCATATGCCACGCATATTGTAGGCACCCATCATCATCGTCAAACCAATGACAGCTGTGATACCCATCATTACTAATCCTTTGGCGTTCATAAGTCGCCCACCTGCCAAGTTCGTCACTATGCGCAAGTAGCGGCGTAAGATGCCCTTGCCATACCACTTGAGCACCTGTGCTACGAAAGGCACGAGGATGAGTCCTATCTTATAGCCTAAGAGGTCGTTGGGGGTTGTAAACACGCCACACACCGCTGCTATGAGTAGATATATAGGATATCCGATGTAACCCAACTGTCGCGTAGGCCACTTCAGTAGGTTAGTGCCCGTAAGGTATACCGTAGTGAATGCTGCGACGAATCCGAATACCTTTATGCGAAACCACATGCGTACATGATAGTCTTCGCCCATAAAAAGGCATCCCACAAGGTCAGTAAACAGGTATAAGATGCCCACTAAAGGTATGAGCTGGGCAACAAATAAAACGGATTCTTTGCGACTAATCTTCATAAATACGCACAAAGGTAACATTAAATTACCAATTGTCAATTGTCAATTGTCAATTTATTCGTAATTTTGCACTTATTAATCGTAAATGAATACTGATGGGAAAAGGTAAGTTAGCAAAGTTTGCCGACATGGCAGCCTATCCGCATGTGTTTGAGTATCCACATTCGGTAGCAGAGCAGGTGCCCTTTGAGATGAAAGGACAGTGGCGCGAACAATTCTTTAAGAACAACAATCCGATAGTGCTTGAGCTGGGCTGCGGACGTGGAGAATATACCGTAGGCTTAGGACGTATGTACCCTGATAAGAACTTTATCGGTGTAGACATCAAGGGTGCACGCATGTGGACAGGTGCTACTGACTCTATGCGTGAGGGCATGACTAATGTGGCTTTCCTGCGTACCAATATCGAGATTATTGACCGCTTCTTTGCCGAAGGCGAAGTAGATGAGATATGGATTACCTTCCCCGATCCTCAGATGAAGAAGGTGACCAAGCGTCTCACCTCTACATCATTCCTTCATCGCTATGCGTCATTCCTCAAGACAGATGGTATCATACACCTCAAGACAGACAGCAACTTCCTCTATACCTATACTGATGCTTTGGTTAAGGTCAATGAGTTGCCTGTGGAGGTCAATACCACCGACCTTTACCATAGTGGCCAGGCCGATGACATCCTCTCTATTCGTACCTACTACGAACAGCAGTGGCTCGATCGCGGCTTGACCATCAAGTACCTCAAGTTCCACCTCATCCCTGGCTTGACATTGCAGGAACCTGAGATTGAAATCGAACTCGACGACTACCGTAGCTATAATCGTAGCAAGCGTAGCGGATTACAAACAAGCAAGTAACTCACATGGCACTATATCCCAAACTTATCCACGATGCGCTGGCCACAGTGCGCTACCCTGGTACGGGTAAAAACTTGGTAGAGGCAGAGATGGTAGAGGATGACCTCCGCATCGATGGACTGAAGGTCTCGTTCTCCCTCATCTTCGAGAAACCTACTGACCCCTTCATGAAGTCCATCCTTAAGAGCGCCGAGGCTGCTATCAAGCGCGAGGCTGGTACCGACGTAGAGGTGACCATCAATGTTAAGACCATTCAGCAGGCACGCCCCGAGGTGGAGAAGCTGCTTCCTCAGGTCAAGAATATCATTGCCGTATCCAGCGGTAAGGGCGGTGTGGGCAAGAGTACCGTGGCTGCCAATCTTGCAGTAGCTCTTGCTAAGCAAGGATACAAGGTAGGCCTCCTCGATGCAGATATCTTTGGTCCCTCGATGCCCAAGATGTTTCAAGTCGAAGACGCACGCCCCTATGCTGAGCGCATTGAAGGACGCGACCTTATCATTCCCATCGAAAGCTATGGAGTAAAGCTCCTTTCTATCGGCTTCTTTGTAGACCCCGCTCAAGCTACTATTTGGCGTGGAGGTATGGCCAGCAATGCTCTCAAGCAACTCATTGCCGATGCTGCATGGGGTGAGCTTGATTACTTCCTCATCGACCTCCCTCCCGGTACGAGTGATATACACCTCACTACCTTTCAGACCGTGGCCATCACTGGCGCCGTCATCGTGAGTACTCCGCAAGAGGTCGCTTTGGCCGATGCACGCAAGGGTATCGATATGTTTACCAACGATAAGGTCAATGTTCCCATTCTTGGACTTGTAGAAAATATGGCATGGTTCACTCCCGCCGAACTGCCGGAGAACAAATATTATATCTTTGGTAAAGAGGGCTGTAAACGCCTTGCCGAAGAGATGGGTGTACCTCTCTTAGGACAGATCCCTGTAGTACAGAGCATCTGCGAAGGAGGTGATAATGGTCGTCCTGTAGCGCTTGATGATACTACTATGACTGGTCTTGCTTTCAGTCATTTGGCCGAAGCTGTAGTGCGTCAGGTAGAGGTGCGTAATGCTACACAAGAAGCTACACATATCGTAAAGACTACGAATAAGTCACACTAAGTCTGTCTCACTCCTCGAATTGTTTGAGAGAAGAATATGAAGAAAGGGGTTGGCCATCGCCAACCCCTTTTCTTTGGTGCTATTTGATTTGTTACTTACTCAGCTGATAACCTGCGTATACGGCTTTGTTGCTGAAGGTCTGTGTGCCAATGACGTGTAGGGGGGTGTCGTAGGATTTTACCTGCAGGGTACCTCCTTCGACTGTGAGCTTGCCATCGGTGGTGATGCCGCGTGCACGAGAGTCGAGCGAACCATGTACGTAGCGGTCACCAGTGGTGACGGCGGTCACAGTGCTGCGGCGGCAGATGATGTCTCCTACGTTGTTGATAGCCTTGGCTCCATTGCCAGTACTCTTGAGTCCGATGGTCATGTCGGCGATGGTGAGCTTACCCTTGCTACGTACGGCAGCAGATGAAGATACCTCCTTAAGGTCTGCCTCGTAGAGAGCGTCACCTTCGGTAAAGGCAGTCACTTTACCACCTGTGAGCGTCATATCTCCCTCGCTCATCAGTGCCTTCGAGCCAGCACCCTTGGTAGTAGCTTGCACGATACCACCTGCCATGGAGAGGGTAGACATAGCACGCAGGGCATGTCCCTTCTCGCCTGTAGTAGTCACTTTGATGAGTCCTCCTTTGATATCGATGTAGGGAGTGATAGCAGGGTCGGTCGAACCATTTGACTCTCCCTCGTAAGAGGCTGTGATGCCTTCGTCTCCAGCGCTTACGGTGAGCTTACCTCCACCAATCTCGATGTATCCCTTGCCGATGTCGAGTCCGTCCTCCCCTGCATCAATCGTGACTACACCTCCGTACATGGTGAAGCAATCGTTGGTCTTGATACCATCGCGCACAGAGCTGATGGTGATGTTACCTCCACGCACGCGCACGTAGTCGTCGCTCGCAATGCCATGGCCACCGATGCTCTTGACCTCAAGCGAACCTTTACCTGAGAAGATAAGCTGACCTTCGCTGAAGAAGGCTCCCTTCTGGTCTTCACCCGTGGTCATGGTGTATGAGGCTCCATCGGCGAGCTTATTGACCGAGCCTTCGGCAAGCTCTACCAGGATGGTCTTGCCCGACTGGATGTTGATGGCTGCACCCGTGGGGTTGGTGATGTCAGCACCGGCAAGTGTCAACTGTGTCTTATAGTCAGAGTATAGCTTGAACGAACCGTTCGCGGTAGTACCCTTCAAGGTGTAGGCCACGTTCTTCTTGGTAGAATAGATAGCGACATGCCCATCTACATTGGACATCACTCTGACGCCGCTCACCGTACCGCTCACCGTAGCAGAAGCTCCGTCGTAGGTAATGGTGATACGGTTTGATGGAGAATAGTTCTCGATATAGTCGCCATAGTCATCGTGATTCTTGTCGGTAATCACCTGCTCCTTGGCCTCGCTATATGAGGTGTCGTCAGCAGCGTCGAAAGCTACGTCGACATGGGTGCCGGCATAGCTGTACTGATTGGCATAGCTTTGAGCAAACTCGATGGCCTCGATGCCCTCTACGGCATAGCTCACTACGGCGTCTTCACCTTCGGTGGTGATGTAGAGCACTGTACCATCTTCATTGAATGTCATCTCTGTCGTATAGCCCATGAAATAGGCAATACTACCATCCTTGCATTTCACGCTGAAATCGGGAACGTCATTAACAATAGCCCATGACATCACTGTGGTCATGAGGGCGAGAGGGAGAAGTATCAGTCGTTTCATTGCTTTACAAATTTAAAGGTTTTACCACCAACAACCGCTACATATGCACCTGCGGGCAGATGTGCTACACTGACAGGTGTGCTTGCAATGGTTTGTATGTGCGAGAGTGCCTTGGCACCATTGGCATGATATACGGTCATCACGGTACCGGGCTCGGCACCTACAACGAGCTGCTGAGTTGCTGACAAGTAGGCCATCTTATGGGGCATATCCAATGCATCGACAGACGAGTAGCGAGGAGCGTAGATGCGTTTGATGTCCTTTATCTCAAAAGTATTCTTTACAGCACCGTTTACATGGAAAAGCATCTTCCCGTCAGAGAAGGTGATTTTGCAGGTAGCGATATCTTCATCCAGCAAGACCTCCTTGCTGTCGTTGAGCTCCACAGCCATCTTTTGTGCCTGCAGCTGCAGAGAGCCGGCAAAGAGCAGGGCGAGTATCAAGTAAAAATTGCGTTTCATTGTCTCTTACGTTTATATATAAATAATGATTAGAATTCAAATGCATAGCCGAGGCCCAATACATGACCGCTCACCTCATCGATACCAGCATAGTCCTGGAAGCGGTAGTATACCTTCAGCTTGTTCTTCTTATTGATCTTATAGTCGGTACCCACGGTGTAGCGCACCTTGTCGAGTGCCATGGCATTGTCGAGTTCATTGTATATCTCCACCTCTGCGAAGGGCTCGAGCGGACACCCCTTGATGTTGTAGCTCACTTGGAGGCGCGTGCGCAACTTGTGGTCGCTCTTGGCTTCCTTCTCGTCTACCAAGAACTCGGGTGTTTCCATATCCCACTCATTAAACGGATATCCGTAGTAGTAATAACGTTCGCGGTCACACTCTGCCGCCATGCGGTAGGTGTACTGGTAGCGTTCGCGTAGTGAGAACTTGAAGCGGCCCAGCTTGAACGAGCCGGTGAGCGATGCGGTAGCGCGGTGGCGTGCTGTCCAGTAGGGAGCATCCACGTTCATGTGCTTGGGGATGAGGTTACCCTCGCCATCGAGCTCATAGTCACCATCCTCATCGGTCAGATACTTCACCTCCGTGTCGCCCATATACTGCATATACATATAGGTATAGCCCACATCTGCCTTGAGGAAGGGGAGGAAGTTCTTATCCTTATAAGAGAGGTTTACGGCACCCGAGGCGCGCTCGGTCATCGATGACATATCTTGTGTGCGGTACTCGCCCTCGAGCGAAAGTTCCAGTTTCTTGTTGAGTTTTGTAGAACCCTCGATACTGGTCCAAACACCAAAGTCACTCTGAGCTACCATGGTCGTAGCTGCCAACACGAGGCATCCAGTGCCTAAAATACGCTTAATACTTTTCATAGTTTTATCATTTTACTTGGCAAAAATAGGAGTCAATTCTGAAAAGATTCTGAAAAGTCAACATATTTGTATGCCAAATAGCACATATGTGCAAAAAAAAGTATTGCATGTATGTACACTAATCCGCTGTACATACATGCAATATCAGTCTTGTTCTTATCCCGCCTTGGGCAGACGACCCACGTGGTTCACACTATTTACCTCATTGGTCAAGGGTTCGTAGTAGATCTTCACCATGGCAGTGTCTTTTGAGAAGTCGATGGCACCCACCTCGATGCGCAAGATATCGAGTCCTGTACGCTTCTTGAGGTCAGCAATAAGCTCAGGCTCCTTCTCGGGAGTGATGAGGCTGATGTTGTCATACATCACCAACTTGCTGGCTACGTGCTTCACCCAGTGGTTGCTCTCGCATGTCCATATAGATACGATGAACAGTAGGTTGGTTGCCAACAATTCTACGTAGCTGATGCTGGTAGCCAAACCATTGATAGCACTTACTGCGATGATAAGGAAGAGGTATGTCATCTCACGGATGGGCACTGACTCGGTGCGGTAGCGGATGATGCCAAAGATGGCAAACAGACCGAGAGCGAAGCCAATCTTGAGCTTCACACCACCCATGAGGAAGATGAGCAAGAATACGCTGATAGCGATGAGCAGGAAGGTGAAGAAGTAGTCGCGGCGCTTGCTCTTGGGGTAGTAGAACACGCGTACGATAAGTCCGATCACTACAGTGTTGAGCAAGAAGCGGAGGAGCAACTCAGCGAGTCCGCCCCAGTCTGCCCATAGTGCGGGTGACATGGTGTCGGCTAATCCTTGTACATCGATATCCATCTCTTCGGCTGCCAAGGCGAGAGCTTTAGTCCCTCCGGCAATAAGGTTCAATAGGTTTCCCATAATTTAGTATTTGTTTAAAAGTTTTTCAATCTTTGTAAATCGTGGTTTGAAACGGTTACGCTTCAGGTTTGGGTTTGTGAGTGCCGACCCTATACAATACTTGCTGAATCCCGAAGGCTTGATGCGCAGCTCGCGTAGCATGCTCTTCACGGGCGAGTACACATTGCCATCACGCTTGAGCTCGATGATGACCAGTCGGTCATAGGTGTCGTGTATGTCGGTCTCGCAGTGGTGAAACTTTACGTGACAATCTATAGTGAGGCGCTCCGTCTTGGCCATGTTGACCAGTGTGATGCGCTCAAAGCGGTTCTCCACCTTAGGCACGAGATCCTCGAGCAGATAGTTGGCATGCTTAGTCAGCAGGGTGTCGCCACCATCGGTCACGAGCGTGTCTACGCTACCCACGTTCATACGCTTCTTCTTGGTGCGTCCGTGGTTGTTCTTGTTCTTCACCTCGAGGAAGGTGTCTCCCGAGTCCAGGTAGGTACGTACGCGCACCTTCTGACGCACGAGGCGTCCATTGTGGTGCATCGTGTACATCTCCTCGTCGGGAGTATCCAAGTAAATCGTGTGGTATCCGTTGTATCGCTTGCCCTCAATCTGCTGCACCATATACTTGCCTTGCGCCATCACAAGGAGCTGCTCGAGCTGCTCTATCGTAGCCAAGTACTTCTTGTCGATACGGTTCATCAGCTTTATCTCACTCATCTCAGAGAGCGAAATGGGCGGTAACTTTTCCAGTAGTTCTACTATTTGCGGTTCCATAGTAATTAGACGTACGATACAAATTTGTGCGAAGATAGCAACTTATCGGGAACTGCGAAACAAAATTGTAGAAAATTGTTCAATTTATACCATAAATATATACATAAAGTCAAAAACTATTGCAAAAAAGAAAAAAACCGCCTACCTTTGGCTATTCAACAAGAAAACTCATAAACTTAAAAACCAAACATTATGCAAGAATACTTGAACGAAGCACAGGAGATGATGGAAATGGCCATCCTCCACGTTGAAGACGAACTCGCTCGCATCCGCGCCGGCAAAGCTAATACCCGTATCCTCGATGGTATCCGTGTAGACTCATACGGTAGCATGGTACCCCTGAGCAATGTAGCCTCAGTGACCACTCCCGATGCGCGCACCATCGCTATCAAGCCTTGGGACAAGAATATGTTCCGCGTCATCGAGAAGGCTATCATCGACTCACCCCTTGGCATCATGCCCGAGAACAATGGTGAGATCATCCGTCTTGGTATTCCCCCTCTCACGGAGGACCGTCGTAAGCAGCTTGCTAAGCAGTGTAAAGAGGTGGCTGAGCACGCTAAGATCAGTATCCGCAACGCACGTCGCGACTGTATCGATGCTCTGAAGAAGGCCGTTAAGGATGGTATGCCCGAGGACGTACAGAAAGACGGTGAGGAGAAGCTCCAGAAGCTGCACGACAAGTTCGTGAAGAAGGTTGAAGAGCTCTACGCAGACAAGGAGAAGGAGATCATGACCGTGTAATACGAATTGAAAATTGAAAATTGAAAATTAAAAGTTCGTCGACGACATCATCGCGGAGCCTAATTTTCAATTTTCAATTTTCAATTT
>JAFZFF010000053.1 GCA_017556045.1 Bacteroidaceae bacterium | reverse complement strand
TGTAGGGCATGGGGTGTGTCCATGGGGAGTCGATGTCGCGCACCATGAAGGGGAGCCAGCGGCGGTTGTCGGTGAGGTCGGTGAGGAAGCGCGGGTTGTTGCCTGTGCCGCAGAACGAGGCGATGTGGGCGCGGCGCTCCTTGTAGCGGGCAAAGGCGGAGCACCGCAAGCTGTTTAACCTCATACGACAGATGCAGCTGCAAGGGAAGATCAGGTTTACGCAGCCAATTGCTGAAAATGATTTCCGCTGGATACATATCTCTTATGTGCCCTCTGACCTGCGGTGTCAGGTGATAGAATGATAGTTGTTCGCATATATTTAGGTAATAATATAGGAGTTTACCCTGAGCCAAGGATTGTCCCCCTAACGTAGGGGGACGAGCGAAGCGGAGGGGGTATTGTCTGCAGAAAGTTCATACCACCTCCCCCTCTACGAGGGTACTCCTCCTACCTTAGGAGGAGAATCGTTAAAATGGGTAAACACCTATATTATTGCTTAAATTGAAGAGCTCTGATTTTGATACATCAACGCTTTGCGGTGCATACATGCAATGAATCTGTTGCACGTATATAGTGAAAAAACTATAGCACTATTTTTTCATTTGCAAAATAAACCCTAATTTTGCAGTGATTGCAACCCAAGATATTTGTACTATGCCTCGTATATCGCTTATCGTTCCCATATACAATGCTGCCTCTTACATTGAGGACTGCTTGGCTTCGCTCGCAGCACAGACGCTCGATGATATTGAGGTGCTGCTTGTAGATGACCATGGCAGGGATGATAGTATGCAGATAGCAAGGGATTATGTGGAGGCACATCCGTGTAAAAAACAGTTTCGCTTTCTTGAGACACCTCACAATATGGGGCCTGGGCCTGCACGTAATGTGGGAATAGACAATGCCTTAGGTGAGTATATCTGTTTCGTGGATAGTGATGATGTCGTGGCTGTGGACTTTTGCGAACGACTCTATAGTGCTGCCAAACAGTATGATGCGGATCTTGCGTATTGTCAGGCAGAACTCGTAAAGCCCAATGAGGTGACGCCTTTGCGTAATCCGGTGATTGAGAGTGGAGCCTTCGAGGGAGAGAAGCGTCGTTATTTCCTTACACATTATACTACACTCTTTGTGTCGTTTCTCTACAGGAGCTCGTTGCTGAGGGAGTATGGCATCAGCTTTCCTGCTACTCGCAGTGCTGAAGATAGCTATTTCCTCACCTGTGCTCTATTGGCTACGCAGCGTATTGCTTGCGTGGATGAAGCATTATATAAGTATCTGGTGCATGAGGAGTCTCTCTCTGAGGTGCGTAATCCGAAACGCTATATCGATAAGATAAAGTCATTTGATTTGCTTATGGAGTTCGCGAAGGAGCGTGGGCTATATGAAGCCAATAAGGAGGAGTTGGATTATATCTACCTTAAAAAAGGACATCTGCTGGGGATACTCACCTATATATATAATGAGGAGCATCCGCAGGTGCTTACAGTCTGTAAGTTGCATAATCATCTGCAGAGCTATGTCCCTAACTATAAGGAGAATCCCTACTACCATGCAGACCGCAAACTGCGCCTGCTACATACACTTATACGCCAGGGCTTACGATTGGCATTTAAGGTGCTCCCCTGGTATATCCGTAAAACGAAAATGAAATTATGAAGAAACATATCCGTATCCGTTTCGTGGACTTCTGGGACGATTTTGTTCCTGAAAACAACATCTTCTACCAACTGCTCAGCGAACACTATGACGTGGAGTTGTCTGACACGCCTGATTACCTCTTTTGCTCAGTGTTTGGAGAAGAGCATCTGCGCTATGACTGCGTGAAGATATTCTATACAGGAGAGAATCAATGCCCAGACTTCAACCTCTATGACTACGCTATAGGTTTTGATCATTTGACCCTGGGTGACCGCTATATGAGGCTGCCCATCTATTATCTCAATCGCTATCAGAAGTACTTCCGCTTGATGCAAGAGAAGCATATCAATCCCATCCCCGAAAAGAAGGGATTCTGCAGTTTTGTATATTCTAACGATAGGGCGTCAGCGGTACGCGAACAGTTCTTTAATCAACTATCGGAGTACAAAAAAGTTTCTTCCGGTGGGCGTTATCGCAATAATATAGGTGCCCCTGTAGAGGATAAGTTGGCTTTTGAGTTAGAGCATAAGTTTAGCTTCTCGTTTGAAAATAGCAGTTATCCTGGCTACTGTACGGAGAAACTGGTGCAATCGTTCGCTGCGCAAACGGTCCCCATCTATTGGGGTGATCCTACCGTAGCGGAGACCTTTAATAAAGAGGCTTTTATCAACTGTCTTGATTACTCCTCATGGGATGAGGTGCTGGATGAGGTGAAGCGTATAGATGCCAATCCCGAACTGTACGAGAGGATGTTGAAGTCTCCTGCCTTAAAACAAGCAGAGACTGATAGCGTGGAGGCTAAGATGTCTGAGCTTGCGGCTTTTCTCTGCAATATTGTAGATCAGCCCTATGAGCAGGCTATACGCTATAATCGTGTATATTGGGGACGACGTTATGTGAAGCGCATGCAGCAATATGCCAAGGCTTACCAAAATAGTCCACGAGGTATCGCAGAAAGACTGTATATGAAGTATTTCTGGAAACATCGCCGCAAAGGAATTCTTTGGAAGATTGACCGTTGGATAAAACGACATGTGTAGAGATTCACTGCTCACGTAGTGTACGTATCGTCTCCGCGATGCCCCTGCGTAAGTCATACTCGGGCATGTATCCCAGTTCGCTAATGAGGGAAGATGTATCGCACGTCCAATTGCGCTGAGTGAGGATGCGGTATTTGTCGCTATTGAGTATGAAGCTGCGCCCGATAATTTGCCCTATAGCATCGCATAGTAGTGCTGCTGTGCGGCCCATCCAAAGGGGTATGGTGAGATGAACTACATAGGGGTCGCCTAAAGCATGCCGTACCGTATTGCTAAAATCACGAGCAGTATATATGTTGCCATCGGTAATGAAGTAGCATCGTCGGGTGATGCCGTACCGTATGGCGAGGAATACAGCTTTTACAAGATCGTGGATGTATACGAATGTGATATCCTGTCTCATTCTTCCCAATGATATCTCTATGTGGCGCTGTATACTGGTGATATACAGCCGGTAATCTTTGTCGCACGGACCATATACCCCAGTAGGGCGAAATATCACATAGGGAAATCCCTTCTGGCTCATCAGATATTCTTCTGCCATACGTTTACTGCGGCCATAGTGGGTGTTGGGCTGTGGAGTGTCAGCATCAGTGATCGGGCGATAGGGTGGAGTCTCGTGTAGGGGACCAAAAGTGCCGAGTGTACTCATATAGATAAACTGTTGGGGTATCTTCCCAAGAGTAGTCAATGCATCTACCAAGTGGCGTGTAGCATCGTAGTTGATGATGTAATAGTCGCGCCGACGTATACACTTTGTCGCGCCAGCGCAGTGTATGATGACATCCCACAGTGGACAGTATGTAAGTTGCTCGAGTAGTTTATCGGGATTTCCGAGTTGAAGTTCTACAAAATGGATGCGTTCGTCACGGAGGTAACGTCTGCTGCTCGTAGATCGTATGGCCGCCCATACTTCATGCCCCAACTGTAGTGCGCGCTGTACCATGTGACTGCCAATGAATCCTGATGCGCCAGTGACGAGAATCTTCATAAGTCTGAGATTGAGGGTGGAGGTAAAAATCCAAAGCTTCTTTGACTTTTGAAACAATTCTGATAAAAAAAGGTTAACTGATAGCAATATTTTCAATATAAATGCCTACTTTAGCATACTGAAATCTTATAAGCACAAACGATATGGGAAAATCTGCAGGAAAGAAAAACAAGCGCATGAGTAAGCGTGCGATGTTTGATGCACTCATCGACCTCTTTCAACATCATAGCGATCGCTCACTTGCCTATAGTCGTATATGGAAAGAATTGCGTCTTACTACTCATCCGCAGAAGATGCTTTGTAATGACATCATAGGCGACCTGCTCATAGAAGGTAGTTTGGTGGAGACCTCTAACGGCCACTTTCGCCTGGTCTTCCAGAAGCGTGAACTTGTGGGTACCATACAACGCAGTGGCAATGGGCGTATACTCTTTGCTCCTGAGGATGATGATGAGTCTGTATACATTGCTGAACGCAACTCACTACATGCCCAGCATGGAGACCGAGTGAGAGTAAGTCTGTTCGCTCGACGTCGTGGTCGCGGAATGCCTGAGGGTGAAGTTGTGGAGATTCTTGAACGTGCCAACGATACCTTTGTGGGCATTCTCAAAGTGGAGCGAAATTATGCGTTCCTTCTCACAGAAAGTCGTACACTTGATAATGATATTTTCATCCCTCGAGATAGACTCAAGGGTGGAAAGAGTGGCGATAAGGCTGTCGTGAAAATAGTTGATTGGCCCGAAGATGCTCGCAATCCCATAGGTCACGTGGTAGACATCCTTGGTCGTGCAGGAAATAATGATGCCGAGATGCATGCCATTCTTGCCGAGTTTGGCTTACCCTATAAATACCCTATTGCCGTAGAGCATGCGGCTAACCATATCAGTGATATCATCCCAGCGGATGAGATTGCTCGTCGCCTTGATATGCGCGATGTGCTTACCTGCACCATTGACCCTCACGATGCGAAGGATTTTGACGATGCTCTCTCTATTAGACCTATCGGCAATAACCTTTGGGAGGTGGGAGTGCATATCGCTGACGTGACTCACTACGTAGGAGAGGGAGGTATTATCGATAAGGAGGCACAGCATCGTGCGACATCGGTGTATCTTGTGGATCGTACTATTCCCATGCTGCCCGAAAGACTCTGTAATAACATCTGTTCGTTGCGCCCTAATGAGGATAAGCTAACTTATTCGGTCATATTCCATATTGATGATAAGGCTCGCATAAAATATAACCAGATAGCTCATACCGTCATCAATAGCAACCGACGCTATACATACGAAGAGGTGCAAGCTATTATCGAACGTCAACAGCGAGGCACTACAGAAGTATTGCCAGGTGATGAGTATACCAATGAACTGATGATCCTCAATAATCTCGCTCAGCAGTTGCGTGCAGCGCGTTTTGCGGGTGGTGCTATCAATTTTGATCGCGTAGAGGTACGCTTTGATATTGACGAAAAGGGACACCCTGTGAGTGTACATCTCAAAGAGTCTAAGGAGGCCCATCAGCTTATCGAGGAGTTTATGCTTCTCGCCAATCGAACCGTAGCTGAGACTATTGGCAAGGTACCCTCAAAGAAGGCAAAGGTGTTCCCCTATCGTATACACGACTTGCCAGACCCAGAGAAGCTCGACAACTTGGCACGACTTGCCTTACCCTTTGGTCATAAGGTGCGTACTACAGGCGAAAAGGTGGATATCGCCAAGTCTTTTAACCGTTTGTTAGCTGATGTCAAGGGTAAGCGTGAACAGCATCTCATTGAGACCGTCTCACTGCGTGCTATGCAGAAGGCCCGCTACAGTACTGATAATATCGGTCACTACGGCCTTGCCATGGACTACTATACCCACTTCACCTCTCCAATACGTCGCTATCCCGATATGATGGTACACCGTCTTCTAACTCGTTATCTCGAAGGAGGACGCTCTGCTACCAAGGCGAAATATGAAGATTTGTGTGAACACTCCTCTTCGATGGAGCAACTCGCAGCCTCTGCAGAACGCGCCAGTATCAAGTACAAACAGGTGGAGTATATGGCCGACCGTATGGGTATTGCCTACGAAGCCATCATTAGCGGAGTCACCGAGTGGGGTTTCTACGCGGAAATTATCGAGAACAAGTGCGAAGGACTTGTCCCCATGCGTGACCTTGACGATGACTTCTATGAACTCGACGAACGTAACTATTGCCTCGTAGGACGTCGTACTCGTAAACGCTATGCTTTGGGTGATACAGTCAAAGTGCAAGTTGCCCGCTGCAACTTAGAGAAGAAACAGCTTGACTTTGCGTTAGTAGAGTGAAACCTCGGCAGCAAAGTCAAAGCTGAATTTTACTTCTACATTGACTTTGCGTTAGTAGAGTGAAGTCCTCATAAATGAAGTAGTCCCCAACTCGTGAGCTGGGGACTACTTTTGTTTTGGGAATGATATAGCAGTTTACCCTGAGCTACGGATTGTCCCCCTAATGTAGGGGGACGAGCGAAGCGGAGGGGGTATAAGCAGAAAGTTCATACCACCTCCCCCTCTACGAGGGTACTCCTCCTACCTTAGGAGGAGAATTGAAAAAATGGGTAAACACCTATATTATTACCTTTGTTTTTACGCTTTCACATCAAAGTTCATAGGATTTTCCACCTTTTCGGGGAGTAGGGCTATTTGCCATACCTCTTTGATATCTCTTACGTAGTGGAAGGTGAGTCCTTTGAGATACATCTCGGGGATTTCCTCGATATTGCGGCGGTTCTCCTCGCAAAGGATAATCTCTTTGATGCCAGCGCGCTTGGCTGCAAGTATCTTTTCCTTGATACCACCTACAGGGAGCACTTTTCCGCGGAGGCTTATCTCTCCTGTCATAGCGAGGTTGGCCTTGACTTTGCGTTGTGTAAGTGCAGAGGCCAATGATGTAGCCATGGTGATACCTGCAGAGGGGCCATCTTTGGGTACAGCACCTTCGGGTACATGGATGTGGATGTTCCAATTCTCAAACACTTCGTAGGGAATGTCAAGCAATGAAGCATGGGCCTTGATGTACTCAAGAGCAAGCATGGCAGACTCTTTCATTACATCGCCCAAGTTACCAGTGAGTGTAAGTTTACTGCCTTTACCACGGCTGAGGCTTGTCTCTACGAAGAGTATCTCACCTCCTACGGCAGTCCATGCAAGTCCTGTCACCACGCCTGCATATTCATTACCTTGGTAACGATCGCGCGAATACTCCTGTACACCAAGCAGATGACGTAGGTCTTCGGGCTTGACGTCTGTATTCTCAAAGTATCCGTTGGTGGCATAGCTGCATGCCAAGCGACGGAATATCTTACCAATCTTCTTGTCCAACTCGCGCACACCTGACTCGCGAGTGTAGTGCTCTACAATAGCTTCGAGGGTCTTCTTGCCCAGCTTAATGTCTCCCTTGTGTACGCCATTGGCTGCCTCTTGTTTGGGTACAAGGTGCTTGCGGGCTATCTCGACCTTCTCTTCGGCAAGGTATCCGCTCACCTCAATGAGCTCCATGCGATCAAGCAGGGGAGCGGGTATGTTACCTATATTATTAGCTGTAGCTATAAACATCACGTTAGAGAGATCGTAGTCTACATCGAGGAAGTTATCGTGGAAGGCATTGTTCTGCTCGGGGTCAAGGACCTCAAGCAATGCTGATGAGGGGTCGCCATTGTGGTTAGCTTGGCTCACCTTGTCTATCTCATCGAGGATGAATACAGGATTTGACGAACCTGCCTTTGCAAGACTCTTGATGATACGTCCCGGCATGGCACCGATGTAGGTCTTGCGGTGACCGCGTATTTCGGCCTCATCATGCAGACCACCGAGAGAAATACGTACATACTGGCGTTTCAAAGCTTTTGCTATAGAACGTCCCAAAGAGGTCTTACCCACGCCGGGAGGGCCATAGAGGCAGAGGATGGGGGACTTGAGGTCTCCGCGCATCTTTAGCACCGCCAAGTGCTCAAGGATACGCTCCTTAACCTTTTCCAATCCATAATGATCACGATCGAGCACACGTCGTGCGTTCTTCATATCGAGATTGTCAGTAGTATACTCACCCCAAGGGAGGCTGAGCATTACCTGTAGATAGTTGAGCTGCACATTGTAGTCGGGCGACTGCGGATTGATGCGCTCAAGTTTCAACACCTCCTTCTCGAAGGTATCAGCGACCTCCTTTGTCCAATGCTTCATGATAGCCTTGCCGCGCAGCTCTTTGATGTCCTGGTCTTGTGCGCTTCCGCCCAATTCGTCTTGGATATTCTTCAATTGCTGCTGCAAGAAGTACTCGCGCTGCTGCTGGTCGAGGTCTTCGCGAGTACGCATCTGTATGCTGGCCTTGAGGTCTGCCAACTGTACTTCGCGGTTGAGGATTGATAGCAAATGTATAGCACGCTCTTGTAGCGACTCCTCTTGCAAAAGTTGCATCTTTTCCTTGATGTCAAACGGGAGGTTCGAACAGATGAAATTGACGAGGAACATGCCGTTGGTGATGTTCTTGAAGGCAAATGCGGCGTCGGGCTGCATATCGTCGCTACTCTTTACATAGCGAATAGCCAAGTCTTTACAGTTGTCAACAATCGCCTTAAACTCTCTGTTGTTTCGCTTGGGCAGTACCTCAGTGAGTGCCGTAGCCTCTCCCATGAGGTAGGGACTGGTAGATACTATGTCGGTAAGCTGCAAGCGTTGCATGCCTTGAAGTATGACTGTAGTCGTCTGGTCGGGCATCTCAAAGATACGCACCACGCGAGCTGCCGTACCCGTCTCATAGAGGTCCTTCTGTGTGGGATTTTCGGTCTCTGCCAAACGCTGACAAAATACGCCTATTGGTCGCTCCTGCTTAGAAGCCTCCTTGATGAGTCGCAATGAACTCTTGCGTCCTACCGATACGGGCAGTACTATACCAGGGAACAATACCATATTGCGCAGCGGCAGTATGGGTAGCACCGGGTCGAGAGTGTTGTCAAACAATGCTTCCTCATTGCCATCATAGTCGGCAATGAGCGAAATAGAGTGTTCCGTCTCCATAGGCTCGTTAGTGTCGAAATATAATTTGCTTTTTATCATAATCCTTCATATGTGGCATAACTTGCCAAATTAGCTGCAAAATTAGTGTAAGGCGAGCGAAATCCCAAATCTCAACGAACGAAAGTAAAGGAAATATTCAAATTGCCTTTACTGGGTGAGGCAGAGATTCAACAAAGTTAAATTTGTTTGGTTGTTTCCGAGCAGTAGCAAATAAATTTGCTTTTCCGTCAACCTTATACTACCTTTGTCGCCATGTTTACATTCAAGCAGTTTGAGATTCGTCAAGATCGTTGTGCCATGAAGGTGGGTACGGATGGCGTGCTACTCGGTGCATGGGCTCGGGTAGAGCATTGTCGTCGTATACTTGATATCGGTACGGGAACAGGACTGGTGGCACTGGTGGCAGCGCAGCGAAGCGGGGCTGAGGTGTTGGGCATAGATCTCGATGCCGATGCCGTGGGGCAAGCAGGAGAGAATGCACAAGCCTCACCTTGGAGTGATCGTGTAAGAATGGAAGTGGCTGATGTTAAGTGCTTTGCAAATCGCGACTCTCAAGAGGAAGAGCCGGAGGCAAATTGTCAATTATCAATTGTCAATTGTCAATTATTCGACGCCATTCTCTGCAACCCTCCCTATTTTGAAAATTCTCTAAAATGCCCTAACGCCGCTCGTACGATGGCGAGACATACTGATGACCTGACATTTGATGAATTGGCAAAAAGCGCAGCTCGTCTGCTAACTCCCGAAGGTGAGTTTTCGGTGGTGATACCCTATGATCGTGCTACGGATATGACGGTAAGCGCTGCCTGTTACGGTCTTTTTGCTACACGTCAGACGATAGTATGCCCCTATGAGGGTGCTAAACCTAAGCGCATACTGATGGCGTTCAGCAGGCAAGGTGGAATGCATACCCCTGAGACTCTCTGCTTGCAGGATGTGCAGCGTAAACCTACCCCCGAATATGTAGCACTGGTAAAGGACTTTTACCTGAAGATGTAGCTCCTCCTCTCTTTTTAATGTCTGTTTGCAACAATTAGCAATCGCGTATTGTTATCTGCCTGTGTCCTTGGATGGATACATGATGATTAACGTACATAACAGACAAATCCGCATGAATCTACTACGTAAGCGTATGGCGCGCTATAATCTGCCGCAGCAGATAAAGGCAAAGGGTGTGTATCCTTATTTTCGTTGTATAGAGAGCCAACAAGATACTGAGGTGATGATGAATGGACGGCGCATACTGATGTTTGGCTCCAACTCATACCTGGGTCTCACCAATCATCCTCGTGTGATAGAGGCTGCCGTAGAGGCTACACGCAAGTATGGCACGGGATGTGCAGGGTCGCGCTTTCTCAATGGCACTATAGATCTTCATCTGCAGCTGGAGCATGAGTTGGCACGTTGGGTAGGTAAAGAGGAGGTAATGGTATACTCCACTGGTTTTCAGGTAAATCTGGGCGTTGTGTCGTGTGTTACGGGGCGAGAAGATTATGTTATCTGTGATGAGTTGGATCACGCCTCTATCGTCGAAGGACGCCGCCTCTCATTCTCAACACCACGCAAGTACCGACATGGTGATATGCCTTCACTTGAGCGTGAACTGGCGCGCTGCCATCCCGAGGCAGTGAAGCTAATTGTCACCGATGGGGTGTTCTCGATGGAGGGTGATATCGCTAATTTGCCAGAGATCGTACGCCTGGCGCGCAAGTATGATGCCAATGTGATGGTCGATGAGGCCCATGGCTTCGGAGTGCTCGGCCCTGGAGGACGTGGTGCTTGTCATCACTATGGCGTGGCCGATGGTGTAGACCTCATTATGGGTACCTTTAGCAAGTCATTTGCCTCAATAGGAGGTTTTATCGCCTCAGACAGCGATACCATCAACTACCTGCGCCACAACTCCCGCTCATATATCTTCAGTGCCTCGCTTACCCCAGCGGCCACGGCGGCAGCATTGGCATCGCTACATATCATGCAGGAGGAGCCCGAGCATATAGAGCGCCTGTGGCAGGTGACACGCTATGCCCTCGAGGGCTTTCGCTCTCTCGGCTTTGAGATAGGGGCTACGGCCACACCTATCATCCCCATCTATGTGCGCGACATGGAGAAGACCTTCCTCGTCACTCGCATGCTCTTTGACGAAGGCGTTTTTGTCAATCCCGTAGTGCCGCCCGCTTGTGCGAGTGGCGATACGCTTATCCGCTTCTCGCTGATGGCTACGCACACCAAAGAGCAGGTAGATTTTGCGTTAGAAAAAATGCTAAAATGTTTCAAAGCGCTTGAAATTTTTGGATAGTTTCTTGTAAATGATTATCTTTGCGCGAATTTGACAAAGTAATCATTAATTAATAGAAACTATTTTATGTTTGAAGGACATCCTAAAGGTTTATGGGCTTTAGCCCTCGCTAACACAGGTGAACGCTTCGGCTACTACACAATGTTGGCAGTGTTCCTGTTCTTTTTGCAGGACAATTTCGGTTTTTCAATGGGAACTTCTAGCTCTATTCAGGCTGCGTTCCTCGGTATTGTTTATTTCGTACCCCTCTTTGGTGGTATGCTCGCTGACAAGTTCGGCTTTGGTAAGATGGTGACAAGTGGTATCGTCATCATGTTCCTCGGTTACTTGTTGCTCTCTTTGCCCCTTGGCGCAGGCGCTGTTGCTCTTGGTGTGATGGCTTTGGCGCTGCTCTTCATCTGCGTTGGTACAGGTCTCTTCAAGGGTAACTTGCAGGTACTTGTAGGTAACCTTTACGACGATCCTAAGTACTCAGCAAAGCGTGACGAAGGTTTCAGCATCTTCTACATGGCTATCAACCTCGGTTCGATGTTTGCTGCTGCTGTAGCCCTCTCCATCATGGCATGGGCACAGGATTCTCTCGGCATCAGCAAGGGTGATTCTTACCACTATGCATTTGCTGTGGCTTGCGTATCATTGATCCTTTCAATCGTAATCTACTATGCATTCCGCAAGACATTTGCTCACGCTGACCGCGCTAAGGCTGTAGCTGCAGGTGCAAATGAGGTTGTAGAGGAGGAGCTTACTCCTGCTCAGACCAAGGAGCGCATCATCTGCCTCTGCCTCGTATTTGCTGTGGTAATCTTCTTCTGGATGGCCTTCCACCAGAATGGTATCACCATGAACCAGTTTGCTCGTGAGTACACCGCTACTTCTGAGACAGGCTTCATGAGCCTCTTCCTCAGCAAGTCACTCAGCTTCACTGAGGTACGTAGCTTCTGGAACCTCCTTTTGTGTGTAATCACTGTTTATGGTGTGCTCAATATCTTCCAGTCTAAGACTGCTAAGGGTAAGGCTATCGCAGGCCTCATCGCAGTAGCATCAGTAGGTGTCCTCGTGTATAAGGCTATGAATGTTGGTGGCTTGGCTCCCGTAGCAGTTGAGGCTCCTATCTTCCAGCAGTTCAATCCCTGCTTCGTAGTAGCTCTTACACCTATCATCGGTATCATCTTCGGTGCATTGTCAAAGAAGGGTAAAGAGCCCTCTTCACCCATGAAGATTGGTCTCGGTATGCTCGTGGCAGCTATGGCATTTATCGTGCTCATGGTAGCTTCTATCGGTCTTCCTCCCGCAGCTGAGCAGGCTGATGCAGTAGCAGCAGGTACCGCTACATTGGTGTCACCCAACTGGCTCATCAGCACCTACTTCGTGTTGACTATCGCTGAGTTGTTGCTCTCACCCATCGGTATCTCATTCGTGTCTAAGGTTGCTCCTCCCAAGTATAAGGGTATGATGATGGGTGGCTGGTTCGTAGCTACTGCTATCGGTAACTTCCTCATCATGGTTCCTGGTTTGATGTGGGGTATGAACCTCTCTATCATTTGGGGTGTACTCATCGCAATCTGCCTCGTATCAGCAGCATTTATCTTCTCTATCCTCAAGCGTCTTGAGGCTGTAGCGAAGTAATCTCTCAAGAGACAATATTTGTTTAACTATATTATAAAGAAAAAGATTATGAAGTTTTTGACAGACGAGAAACTCGTGATTGTAGGTGCCGGCGGTATGATCGGTTCTAACATGGCTCAGACAGCTTTGATGTTGGGTCTTACTCCTAACATCTGTCTTTACGACATCTATGGTCCCGGTGTAAACGGTGTAGCTGAGGAAATGGCTCACTGCGCTTTCGAAGGTGCAAACATTACATGGACCATCGATCCCGAAGAGGCTTTCACAGGTGCTAAGTATATCATCTCTTCAGGTGGTGCTCCCCGTAAGGAGGGTATGACTCGTGAGGATTTGCTCAAGGGTAACTGCCAGATCGCTGCTGAGTTCGGTGACAATATCAAGAAGTACTGCCCCGATGTAAAGCACGTTGTGGTAATCTTCAACCCCGCTGACGTAACTGCTCTCACAGCTCTTATCCGTTCAGGTTTGAAGCCCAACCAGCTCACATCACTCGCTGCACTCGACTCTACACGTCTCCAGCAGGCTATCGCTGAGGCTGTAGGTGTGCCTCAGTACAAGGTTGAGGGTGCTCGCACTTATGGTGGTCACGGTGAGGCTATGGCAGTGTTCGCTTCTAAGATCACTGTTGATGGCAAGCCTCTCTCAGAGTATGAGATCTCTGATGAGAAGTGGGCTGAGATCAAGCACAATACTATCCAGGGTGGTTCACGCATCATCAAGCTCCGTGGCCGTTCTTCATTCCAGAGCCCCGCTTACCAGTCAGTTAAGATGATTGAAGCTGCTATGGGTGGCGCTGAGTTCCACTGGCCCGCAGGTTGCTACGTTAACAACGAGAAGTACAAGAACGTACTCATGGCTATGCCTACCGTAATGGACGCTACTGGCGTACACTTCGGTGAGGTTACCGGTACTGAAGAGGAAATTGCTGCTCTCGATGCATCATACGCTCACCTCCAGGTAATGCGTGATGAGATCATCAGCCTCGGCATCATTCCTCCCGTAAGCGAGTGGGCAACTTTGAACCCCAACTTGGCATAATCATTAGCTGATAATAAACAAAGAGAGGGTGCATCATTGCGATGCATCCTCTTTTATTTTGGTCCGGTGTGTCTGCCTTTGTCTTGTGGCCAATCCTTTGTCTGTGGCCTTGATAGCGGCTTATCTCAGCTCCTCGATGGCGGCAAGGTAGTTGCGTAGGTTGCCGCTCTTCATAATCTTCTTGTAGGGTTTATGGCCGATGAGCGGTTCGGTATACTCCCAGTAGGGGCGCATCTTGCTGTGTAGTTGGGCATCGCCTTTGACAATCTGTGCATACTGTTCCATGAGCTTGGCGTGCAGGGTGCGTAGGGTGCGAATCTGTTCCTCGTGGGTGAATTCACGTCCTTCGGTATACTCTACGGCGAGGGTGGGGCGGCAGAGTAGGCCGCGGCCCAGCATGAGGCCTGCTAAGCGAGGGTAGCGCTCCTCCATTTCGTGTAGCTGAGTGAGGGTGGTAAGGTCTCCATTGTAGATGAGGGGGTGACGGCATGTGTCATAAAATTGCTCAAATTCGCTGTAGTCGATATCTCCCTTGTATTGCTGCACACCAGTACGGGGATGTATGGCGATGTGGGCGAGGGGTGTATCGTTGAGGATATCGAGCACGGGACGCCACTCTTGAGCATTGTCCCACCCGAGGCGCATCTTCACCGAGAAGGTGAGGTGGGGGTGTGACTGGATGAAATGAGATACCTCACTCACGATGTCGGTGTGGGCGAGCAATCCGGAACCGCGTCCGTGGCGTGCCTGCAGGGGGAAGGGGCAACCCATGTTGAGGTCTATGGAATGATAACCTAAAGCTTCGATCTCCGCGGTGAGGTACTCCAGCTCCTTTAGGCTACTGAATATGAGCTGTGGCGTTACGGGTACGTCGATGTTGTTCTTGGGGGAGATGTCGCGGCGATCCTTAGAGCGTATATCGCCTGCCTCTACACGTACGAAGGGGGTGTAGTAGCGATGGATGCCACCAATTAGGCTATGGTGGGTGCGGCGGTATACGTCATCGGTATGGCCTTGCAATGGGGCGAAATGAATGGGTAGCATGGTCGGTATGTCGTGTGTGGTTTGTATTGTAATGGGTGTGATTATGATAGTATAGCTTCAGCCAAAGCTTCCATTGTGGGTATGTTGTCGGGATGCAGTGAGGAGCGTATTGTCACCATGGGTTCTACCATCTCAATGTCCTTCATCTGCTCCAGTAGTCCTCTCATTACTCGCCCTGCACTGGGTGCCCACGAACCATTCTCGATGAGTCCCACGCGGCGGTTTTGGTATCCCTTGAGTTGTAGGTGGTGTAGGAAGTCGTACATCGGAGGGAATACGGATGAGTCGTACGATGAGGCTGCCAGTATCAAGTGCTTTATGCGGAAAGCCTCCGTTACAGCTTCCGACATATCGCATCTGCTGAGGTCTATGACCCTTACCTCTGCTACTTTGTGGCGCAACTGTAATAACTCTTTCATGATGTTGGCTGCATTTTTTGTGCCTCCATGGATGGAGGCATAGGTGATGAGTACGCCCTCACTCTCAGCTTCGTAGCGACTCCACTTATTGTATAGGTCGATGTAGTATGTGGGGTTCTCTTTGAGCGCGGGGCCATGGAGGGGGCAGATGCATCGAATGTCAAGCATAGTCATCTTTTTGAGCAATGTTTGCACGGGTGAACCGTACTTGCCACAGATGTTGTAGTAGTAGCGACGTGCTTCGTCGGGCCACGCCTCCTTGTTCTCAGAATTCATGATATGGGCGCCCAATACACCGAAAGTGCCAAATGCATCTGCTGAGAATAGTACCTTGTCTGCTTGGTCGTAAGTCTCCATCACCTCGGGCCAGTGTACCATGGGAGCCATCATGAACTGCAGTGTGTGGTTTCCCAGTGAGAGTGTATCGCCCTCCTTGACCACTGTGATGCGTTCGAGCAGTGGGGGACATCTGAAGAACTGTGACAGCATTTGTGCGGCGCGGGCCGAGGTTATTACCTGTATCTTTGGGTAGCGCTCTACGACCTCGCCGATGCATCCTGCATGGTCGGGCTCTACGTGTTGTATGATGAGGTAGTCGGGAGTGCGGCCCTCCAGCGCTGCGGTGACGTTGCTCCACCACTCGGAAGATCTGCGATGGTCTACGGTGTCCAAGATGGTGACTTTCTCATCCATAATGAGATAGGAGTTGTATGAGATGCCATGCGGTACTGCATATTGGCTCTCAAAGAGGTCAAGGTCGGCATCATCTGTGCCGATATACCGTATGCTATCCGTGATGTTTGTAGTCGTTCTCATAGTACATTTTTCGCACTGTTGCGCAAAGATACAACAATATTTCCGATTTCAGAGTTCTTCGTGGCGAATTGTAATTTTGAGAAAAATGGAGTGTGAAGGCAAGTAAACTTGCATTTTTTCTCGCCTTGCACTAACTTTAGCGTCTGTCGTGAAGTTAGGCGGCAGCTCGGAAATGCTCAAATTAATTTGGCATTTCTCTCGCCTTGCACTAACTTTGTCGGGAGAATAGAGATTATGTACGATCTGACGACGCGAGACATACAGTATTTGCAGGGGGTGGGGCCGCAGAGGGCGGCTTTGCTGGCCAAGGAGTTGGGCATAAGCTCGATGCATGATTTGCTGTACAACTTTCCGTATAAGTATGTGGATCGCAGTCGTTTGTACTATGTGCATGAGATTGATGGTAACATGCCCTACATACAGCTCAAGGGTAAGATCTTGCGCTATGAGACTACGGGTACGGGGCGTAAGATGAGGCTCGTGGCACATTTTTCGGATGGTACGGGGGTGATAGAACTCGTGTGGTTTAATGGCGCGAAGTTTATTCCAAAGAACTATCCTGTGGGAGTGGAATATATCGTTTTCGGAAAGCCTACAATGTTTGGTGATCGCATCAATGTGGCGCATCCCGATATCGATAAGGCTTCGGAACTGTCTCTCTCATCGATGGGTTTGCAACCTCATTACAATACCACAGAGCGTATGAAGCGCAGTGGGCTCAACTCACATGCCATGCAGAAACTCGAGGAGAACCTCTTTGCCTTGCTCGAGCGTACGCCTATTGCAGAGACCTTGCCTGAGGCTTTCGTTCGCGAACATCGCCTGATGCCACTCTCTGAGGCTCTGTATACGATACACTTCCCGAAGGAGCCAGAGGCATTGCGGCGCGCTCAGTATCGTCTTAAGTTTGAGGAGTTATTTTATGTACAGCTCAGCATATTACGCTACTGTAAGGATCGTCGTCGCCGGTATCGTGGGCTGTGCTTTACGAAGGTGGGCGAACTTTTCAATGAGTTCTATGCAACAAAGCTCCCCTTCGAGCTGACAGGGGCACAGAAGCGTGTCATACGCGAGATGCGGCACGATATGAATAGTGGCCGTCAGATGAATCGTCTCTTACAAGGTGATG
Organism: Bacteroidaceae bacterium; assembly: GCA_017556045.1. Lineage (GTDB taxonomy): Bacteria > Bacteroidota > Bacteroidia > Bacteroidales > Bacteroidaceae > UBA1189. The sequence goes on along the minus strand of JAFZFF010000053.1, from coordinate 74,121 downwards.
TGGGAAGTGGGAAGACGCTTGTGGCGCTGATGACCTCGCTCATCGCCATCGGAAATGGCTATCAGGCATGTATTATGGCGCCTACCGAGATTCTTGCAGAGCAGCACTATGCTACACTGGCAAAAATGCTTGATGGACTGCCTGTTAAGGTGGCATTGCTCACGGGTAGTGTAAAAGGTAAGCGGCGCAAGGAGATACTCGAGGGACTAGTACGTGGTGAGATACATCTGTTGGTAGCGACGCACGCTGTACTGGAAGATACGGTGCAGTTCTCGGCGCTGGGATTTGTGGTTATCGATGAGCAACACCGCTTCGGTGTGGCACAGCGCGCCAAATTGTGGTCGAAGAATGACTTTGCTCCTCACGTCTTGGTGATGACAGCTACTCCCATCCCGCGAACACTGGCCATGACACTTTATGGTGATCTCGATGTGTCTATAATCGATGAGCTTCCTCCAGGTAGAAAACCCATACAGACTGTGCATCAGTATGGTAATCGTCAGTCGCAGCTCTATCAGTTTATGGCTGGGCAGATAGCACAGGGACGGCAGGTATATGTCGTATACCCACTTATCAAGGAGAGTGAGAAGATGGATCTTAAGAATCTTGAGGAGGGGTATGAACAGATTAGCCAAGCCTTCCCTAATTGTGCTGTGAGCATAGTGCATGGCAAGATGAAACCTGCCGAGAAGGATGCTGAGATGCAGCGTTTCCTCCATCGTGAGACGCAAATTATGGTGGCGACTACGGTTATCGAGGTGGGAGTGAACGTGCCCAATGCTTCGGTGATGGTCATTGAGAATGCTGAGCGCTTTGGACTCTCGCAGTTGCACCAATTGCGCGGACGTGTGGGGCGTGGTGCTGACCAATCGTATTGTATCTTGGTGACCTCGGTGAAACTGAGCGAAGAGAGCAAGAAACGCCTTGAGATTATGGTGCGTACTAACGATGGCTTTGAGATTGCAGAAGCGGATCTCAAGCTGCGTGGCCCTGGCGACCTCGAAGGTACTCAGCAGAGTGGTATTGCTTTTGATCTGAAGATTGCCAATATTGCTCGCGATGGGCAATTGCTGGGCTATGTGCGCAGTATCGCAGAGCGTATCACCGATGAGGATCCCGATGGTACGAACCCCGAAAATGCTCTGCTATGGCAGCAGCTCGAACGCTTGAGAAAGACCCACGTCAATTGGTCTTCAATATCATAAAAATCCGATACTTTGACAAGAAAAAGGTGTGCGCAAAAATGTGAAAAACTACTATCTATTTTGCGGTCTGCAAGAAAAGCCGTACCTTTGCAACTTGGAACGAAAAGTATTGTAAAAGGATAATGAAAATCAGAATAGTTAGGAATATCGCCTTCGTGGCAGCAATGCTGGTGTCGGCACACTCTTTCGGGCAGGATTTGCTGGCCGAGCAGGCTCCTATGGATCGACAGATGGCGATGATTGATTCGGTGGTGCTCAACCGTCTCATCAATGCAGATAGTTTCGAGTACCCTGCCGATGATCTCTACCCCGAATGGAGCAATGAGTATGCACATAAATACACCAATGCGGTAATCCCCGATTCTTTGGTTATAGACCTTACGGGATTCTGTATGCCTACGGAGAACACGAAGGTGAATGACATCTTTGGTTATCGTCCTCGTCGTCGCCGTATGCACTATGGCTTGGATGTCAAGGTGGAAATCGGTGATACCATCCGTGCCGCTTTCGATGGTAAGGTGCGTTTTGTGAGCTATCAGCGTCGTGGCTATGGCAACTATTTGGTAATACGCCATCATAATGGTTTGGAGACACTCTATGCTCACCTTTCGAAGAAACTTGTCGAAGAGAATACTGTGGTGAAGGCTGGTGATCCTATCGGACTTGGCGGTAATACTGGTCGTAGCACAGGTTCACACCTGCACTTCGAAACTCGTTTGTTGGGCAAGGCTTTAGACCCTGCACTGATGTTTGACTTCCCCAATCAGGATGTGACAGGTGATACCTACACCTATACCAAGCCTAAGCAGAAGGTGTACGATCCCTCTGATCCCGATACATATTACAAGGTGCGCTCGGGTGATACACTGAGCCGTATCGCTGTGAAGAAGAATACTACAGTAAAGCAATTGTGTAAACTCAATGGTATCACCACAAAGACTACTTTGCGCGTGGGACAGGTTCTGAGACTGTATTAATAATTGACAATTCACAATTAAAACTCTCAACGATCAATTCATACAAAACAATGGATACCAATCAACAGTTCGAACAGATTATCGCCACATGCCGCGACCTCTTTGCCAAGAAACTCAAGGACTATGGTGCAGCGTGGCGTATCATGCGTCCGTCATCAGTGACAGACCAGATATTTATCAAGGCCAACCGCATACGCAGTATCGAGACTAAGGGTACTACTATGGTCGACGAGGGCGTGCGCTCAGAGTTTATTGGCATTGTCAACTATGGTATCATTGCTCTAATCCAGTTGGAGTTGGGCTATGCTGATGCCGATGATATGACTCCCGAGCAGGCTTTGGACAAGTATGATGAGTATGCCACCAAGGCGCTCAATCTGATGAAGGCCAAGAATCATGATTATGATGAAGCATGGCGCAGCATGCGCATCAGCTCGTATACAGACCTCATCTTGATGAAGATCTATCGCACTAAGCAGATCGAGAGTAATGAAGGTCAGACCATCGTATCTGAGGGTATCGATGCCAACTACATGGACATGATCAACTACTCTGTGTTCGGACTGATAAAGATTGATTTCGAAGAGTAAATGAAACAGTCACTGGCTCATATCGCGTCAAGTATTAGCATCAATGCGTTGCGTTTCGCGCTGGCATTGGTGTTTGCCTTCTCTGGTATTGTGAAGGCTATTGACCCTATGGGCACGGTGTACAAGTTGGGTGACTATGCCGAAGCTTTCGGCTTGGCTGTTCCCTTTGGCTTATTGCTCATCGGCGCTATGCTCCTCATTATTTGGGAGTATGTGATGGGTATATGTCTTTTCTTTGGCATCTATCGCAGGTTCCATCTGGTGCAGATGATAGCATTCCTAGCGGTGATGACTCCGCTTACTTATTATCTTGCCCTCCATAATCCCGTAACGGACTGCGGATGTTTTGGCGACGCAGTAGTGTTAACAAATTGGCAGACCTTCGGCAAAAACGTGGTGCTACTGCTAATGGCTATCATCTCTTTGATAGGAAATAAGTTTATTTGCCGTATCATCTCCGAACGTGTGCAATGGCTAGCCTTTGTCTATGCAGTAGTATCTCTCATGGTCTTTATGCCCTATAGCTTGCGCCATCTCCCCATCGTAGATTTTCGCCCCTATCACGTCGGGGCAAATATCATTGAGGGGATGACGATACCTGAGGGTGCCCCACAAGATGAGTATGAAACTCTCTTTGTGTTGGAGAAGGATGGTGAGCAGCGTACCTTTACCTTTGACGACTACCCTGACTCTACGTGGACCTTCGTGTCGCGCGAGAATCGTTTGGTGTCGAAGGGCTATGTGCCTCCCATTACTGATTTTTACATCACTGATCTTAATGGTGAGGATTTTACTTGGGAACTTCTCGAGCAGCCGGGTTACACATTCCTTGTCGTAGCGCCCAATCTCAACCGCTCCGATGAAGGCATGCTTGATGTTATCAATGACTTGCATGATTATGCCAAGGTGAACGATTACGCATTCTATATGCTCACCTCATCAGGTGCCGAAGCTATTGCTCAGTGGATAGATCATACTGGAGCTAGTTACCCCTACCTGCAGGCTGATGAGATATTGCTCAAGACGATGATACGCGCCAATCCCGGTCTGATATTGCTCAAGGATGGTATCGTGATAGGTAAGTGGAGCAAGGCTGATATGCCACGTGATGGCCAGCTTATGGTAGCTGTCGAAGATAATGTAGACATGCAGATTACCTCGCATGATATTAAAGAACGACAGATGAAGGTGGCGCTGTGGATGTTTCTCCCACTATTGCTGCTCATCGTGATAGACCTATATTTGAAGAAGAATAATAACAAATAATAAACTTAGTATTAACTAAAAAACTAAAAGAAATGAGAAAGAACATTGTAGCAGGAAACTGGAAAATGAACAAGACCCTTCAGGAGGGTATTGCTTTGGCAACTGAGTTGAACGAGGCTTTGGTAGCTGACAAACCCAATTGTGAGGTTATCATCTGCACACCCTTCATCCACTTGGCATCTGTAACTCCCATCGTAGACAAGGGCATCATCGCTGTAGGTGCTGAGAACTGCGCTGATAAGGCTTCTGGTGCTTACACTGGTGAGGTTTCAGCTTCTATGGTAGCTTCTACTGGTGCACAGTACGTTATCCTTGGTCACTCTGAGCGTCGCGCTTACTATGGTGAGACTCCCGAGATCCTCAAGGAGAAGGTTCTCTTGGCTTTGGCAAACGGCTTGACTCCCATCTTCTGCATCGGTGAGGTGCTCGAGGAGCGTGAGGCAGGTAAGCAGAATGAGGTAGTATACAACCAGCTCGAGGGTTCACTCTTCGGTCTCTCAGCAGAGGACTTCTCTAAGATCGTGCTCGCTTACGAGCCCGTATGGGCTATCGGTACCGGTAAGACCGCTACTGCAGAGCAGGCTCAGGAGATCCACGCTTACATCCGTTCAGTGATCGCTAAGCAGTTTAGCAAGGAGGTTGCTGACAACACATCTATCCTCTATGGTGGTAGCTGCAAGCCCTCAAATGCTAAGGAGCTCTTCGCTAACCCCGATGTTGATGGTGGCCTTATCGGTGGCGCTGCACTCAGCGTAGCTGACTTCAAGGGTATCATCGACGCATTCAAGTAATTGATTCCTAATCTACAGACCGTTCAGAGCGCTTGGTGTACTCTGAGACTCTGAACGGTCTATTTAGAAAAACGTATGAAAAAAATCAGCGCATTGTTACTGGCATTTGTCGGTCTGCCACTCATGGCACAAGACAATATCGTGGATCGTCTCACTCAGTCTGTCCCAGGGCAAGGAGTCATCACCATCCACCAAGACGCACGTTTAGGTGCGTTACTTGGCAAGGTATATAACCCTTTGCAAAATAGGTCGGGCAAGATACAGACCGTGGGTTATCGTATACAGATCTATGCTGGAGGTAACACGCGCGAAGCTAAGGAGGCGGCACAAAAGTCTGCAGCATACATTAAGGAAAACTATCCCGAGATTCCCGTATATACTGAGTTTGTGGCACCTCGCTGGGTATGTCGTGTCGGCGACTATAAGACTATCGAAGAGGCCGACCAGGCGATGCGTATGCTCAAGGAGTCTCGTATCTTCAAAGAGATTGCCATCCTCCCCAATCAACTTATTAACATCTCTTTCTGACGATGAATAATCCAAGCCAATACCCCATCGACGAGCGCAATCCTCAACTCGAAGAACACTATCGTCAAATTCTCGGTCTGCTGGGCGAAGATGCCGAGCGTGAAGGTCTTGTTAAGACACCTGAGCGTGTAGCACGTGCCATGCAAACTCTTACAAGAGGTTACCGCATGGATCCCCATGCTGTGCTCAACTCTGCAAAGTTCAAAGAAGATTATAGTCAGATGGTCATTGTCAAGGATATCGACTTTTACTCACTTTGCGAGCATCATATGCTCCCCTTCTTCGGCAAGGTACACGTAGCCTATATCCCCAATGGTTACATCACAGGCCTTAGCAAGATTGCCCGCGTGGTAGATATCTTCTCACATCGTCTGCAGGTGCAAGAACGCATGACAATGCAGATTAAGGAGTGTATACAGCAAACCCTCAATCCCTTAGGCGTAATGGTGGTTGTAGAGGCTCAGCATATGTGTATGCAGATGCGTGGCATCGAGAAGCAAAATTCTGTCACCACCACTTCAGACTTTACAGGAGCTTTCAATCAAGCCAAGACCCGCGAAGAGTTTATGAACCTCATTCGCCGATAATTTACACAATCCTTTATACATAAAAAAGGGAGCTGTGTGCCCCCTTTTTTTCTTTTGTGCGATATTTCTATCGTTACTCAGCATTAGTCATCACCAATGTGAAACTGATAGCATTCTTCTCATCGCCTTCGTAGCAAGCAGTTATAAGTGCTTCGGCACGGAAGGGTCCCTCACCTGTAGGAGTGTAATGGATGTCGAGGGGGAGGGCGGTGTTAGCTGTGATTTCTCCTGATGCGTCAGTGACGTAGTTAAGGTAGGGAAGAGTCATCTGGCAGCCACCAAATGCGCAAATCTCTACCATAGTCTGATTGAGAGACTTTACGGTGACGATAACCTTTCCATTGGTGTTTCCCACGAGGTCTATACCAGGTACGAAGCGTGTCATGCCCAAGGCTACATAGTTCTCATCGAGTTTAGTCGATGTGTAGGTAGATCCTTCTGCAATGGTCTCTCCTTCACAAATGAAGGCCAGTGCCTTTTCGTTCTCATCGATTTTTTCGGGCTCGGGTTCACATGCAGTAAATACTACTGCCATTGCCATGCAAATGAGCATGGCGAAGGGGGTGTTGAATAGCTTTTTCATTATTACAATGTATTAAATGTTTGTTTTTACATGTTGTTCGGCTACCTCCAGCACGCCATCAATATCGTTGTAAACGAAAGCTACGACGGAGAGATTCTCAATGTTCCAGTTCTCGCGCAGGGGGATGTAGTGCACATTGCTGTATGGGATGCTTATCTCTTCTCCCCAGAGACCATTTACGGATGTGCGATATACGTGATTGTGCTGATAATTAAGGTTTAATGTGCCTCCATGTTGTTGCACTGCATTGATGTTACTCTCGGTAATCCAAAGTTGCAGTTTATTACCTTTCATTTCTGTATTTGAGGAGATTACAGTATTAATGTAAATCCTGGTACTATCTTCGGTAACCTTGCAGTCCAGCTGAATATCTACCATTGCCTCTTCTATGAGTGCTTGTCGTGCATAAGTGGCCCATTCGGTATGTTTGAGTAGGCCTGAAGTGCGGTTGATGATTCCCATGGGATAAGCCTCTACGCCCCAATGTGTAGCGTAGGTGTTGCCTTCGGGTTGCATGAGACCCACAAAATTAGGGTTGCTTCCTTCTGCTATGCCAAAGTGACCGGCATGGATGGCTACAGCAATGACTTGCTCGTCATACAATGCTTGCAGGTCGCTGATAACTTGGTGTGCATCAGGACAATTTGAGCAGAACTGACCTGTGAAGTCTTCGAGCAAGATACTGCGCTTAGCTTCTACTGAGGGCAATTCCTCATAGCGCTCTCCAAAGGGAATCTCATCGCTGCAGCTGTAGAGTAGGGGGAGGCTGAGGAGGAGCGTGAATAAAATATGTTTTTTCATACGATAGTCAGGTTAGAAGTTATAGTTATACGATAGTTGTACACCACGGCTTGCAGGCACATAGCGACATACACCTCCGGCGCAGTTGAAGCCTGCACGAGTGCGACCGTAACTAAGCATGAGGCGGTGTGCGTCGTAGTTAAAGGTGACTGATCCCATGTAGTAGTGCAGATTGGTTTCGCCACAGTTCCACATGTCGCTTATGGTAAACATGAGGTAGGGGAGTGCCGAGAGTTCTATAAGTGCGTAACACCAGTCGCCCTCGTCTTGACGAGTCGAGAGGTATTGCAGCTCACTGCGCAGGGTGTAGCGGCTATTAATCTTGTACTGACCTTCGAGCACGCCTATGTTGGAGCGTATCATGCCGCCCTCGCCTTCTACTACCGTCTGGTTGTACTGCTGGTTCATGTACATAGCATTGAGTTTGAAGTCCTTGGTGAGTCGCTTCTCGAGTTGCAAGTTGATATCTTGGTAATAGAGTTCCTGACCCATCTTGAAGAATGAACCTGTATAGCCGTCAGTGCCCATAATTGTGCCGAGAGGCATCTCTACGGACTGTTTGTCGAGCGCGCGGATGTGGCTCATGTTAAGTTTCACCTTGGTGCCGTACTTTCCTCCGAGTGTAGTCTTGCGCTTGAATGTGTATCCCAGTTCGCCTTGCAGTGCCCACTCGCCATCAGCGTTTTGTGTGGCATAGGGGTAGAGTGCAGGTAGTGCATAAGTGTGCTGATAGGCAAAGGCTGGCATGTGATTGATGTAACCAGCCATGCCTTCTCGTGAGCGTTGACTACGATATGCCATGTTCTCGCTGCGCTTGGCTTGTGCGAGTGCTGTGAAACCGCGCTTAGAGTAAGATCCAGAGAGCATTAGCGCCTGGCCCTTATGGTAGATGTAGCCGTTGTCAAACGAGGGGTCTTGTCCCTTCCAGGCATACTCGGCCAAGAGGCTGTAGTTGCCCATCTGGAAACGTGAGCGCACGTCGAAAGCACCGATATTTTGTGGTAGATTCAGACGATAGTTGGTGCCAGGCACGATGATATCTTCATCCGTCTCATGCTTGAGTATATATGAACCACCCACCATCCATGTGATGCCCTGCTCCTGCATGGCGGTACTGTAGTGGCCGAGGTTGATCTCTGCGTCTGTACCTGCTACCCATGATTGGCGGCTCCAGTTCCAATACGTACGTTGTACACCTCCGAGTACCTTCCACTGCACGCCAGGTATGGCGCTAAGGTTGAGTCGTGCGCCACGCAGGGCATTGTCGATGCCGAGGCTACGCTCCTCATAGGTGCGGAAGATAAATCCACTGCCAAACTGCCCATACATATCACCTATGGTGAGCTCGGCACCTCTGACTTTACCTTTTACATATAGGTGAGGAACACCCCATCCTTGGAAGTCGGGCTCAAACCCTGGCAGCGGATATTGAGTAAACTCAAGACGAGTGCCTGCATCAATGTATTGGCTCATCATGTAGAGGTCTGCGTATGTGTTGGTGAGCGCCCAGCTATCATAGGAGCCAGTGCCGATGCTTGCATCCTCCTGAGGTAGCAACACATCGCTTTGTATGCTTCCATGCAAAGTCATCTGCTGCTCGTCGCTATAGTCTTGTGCCGTCATAGTAAACGGCAACAGTCCTGCGCAAGCGAGGACTGTCAGTAGTGTTCGGTATTTCATAGTTTTGAGTAGTTAAAGGGAGATAGAGCTCCGCTCTTGGGGAGTTAAATGCCGAATGCTCTTACGTGCGTAAAAACTATTGGCCTTTATCTCCATTTAACTCCATTTATCTTCTTATCTCCTTAAAAATTTACTTTTTCTTCTTCAAGAGCTCGCGTACCTTCTCGATGAGGTGCTCTTCAGAGCCATCGGTATAGCCGCTACGTGAGTCTACAATCTTGCCTTTACCATCTACGATGAATACGTGAGGGATGGCTTGCACTCCCATAGCACGGCGGAAATCGCCATTGGGGTCGAGTAATACGTCATACTCCCAACCTTCGCCATCTACCAAGGGCTTCACCTTGTTGATGTTTTGTGCCTGGTCGATAGATACGATGTATACCTTTACGCCTGTCTCCTCCTGCCAGTCGGCATATACCTCGTGGATGGCGCTGAGCTCGCGGTTACAGGGCTTGCACCATGTGGCAAAGAAGCTGATGATAAAGGGCTTGCCACCATTGCTGAGCTTGGCGGTGTTGATAGTCTTTCCCTCCAGTGTCTTGAGCTGTACAGAGGGGAGCTGTGCCTGTGCTGCAAGGCTTGTCATGAGCAACAGGGCGAGGAATAGGATTTTGTTTGCTTTCATTATCTTGTGATTATTTGTTTGCAAAAGTACATATTTTTTCTGATAATCCACTTGTTTTTATTCTTATCTTTAAGGTGAACCTCGAAGATACTTGCACTCGCTGTGAAAAATATTCAAGCAAGCTTGATATTATTTTGCTCGTTTATTCGTATCTTTGCATTCATTATTTGTATTAAAGCGTAAAAAATATAAAATGAAAAGATTATTACTTGCGATGATGCTGTGCATGGGTGTGCTCACGATGTGGGCAGTGCCTGCTAAGCGCATCACGATGAAGGTACAGCAGCCCGATGGTACGATGCTGACATTGACCCAGAGGGGTGACGAATATTTCCACTACTTGATGACCGAAGATGGTGTGATGGTAAAGCAGAATGGCGAGGGCTATTACTACGTTAATGTTGTGGCTGGTAGTGTGGTGCCCACTGAGCGCTTGGCACACTCGCTCGCAGAGCGCTCTTCTGACGAGATCCGTTTTGTAGAGGCATTGCCCGATAGACAGCAGTTGTGCGATGTGGCTATGCAGCATGAGCTACGTGCTCAGCGTGCGCGTGCGGCCCGTGCTCCTCAGAAGGTGGCAGAGGTGCCTGCAACGGGTAATGTCAGTGTACCGGTACTTTTGGTTCAGTTCTCTGATGTAAAAATGGCATCAAATGACCCCAAGGCTGCTTTTGAGGGCCATATCAATGGCGACGACTACAAGGATGAGGGTGGCTATGGTAGTGTGAAAGAGTATTTCGAAGACCAATCTGAGGGCCTCTTTATGCCCCAGTTTGATATCATTGGTCCTATCACCTTGGACAAGGCGATGAAGTACTATGGTGAGAACGATGCGAATGGTAATGATAAGAATGCCCGACAGATGATCAGTGACGCATGCCGAAAAGCTGATAATCAGTTGAGTATAGACTTCTCAAAGTACGATAATGACGGCGATGGCTATGTCGATATCGTATATATCATTTATGCAGGTTATGGTGAGGCCTCCAATACAGCTAAACTCGAAAATACCGTATGGCCACACCAATGGCAGTTAGATCAGCCGATGGTTGTAGATGGCGTGAAGATAAGCAAGTACGCATGTAACAATGAGTTGGATGGCTATCAGGGCAACGTGATTGATGGTATTGGCACCTTCTGCCACGAATTTTCGCACTGCCTCGGCTTGCCGGACTTCTATTCGACAGGCACGGAAGACACCTTCGGCATGGCGTCATGGAGCCTTATGCACTATGGTTGCTATAATAACAATGGTCATACTCCTTGTGGATACACAGGTTATGAGAAGGAGTTCTTGGGTTGGAAGGAGATGAAGGTTATCGATTCTCCCCAGGATGTGTCACTCACCGCATTGAGTGAGGGTGGTGAGGCATATAAGATTGTTAATGATCTCAATTCCAATGAATACTACGTAGTGGAGAATCATCGTCGCACCAAGTGGGACCAATATGTCCCTGCCGAGGGACTATTGGTGTTGCATGTCGACTACCTTGAATCTGCATGGCAGAACAATATGGTCAACAATCACAAGTCACACCTGCGCATGACGGTGATTCCTGCAGATAATAAGCTGACAACAAATACTCAGGATGGTGATACCTATCCGGGTACATCAAAAAATACAGCATTGACTTCAGAGAGTAAGCCCGCTGCCACTGTTTACCAGGGCGAGTATATGGGTAAGGATATTACCGATATCGCTTTTGAGAATGGTGTGGTGACCTTCTCTTTCATGAAGGGCGCTTTGGAGGTCCCCGTATTGCAAGAGGTGACCGATGTTACAGCGAGTGGTTTCACCATGGAGTGGGACCGCGTGCCAGGCATCAAGGAGTATGAGGTGCGACTCGATATCTTGGAGGAGAGCCCCTATATGCTTGAGGAGGATTTTAATAAGTTTACTAAGGGCAACTCTGACCTCGGAACCATCCTCGACAGCTATACCATACAACCCGGTTGGCAGGGCGCTAATGTCTTTGGTTTGGATGGTGCTGTGCGTCTCGGTTCTTCTTCGCAGCGTGGTGCTTTAGTGTCGCCCTATATCTACACCGATTCTACCAGCTTCACTGTGCTCTACACGATTCGCAAGAGTGCGTCGTCGGATAAGAATGGAGGTATGGTCCTCTGTGTTACCGACGATGAGTGGCTCGACAAGGATGGCTATAACCAGTTGTATGGCTATGGATTGACCGTCGACAATGATGAGTGGGTTACCTACTTCATTGTGATGGATACCATTGGAAATAGCTCTTATCTCTATATCGATACTCGTGATTTGGGTTCAGGTAACTCTGTGCGTGTAGATATCAACGATCTATACCTGCTTGAGGGCGACCTTACTGAAGAGCTTACAGGCGGTAAGGCTCCTGCAAAGATGTTAAAGGCTAGTAGGCAGGCAGCTCCCATGCGTGTGGCCGAGGAGGTGGATGTCAATGCTATAATAGCTCGTAGCGCAACACGCAGCACTCGTGCTGGTGGTGAAGGCAAGCGCTACAGCACAACTACCATCTGTACTGCCCTCACTTCTGAATTTAGTCACCGATTCGAAGACCTCGATGGTGGACTTTATCGTTGTTCAGTACGCAGTGTGCGTGACAGTGTATACTCTCGTTTCTCAAATCCCATCGATGTGGAGATCGTAGATAGTATGTTGCCGCAGACAGCTGCAGCCTTCGAGATCTATTTTGACAATGATAGCGTGTATATGGTGACTGATAGTAGCAATGTCTCTTTGTATTATACTACCGATGGTACCATCCCTACAAGCTATGGCAACTGCTATGAAGGTCCATTTGCTCTGTCCGATAAGGCTACGGTATACGCGATGGCCCGTGAATCCGGGCATAGACGCTCCGATGTTGTGGGTAAGCGCAACTGGTTCAAGGCTGATGGCGCTACTTATCGCATCACCTCTGAACCTGCATCTCAGGTGTTCTTGAGTGAGGCCTTGGGTGGTAATGCCGAGAAGGATTATGCAGGTCACTATGTAGTGCCCGAGGAGATCGAGTATGACTCGCTCTCATATGCGGTGGTGGGTATTGAGGGTGCCGCTTTCAGTAATGCTGTGTCTATGCGTAGCATTGAGATTGCAAGTAACCAGCTTGATACAATTGGTAGTAACTTGTTCCATGGTTGTACCGCGCTCCGTGCTATCATGTGGGGTGTAGATCAGCCTATTACAGCAGAGATGTTCGATAATGAAAGCTATAATAATCTGCTCGTATATGTTCCTGCTGGTACAGAGCTTGCTCATCCTTTAGTAGATGCAGGTCGTATGGTTGTTATCACAGATGGTGAGAGTGGAGCTGTGAAGCTCAACGATCGTTACTCCTTCTACTGTCCTCGTGCCTTTACAGCTGAGAGCGTTAGCTATTCACGCTCATTCACACAGACTACAGGCTTGGGCTCTTCTGCAGGATGGGAGACTATAGCTCTTCCGTTTGATGTGCAGCAGGTAAGCCATCCGACTAAGGGCGTACTTGCGCCGTTTGGTACAGCTGCTGATGCCAACTTCTGGTTGGCAGAGCCTTCGGGCAATGGCTTTGTGCAGGCTTCAGCGATTCAGGCCAATAGACCCTACATCATCGCTATGCCTAATAATAAGGAATACGGCGAGTACTCACTGAGCGGACAGATCTCCTTTATGGCAGAGAACTGTATGGTGCATGAGACCGAGGAGGCAGTGTCTGTTGAGGGTGATGGCTATGTGCTGACGCCCACCTATGCCCCCATCGTTGCCAACGACTCGGTATATGCGCTCAATGTAAATTCTAAGTATGGAACTTATGTAGCTGGTAGCGTGTTTGTATCTAATAAGTACGACCTCGCTCCGTTTACCGCATATCTGATGCCTGCAAAGGGTAAGCAAGCTGCTCCTTACTACCGTATCCAAGCTGCTCCCGATGTGGAAGATGAAGCTCCCCTCCTGGGCGTCACCGTAAAGGATGGAGTAGTATATGTGACACTCGCCGAGGCTCGCGAGGTGGTCGTATACGATGTTACAGGCCGTAAGGTATGTGCTGTGCAGTGTATTGAGGGCGTGAATGCTATTGCCTCATTGGATGCAGGCATCTATGTGATTGAGAAAACAAAAATCAGTGTAGAACGTTAATTTGGATTTGAAATGAAAAAGATACTGTTCCCTATACTCAGTGTGTTGCTCCTTTGTCTCACTTCGTGCGTACAGGTAGAGGCGCCCACACTTGGTGATATAACTATAGACAATATAGCCCCTAATAGCTTTACTTGTAGTGTCATTGTAGATGATGGCGATATCGCTGATTGTGGCTTCTATTACGGAACTTCGAAACTTAATGTGACAAATAATAAGGGCAGCAAGGTACAGGCAACCTCGGAAGCTGGTTCTTTTAGTGCTGTCATCACCGGACTTACTCCTAATACTACCTATTATATAAAGGGGTATGCGATGAATGAGGCAGGTGAGGCAGTTACTGCTATTGTCGATGTGAAGACTTCGTCAAATGTACCCAATGCAGATGATAATAAATACCCTGAAGTAAGTAAATAATCAATGAAAGAATTTGTAATATCTCAAGCGCAGACCGAGCGCGCCGTCCTCGTAGGTCTCATCACGCAGACTCAGAACGAGCAGAAGACGCAGGAGTACCTTGACGAGCTTGCCTTCTTGGCAGAGACCGCAGGTGCCGAGGTGGTGAAGACCTTCACGCAGAAGCTCGACACCCCCAACTCTGTGACCTATGTTGGTAAGGGTAAGCTTCAGGAGATCCGCGAATATATCGAGTTGTGTGCCGAAGAGCCCGAGGAGGATGAGTTTGGCGAGATTCCTGAGAGCCGTGAGATTGGTATGGTCATCTTCGATGATGAACTCTCGGCTAAGCAGCTTCGCAATATCGAGGCAGAGCTCAAGGTGAAGATCCTTGATCGTACCTCGCTTATCCTTGATATCTTCGCCATGCGTGCTCAGACTGCCAATGCCAAGACTCAGGTGGAGCTGGCTCAGTATAAGTATATGCTTCCCCGCTTGACCCGCCTGTGGACTCACCTTGAGCGTCAGGGTGGTGGCTCTGGTGCTGGTGGTGGTAAGGGCTCGGTAGGTCTGCGTGGCCCTGGTGAGACCCAGCTCGAGATGGACCGCCGTATCATCCTCAACCGTATGTCGCTGCTCAAGAAGCAGTTGGCAGAGATTGACAAGCAGAAGGCTACCCAGCGTAAGAACCGTGGCCGCCTCATCCGTGTGGCCCTCGTTGGATACACCAACGTGGGTAAGTCTACGCTGATGAACCTCCTGGCCAAGAGCGAGGTGTTTGCCGAGAATAAGCTCTTTGCTACGCTCGACACTACCGTGCGCAAGGTTATCATCGAGAACCTTCCGTTCCTCCTCTCTGATACTGTAGGATTCATCCGCAAGCTTCCTACCGACCTTGTCGACTCCTTCAAGTCAACACTCGATGAGGTGCGCGAGGCAGACCTCCTGCTTCATGTGGTGGATATCTCGCACCCCGACTTTGAGGATCAAATCAAGGTGGTAGAGAAGACCCTTGCCGACCTTGGCTGTAGTGAGAAGCCTCTCATCCTCGTCTTCAACAAGACCGATGCCTATACCTTCACTCCGAAGGAGGAGGATGACCTCACCCCTAAGACCAAGGAGAATGTATCGCTCGAAGAGCTCATGCAGACCTGGATGGCCAAGATGCACGATAGCTGTATCTTTATCTCAGCTCGTGAGCGCGACAATATAGAGAACCTCAAGACGTTGATGTATAATCGTGTACGTGAACTCCACGTGCAGAAATACCCCTACAACGACTTCCTCTATCAGACATATGAGGAATAAGGGAAGACCCCCTCTGCCCGTTGGGCATCTCCCCCTCTATGGGGAGACGGTTCAAGATGGGCTCAACTAATGTAAGAGTATAAACCAATTAATATAATATTAACAATACCCTCGATTAACTTTCCCGAGATGACGGAATCCTCCCCATAGAGGGGGAGTTAGAGGGGGTCTCAATTCAATTACTATGGCAACCACACCCGAATTCAAGTATGTGCCCATGTTCCAGTTGGGCAAGGATGACACCGAGTACTATCTCCTCACCAAGGATTATGTATCGGTAAGCGAGTTCGAGGGCAAACCGATGTTGAAGATTGCCCCCGAAGGTCTCACCGCAATGGCCAATGCTGCCTTCCGCGATGTATCGTTCCTCTTGCGCCGTGCTCACAATGAGCAGGTAGCTAAGATTCTCAGCGACCCCGAGGCCAGCGACAATGATAAGTATGTAGCACTCACATTCCTCCGCAATGCCGAGGTAGCTGCTAAGGGCAAGCTCCCCTTGTGTCAGGATACCGGTACCGCTATCATCCATGGTGAGAAGGGCCAGCAGGTATGGACAGGCTTCTGCGACGAGGAGGCACTCTCGCTCGGCGTATACAAGACCTATACCGAGGAGAACCTTCGCTACTCACAGAATGCTCCGCTCAATATGTACGATGAGGTCAACACCCGTTGCAACCTCCCCGCACAGATTGATATCGAGGCTACTGAGGGCATGGAGTACCACTTCCTCTGCGTGACCAAGGGTGGTGGCTCAGCTAACAAGACCTACCTCTATCAGGAGACCAAGGCATTGCTCAACCCCGACACCCTCGTACCCTTCATGGTAGAGAAGATGAAGACCCTTGGTACAGCCGCTTGTCCTCCCTATCACATTGCTTTCGTTATCGGTGGTACCTCAGCAGAGAAGAACCTCCACACCGTGAAACTCGCCTCTACTCACTACTACGACAATCTGCCCACTACAGGTGATGAGACTGGTCGTGCCTTCCGTGATGTAGAGCTTGAGCAGCAGGTGCTCGAGGAGGCTTACCGCATTGGCCTCGGTGCACAGTTCGGTGGTAAGTATATGGCTCACGACGTGCGCATCATCCGTCTCCCCCGTCACGGCGCTTCATGCCCCGTAGGTCTCGGCGTATCATGCTCTGCTGACCGTAACATCAAGTGTAAGATCAATAAGGATGGTATCTGGATTGAGAAGATGGATGACAATCCAGGCAGCCTTATCCCCGAGGAACTCCGCAATGCTGGCGAAGGCGATGTAGTACGCATCGATCTCAATCGCCCCATGCCCGAGATTCTCGCACAGCTCACCAAGTACCCCGTAGCTACACGTCTCTCGCTCAACGGTACCATCATCGTAGGTCGCGATATCGCACACGCTAAGCTCAAAGAGCGTCTCGACCGTGGCGAAGAACTTCCCCAGTACATCAAGGATCACCCCATCTACTATGCTGGTCCTGCTAAGACACCTGCTGGCATGGCTTGTGGCTCTATGGGCCCCACCACAGCAGGTCGTATGGACTCTTATGTGGATCTCTTCCAGAGCCATGGCGGTAGCATGGTGATGCTTGCTAAGGGTAACCGTGCGCAGTGCGTTACCGACGCTTGCCACAAGTACGGTGGCTTCTACCTCGGCTCTATCGGTGGCCCTGCAGCTATCCTTGCGCAAAACAATATCAAGAGCATCGAGTGCGTTGAGTATCCCGAGCTTGGCATGGAAGCCATCTGGAAGATTGAGGTTGAGGACTTCCCCGCCTTCATCCTCGTCGACGACAAGGGCAACGACTTCTTCAAGCAGTTGAAACCCACCTGTCCGATGAAGTAATAAAAAGAGGTGCGCTCCCCAGCGCACCTCTTTTTCGTTTAGACGTTTAGCTCCGTTTAGGCGTTTAGTATCGCTTCGCTTCGTTTAAGCGTTTAGTCGTTTGCTTCAACGCCTCAACGTCTAAACCTCTAAACGAACATCAACGTCTCAACGAATTGCTACTTCCACTATACAAGCGATACCTCCCCTTTGGGATGCAACCGCTTGTTTGCGTTATTCTTGCAGGTGTTTTGTTAACTTATCGCAAAAGAGATAAAAGTTTTTTGGTTAAGCGAAAACAAATTCCTACATTTGCAAAAGCATCGCGTAGTGTATAGGTGTGTGACCTATTACTACGAAGGTATGTGGAGTGCACTAAACTCTAAACACTAAACAGTAAACTCTAAACATTAAACAAAATAACTATTAAAACGATGAAGAAACATGCATTCTTACTCATTGCCCTTGTGGCGATGGTGGCTTTTGCCACTCCGGCAAAGGCGCAGATGTCTGATGAGGCAGTCATCAGCTATGTAGAGAGCGGCATGGCGGCTGGTAAGTCGCAGACCGACATGGCCAAGGAACTCGCTGCGCGTGGTGTTACCAAGGCTCAGGCAGAGCGTATCAAAGCAAAGTACGAACAGGAGCAGGCATCACAAGATAATGCATCCAAGGTGGCTGGTGTTCAAGAGCGTCAACGCCGAATCAGTGATGGCCCACTTGAAACAGAGGCTGGAGATATTGATGCAGTATCAGTAGAACTTGCTGCTCCAGGTGCTAAGAATGTATTCGGACGCAATATATTCCGTCGTGGCAACTTGACCTTTGCACCCAGTGCCAACCTCCCCACTCCTGTGAACTACGTTCTCGGCCCTGGCGATGAGGTAATCATTGATGTTTGGGGTACCAATCAGGCAACCATTCGTCGTACTATCTCTCCCGATGGTACCATCAATATCCCTGATGTCGGTATGATCAGCCTTAATGGCATGACTATCAAGGAGGCCGATGCCTATATGAAGCGCAAGCTCGGTCAGATATACTCTGTCGATGGGGAGGATGCGAAGTCTGAGATTAAACTTAGCCTCGGCAATATCCGCACTATCCAGGTTAACATGATGGGTGAGGTGGCTAACCCAGGTACATATTACCTCTCATCGCTCTCAAACATCTATCACGCTCTTCACAGAGCTGGTGGTGTGAGTCGTCTTGGTTCATTGCGTGGTATTCAGCTCATCCGTAAGGGTAAGGTTATTGCAGTGATTGATATCTACGACTTTATTCGTGATGGCAAGACCAATGAGACCATCCTCGAGGAGGGCGATATCATCAATGTCCCCACCTACGATATCATCGTCGATATCGCTGGTAACGTTAAGCGCCCCATGTCGTATGAGCTCAAGAAGGGTGAGACCATTGCCGACCTCATCGACTATGCTGCAGGCTTCACTGGTGATGCCTATACCAAGAATATCCGCATGATCCGTAAGAACGGTTCTGAGTATCAGATCTTCACCGTCAATGAGCCCGACTACGGCAGTTTTGCTCTTATGGAGGGTGATGCGCTTACCGTAGGCGCTATGCTCGACCGCTTTGAGAATCGTCTCGAGATTAAGGGTGCTGTATACCGCCCCGGTACCTATGAGTTGGGCGACGAGATCCGCACCGTCAAGCAACTTATTGCCAAGGCTGAGGGCCTCAAGGGCGATGCCTTCACCAACCGTGCCCTCATTACTCGTGAGCGCGAGGACCTCACCCTTGAGATTCTTCCTGTCGATATAGGCGCTATTATGGCTGGCACCGCATCTGACGTTCAGCTTGTCAAGAATGACGTTCTCTATATCCCCAGCATCCATGACCTCAAGGACCTTGGCAGCATCACCGTAGGTGGTGAGGTCGCTAAGCCCGGCACCTTTGTGTATGCTGAGAATACCACCCTCGAGGATGCTATCATGCTCGCTGGTGGCCTCTTGGAGTCGGCCTCTACCGTGAAGATTGAGGTGAGCCGTCGTATTAAGAATCCTGAGAGTACCTCTCAGACCGACACCATCGGTAAAGTTTATACCTTCTCATTTAAGGATGGTTACGTTCTCGATGGTGAGACCGACTTCCTCCTCCAGCCCTACGATAGAGTATACGTACGTCGTAGCCCTGGTTACGTGGCACAGACCAGCGTATCTATCTCAGGTGAGGTCATCTTCCCCGGTAGCTACATTATCACTCACAAGGAGGAGCGCTTGAGCGACCTCGTGGCTAAGGCTGGTGGTCTCAACTCTTGGGCATACGTCAAGGGGGCTCGTCTGCTTCGTCGTATGAATGCTGAGGAACGTGCTCGCTTGGTGGCTACTGGTGAGGTACTTGAGAATATAAACGATAATATGGATGTCAGCGATATCGATAGATCAAGAGTGTATACAGTAGGTATTGATTTAGAAAAGGCTCTTGCAAAGCCTGGTAGCGATGCTGACCTCGTGCTTCGTGAGGGCGATCGTCTTATTATTCCAGAGTATATCAATACAGTGAAGATTAGTGGAAATGTTATGTATCCCAACGTGATTACCTACGACCCCTCGTACACTGTGCGCGACTACGTGCAGCAGGCTGGTGGTTATGGCTTCCGTACCAAGAAGAACAAGTCATACGTCATCTATCTCAACGGTACCGTCCAGAAGGCTCGTCGTTGGAGTAAGGGTGTCGTAGAACCTGGCTGTGAGATCGTCATCCCCGAGAAGCGTGAGAAGGAGACTAAGTTAGAGAACGTACTTGCTATCTCTACCACCGCCGCTTCACTCGGTACGATGATTGCTACTATTGGAAGTATTTTAAAATAAGTTAATTATGCAAGAAAATATGAATAATATTCCTCCCCAGTATGAGCTGGAAGACGAAATAGACATCATGGAGTATGTCGCCAAGCTGTGGAAGCACCGCAAGATGATTATCAAATGGTGTTGTGTAGGTGCCTTTATAGGGCTTGTCGTAGGTTTTAGCTTGCCTAAAACTTATAGTGCAGGCGCTACTTTAGCTCCTGAGATGGAACAAAGAATGGGCTCTGGTGTGAGCAGTATTGCTTCTATGATGGGTGTAAATGTCAATAATAGTCTTGATGCTATCAGTTATGAAATGTATCCAGACGTCGTGCATTCTACTCCCTTCATTGTAGGGCTTTTTGATCTCCCTGTACAATTCGAACGCAAGGATACTGTTGTCAATACCACGCTCATAGACTATATGCTCGAATATCAAAAATCGCCTTGGTGGACTCCCATCATCAATGCCCCTTTCAAGGCGTTAGGTTGGTGTGTGTCATTGATTAAAGGTGACGAAGACGAAGAAGACGAAGTTGGCGGTGATACTACTCGTAATCCTGTCTGTCTTAGCAAAAAAGAACGAGCTGTTGTCAAATATTTTTCTGAAGCTATTCAGATCAGCGTTGATAAGAAAAGCGGTAAAACGCAAATTAGAATGAAAATGCAAGATCCGCTTGTGGTCTACACTGTAATGGAGGCAATTTTGGATAATCTTAAGGAGTATATGACCGAGTACCGTACCTCAAAGGTGAGTCAAGATGTCGCGAACCTATCAGTGGTTCACGATCAGCGTAAGGCTGATTATCATAGGGCAATGAGAGCTTATGCAGAATACGCCGATGCAAATAAAAGCGTGATTTTGTTGAGTGCTCAGGTAGAGCGAGAGCATCTTGAGCAAGAGATGAAGCTTGCATACCAAGTCTATTCTCAAGTGGCTACTCAACTTGAGGGTGCTCGTATTAGAGAGCAGCAGGCTAAGCCAGTTTATGCGGTATTGGAACCTGCGGTTATTCCTAATAAAAAATCAGGACCCAGTAAGGTTAGGATGCTTGTCATCTTCACCTTCCTCGTTGGTTGTTGTGCTGCCGCATGGGCACTCTTTGGGGAAGACTTGCTTGCAAAGGTGAAAGAGCTAACTAAGGAGCAGTGAACTTATTGCAAATGAAAGCAATAAAAAAGTGGATGGTTGTGATGACCTTCCACTTTTTTACTTTTCCACCTCTCGTAGCCCATTGCTCGCAGCCTAAAAGAAACCATATTATATTTGTTTTTTCCAAAAAAGAACATTAACTTTGTCGGTGATGAATCAGCAATTTCTACCCCTTCATTTGTTATGGGTAGACGCGAAGCGCGTTCTGAAATCATCTGATTTTGTTGATAATCAATAGTTTGTGCTCCTTTTTGATTCGTTTTTACAATAGCCATTTTATCATAGCAACCACATCTTGACATAAATATTGAGGTGGCTTTTTGCGTAGATATCTTTTGCTTGTCGCTATCTTTTGCTATCTGGTTGTATCAAATTTGTAAGACCACATTATGAAACATTTTGTAGAAAAACTACAATTGGCACGTTATCTTGATGCGCGCCTCGTCTTTGTTTTCGACCTTCTGATATCTGTCTCAGCCTCTATGGGTGCTTGGGTGATGTTTATGTTGTTCATGCCTATGGCCGTTGTTCCCCGCCTTGCCGTTTTCTTTTTGGTGGCAGCTGCTGCGGTAGCTTCGGGTATCATGTTTTATGGTTTCAAGACCTATCGCTCCATCATTCGCCACAGTACGTTGCGCGAGATTAGCCGTTTGGCCTTATCTGTCGGTGGTAAGAGTGTCATCCTCTCTGTGGTAGCCATGCTGTTTCCCTCAAGCGATTTTACCCCTACTCATATTGCCATTCTCCTGTGCCTTGATTTCCTTCTGACCCTCTGCATGTTGGTGCTTGTGCGTGTTGCCATGATTGTTGCCTACGATATCGTTGTCGAGCACTATGGTCAGACTCACAAACGTGCTCACGTGCTCGTCTATGGCATTCAGGATAAGGCTGTTTCTCTGCTCACCCGCATCAAGAACTCTCCCCATTACAATGTCATCGGTTTTATTGTTCCCGATGAGGCATATAAGCCCCTCACCGTCAGCAATCAAAAGACCTATTATTTCCGTTCAGCTGCTGATGTCTGCCATATTAAGCGTCGCTTGGGTGTTGATGCCATCCTTTTCGCTACCACTGCCGATGCCAAGGCCGAGCAGGAGAAGCTCATCCGTTATGCGGGCGAGTGCGACCTCAAGGTTCTCATCCAACCCTCTATTGATGAGGTTGTTGATGGTAAGGTGATGAAGAACTCTATCCGTGAGGTCAAGATTGAGGACCTCTTGGAGCGTCCTGAGATAAAGATTTCTATCGAGAAGGTAATGGACGACTTCCGTGGCAAGGTCATCATGGTTACGGGTGCTGCTGGCTCTATCGGTTCTGAGCTTTGTCGCCAGCTTGCCACCTTTGGTATCAAGCAACTCGTGATGTTTGATAATGCCGAGACCCCTATGCACAATATCCGCCTCGAGCTTGAGGAGCACTTCCCCGACCTCAACTTCGTCCCCATCATCGGTGACGTCCGTCAGGTAGCCCGTCTCGACCTTGCCTTCCGCAAGTACCATCCCGCCGTTGTTTTCCATGCTGCCGCCTATAAGCACGTACCCTTGATGGAGGAGAACCCCTGTGAGGCTGTCCTCGTCAATGTAGCTGGCTCACGCAATGTCGCCGACAAGTGCTTCCAGTACGGCGTCGAGAAGATGGTCATGATCTCTACCGACAAGGCCGTCAACCCCACCAACATCATGGGTTGCACCAAGCGCCTCGCCGAGATCTACGTCCAAGCCCTCGGCCTCGCCGTAGAGCAGCATAATAAGCGAATCAACGCTAACCAAAACTGTCCCTCTGTTTATAGAGGGACGAGCGAAGCGGAGGGAGTTCCAAACGAAGTGCGGAGTTCGTCTTCGTCGAACGAACCAGCATTCATAATTCATAATTCAGAATTCCCAAATCGCGTTATAAAAACGAAGTTTGTTACTACACGATTTGGTAACGTTCTCGGCTCTAACGGCTCCGTTATCCCCCGCTTCCGCGAGCAGATTGCCAAGGGCGGTCCAGTCACCGTAACCCATCCCGAGATTACTCGCTTCTTCATGACCATCCCCGAGGCCTGCCGTCTCGTCATGGAGGCTGCTGTCATGACCGATGGCAACCAGATCTTCGTCTTCGATATGGGTGAGAGTGTCAAGATTGCAGATATGGCACGCCGTATGATTGAGCTTGCCGGGTTCGTCCCCGACAAAGATATTAATATAGAATATACCGGTCTTCGTCCCGGTGAGAAACTCTACGAAGAGGTCCTCGCTACTACGGAGAACACCGTTCCTACGGACCACAGCCGCATCCGCATCGCCAAGGTGCGCGAGTATGATTATGCCGAGGCGCGCATCGTTGCTGACGAGCTTGAGGTCCTCTCTCGTGCCGTCGAGATCCCCGACATGGTACGCCTCATGAAGCGCACCGTCCCAGAGTTCAAATCCAAGAACTCCATCTACGAAAAGTACGACCACGAGCTCGAGGCAAATAACGCCTAAACGTCTCAACGAAATTCAACGAACGATGAACAAAGATTCAAAGATATACGTCGCTGGCCACCGTGGTATGGTAGGCTCTGCCATTATGCGTGAACTGCAACGTCAAGGCTACAATAATATCATCACTCGCACTCATGCTGAGCTTGATCTCTGCCGTCAGGATCAGGTGGAGGCGTTCTTCGCCGAGGAGAAGCCTGAGTATGTGTTCCTCTGTGCAGCCAAGGTTGGTGGCATCATTGCTAATCAAAGTTCCTTGGCTGATTTCATGTATGACAATATGATGCTCGAGATGAATGTCATCCACGCCGCTTGGCAGAATGGCTGCAAGAAGCTCGAGTTCCTCGGTTCCTCGTGCATCTATCCTCGCTTGGCTCCTCAACCTATGCCCGAGAGTTGCTTGCTCACCTCGGCATTGGAGCCCACCAACGAGGCTTACGCTCTTGCGAAGATCTCGGGTCTGAAATACTGCGAGTACCTTAACCGTCAGTATGGCACCGACTACATCAGTCTGATGCCTACTAACCTATATGGCCCTAATGACAACTATCATCCCGAGCACTCACATGTGCTTCCCGCCCTCATCCGCCGCTTCCACGAAGCCAAGGAGGCAGGCCTCACCGAGGTCACTTGTTGGGGTGATGGTACACCGATGCGTGAGTTTCTCTATGTAGACGATCTTGCCAACCTCTGCGTATTCTTGATGAATAACTATAGCGGCAACGAGACTGTCAATGCTGGAACAGGTAAGGAGGTCTCTATTAAGACTCTCACCGAACTTGTTGCTAAGGTGGTAGGCTATGAAGGTAAAATCCTTTGGGATACCACACGTCCCAATGGTACTCCTCGCAAGCTGCTTGATGTAAGTAAGGCTGCCGCCCTCGGTTGGACTTATAAGACCGAGCTTGAAGAGGGCATCCGCCTCGCCTACGATGATTTCTTAAATAATCCTATGAGAGCGGAAAGATAACGTGTTTAGGGTTTAGTGTTGATTGTTTAGTGTATGACATTTAGAGTATGGAGAATAAAGTTCATTCTTTCAAAGGTCTAAATGCTTATATTAAGTCCAAAGAACTAGTCAAAGACATATATGGTGTCGTAAAGATGCTGCCACAGGAAGAGCGTTATGCGCTTGCAGACCAATTGCGTAGGGCTGTGGTATCAGTCCCTTCTAATATTGTTGAAGGGATGAATCGTATCTCAGATAAAGAGAAGTCACATTTCCTCGAAATAGCATATGCATCTTTAATGGAAGTATATTGTCAAGTAGATATCGCTACAGACTTAGGCTATATAGATAACCGTAAGTATGAAGAATTGGAACAATCAATAAATGGAGTAGCCCGATTAATATCAGGTCTCCGAAAATACACCTTAACCCCAAAACTTTAAACCCTAAACATTACACTCTAAACTCCAAACAAACAAAAATAAAATATGAAAAAAAATATAGCTCTTATTACAGGTGTGACTGGTCAAGATGGTTCATACCTCAGTGAATTTCTTCTTGAGAAAGGGTATGAAGTACATGGTATCATTCGTCGTAGCTCAGTAGATTATCGCGAACGTATCGCTCATCTCGAAGGTGCACCTAACTTCCACCTTCACTATGCCGACATGTCTGACTCAATGTCGCTCGTCAAGCTGGTCGGCAAGGTACAGCCTACAGAGATATACAATCTCGCAGCTCAGTCTCACGTACAGGTATCATTCGATGCCCCCGAGTTCACCGCCGATGTCGATGCTGTAGGCGTGCTCCGCATCCTTGAGGCAGTTCGTACCAACCATCTCGAGGATACCTGCCGTATCTATCAGGCCTCTACTTCTGAACTTTATGGTAAGGTCGAGGAGGTTCCGCAGAATGAGAACACCCCCTTCCACCCCTATAGCCCTTATGCTGTAGCCAAGCTCTATGGTTTCTGGATCATCAAGGAATACCGTGAAGCATACAATATGTATTGTTGTTCAGGCATCCTCTTCAACCATGAGAGCGAGCGCCGTGGAGAGACCTTCGTAACCCGTAAGATCACCCTCGCTGCAGCCCGCATCGCTCAGGGCAAGCAAGACTGCCTCTACCTCGGTAATATGGACTCACTTCGCGACTGGGGTTATGCCAAGGACTATGTAGAGTGCATGTGGCTTATCCTCCAGCAGGAGAAACCCGAAGACTTCGTGATAGCTACAGGCGTGCAGCATTCTGTACGTGAGTTCACCCAGCTCGCTTTCCACCATGCTGGTATCGAGCTTAAGTTCGAAGGTGAAGGTCTTGACGAAGTGGGTATTTGTGTAAAGGACAATAGAACATCTCTCAACTCTCAACCTTCAACCCTAAACTTAGAAGGTCAGACCCTCGTCAGAGTAAGTCCTGACTTCTACCGTCCTACCGATGTTGTCAACCTCTGGGGTGACCCCACTAAGGCAAAAGCTAAGCTCGGTTGGAATCCACAGACCACCTCATTCGAGCAACTCGTCGAGATCATGGTCGAGCATGACATGGCCAAGGTCGCAGCCGAGGATGTAGCCTCTAAGGTACGTACCAACTTGGCTGAGTATTTGGAGAAAGGAATCGTGAAGTAGTTTAGAGTTTAGGGTTTAGTGTTGATTGTTTAGTGTATGACGTTTAGAGTATGGAGAATAAAGTTCATTCTTTCAAAGATCTAAATGCTTATATAAAGTCCAAGGAACTAGTCAAGGATATATATGGTGTCGTAAAGATGCTGCCACAGGAAGAGCGTTGTGCGCTTGCAGACCAATTGCGTAGGGCTGTGATATCGGTCCCTTCTAATATTGTTGAAGGGATGAATCGTATCTCTGATAAAGAGAAATCACATTTCCTCGAAATAGCATATGCATCTTTAATGGAAGTATGTTGTCAAGTAGATATAGCTACAGACTTAGGCTATATCAATAACCGTAAATATGAAGAATTAGAACAATCAATAAATGTTGTAGCCCGATTAATCTCAGGCCTCCGAAAATACACCCTACACTCTACCCCCCAACACTCTAAACACAAAACCCTAAACACTAAACCCTAAACCCTAATCTCTAAACCCTAAACCATAAACACTAAACAAGAATCTCTAAACCCTAAACAATGTTAGAAAAGAAATACACCCTTCCCTTCATCCTTGTGACCAGTCTCTTCCTTTTGTGGGGATTGGCCAACAATATGACTGACACTTTATTGGCAGCTTTCAAACGCATTATGGATATGACTGATACCCAGACCAGTCTTATCTTGTCCGCTTTCTATGGCTCCTACTTCTGCTTTGCCATCCCCGCTGCACTTTTCATCCGCAAATATAGCTATCGAGCAGGTGTCATCCTTGGCCTTATCCTATATGCCGCCGGTGCACTCCTGTTCTTCCCTGCCGCCAAGGCTGCCAGCTACGCTTTTTATCTGGTGGCCATCTATATCATGGCAGGTGGATGCTCGGTGTTGGAGACTACCGCTAACCCCTATATCATGGCTATGGGTACCCCCGAAACAGCTACTCGCAGACTCAATATCGCCCAGTCGTTCAACCCCGTGGGTAGTATCGCAGGTATATTGGTCAGCAAGTACCTGATACTTGACAATATCTCACTCTATTCAGTGAGTAAGACCTATACCGCTTTAGGTTGTATACTCTTGGCCATCATGGTCGTGATGCTCTTTGCCAAGATGCCTGAGGGCCGTGATGCCGCTTCGGATACATCCGTTAAGTCCACCCTTACCCGCCTCGCTGCCAACAAACGCTATGTATATGGCGTTATAGCCCAGTTCTTCTATGTAGGTGCCCAGGTAGGTGTATGGTCCTATACGATACGTATCGTCATGCAAGAGATGGACGTCATGGAAGCTGAGGCCAGTAATATCTTCCTTATCAGTATTGTTGCCTTTTGCCTATCACGCTTCTTCTATACTTGGTTGATGAAGTGGGTGAAGCCCACCAAGTTATTGGCTGTAGCAGGAGTGCTCTCTATGCTCTGCTCTTTAGCTGTAGCTTTTACAGCAGGTAAAGGCATGACGATGGTTGTTGCCCTCGTGCTCATCAGTCTCTTCATGAGTCTGATGTTTCCCACCATCTATGGCACAGCCTTGGGAGACATCACCTCTGGCAGCCACCCCGATGACTCCAAGATTGCAGCAAGCATTCTCATCATGTCCATCTTAGGTGGAGCTCTTATCCCTTCACTTCAGGGCCTATTGTCCGATGCTACCAGCATCTACACCTCATACCTCGTACCCGCCTTCTGTTTTGCTGTAGTACTTTGTTATGCCATTATCGCGTTGCGTACGGAGAAGAGAGTTTAGAGTTGATGGTTTAGGGTTGATAGAGCTAAGAGCAGTGAGCAACGAGTCATGAGATCTGGAGGCGAATCCAGTGCATCGCAAAATATTTTCTGTGCTTTCCGTGCTTTCTGTGTGGGAATATAAGTTTAGCGTTTAGCGTTTAGAGTTTAGAGTCCGGCAGGCAGTTATCGTCATCGTTATCGTCTTCGTTGATAGCTTAGAGTCCGGCAGGCCGATGCGCGCGCAGCTATGCATCTTCCGTGAGATTCAGTGCCATCCGTGGGCAATAAAAGAAGTATTAGTAAAACCTTTCGTGAGATCTGTGAGATCCGCGTGATATAAATTCCCGTGAGAATAAATGGAGAATAAAAAAGTGTTCGTCTCTGGTTGCTATGACCTACTCCATAGTGGCCACGTAGAGTTCTTCCAGCAAGCATCACAGTTTGGTGATTTGTACGTAGGTATCGGTTCCGATGCCACCTACTTGGAATATAAGCACCGTAAACCCATGTTCCCCCAAGAGGAACGCTTGTTTATGGTAAAGAATATCAAGGCCGTCAAGGAGGCCTATATCAATGAGGGCAGTGGAGTCATCGACTTCATTCCCACGTTGGATATCGTCAAGCCCGACATCTTCGTCGTCAATGCCGAAGGCGGCAGCCCTGCCAAGCGCCAGCTCTGCGAGGAGAGAGGTATCGAGTATATAGAGCTTGAGCGCACCCCCCACGAAGGCTTGGAAGCCCGTAGCTCCAGCTCCCTCAAAGCCGCTCTCAGCACCCAACAGGACTCTCAACCCTCATCCCTCAACTCTCAACCGACGGGTATCCCCACCCGTCTCGACCTCGCTGGCACTTGGATCGACCAACCCTACGTCAGTATGTATCATCCTGGTTGGGCTATCACTATTTCGTTGGAACCCACCTTCGAGGTGAGAGACCGATGTGGCTTGAGCACCAGCACTCGTAAGATGATCCAGAAAATTTGGCCCATGAAGCTCCCCAAGATGGATCCCGAGATGCTGGCCCGTTTGGTATTCTGCTTCGAGAACAACCCTGAGCGTGAGGATGGCCATATCTCTGGCGCTCAGGACTCTATTGGCATCTGCGTGCCAGGATTGTGCAGACACTATTATGACAATAACTTTTGGCCCAAGAAGATAGAGAATACCACAGATGAGATGACCCTTCGCTTCTTAGAGGAGCACCTCGTGATGGTACCTATGGAGCCCCGCAAGCCAGGCTGCTCTGTAGTAGAGGGTAAGGATATCACCCCCGACAAGGTGAAGGCGCTTGCCGATGCTGCAGATGCTTGCTGGAATGCTATCTTCAAGAAAGACCTTGAAGGCTTCGCCGCAGCCTATAAAGCCTCTTTCGCAGCACAGATATCCATGTTCCCCGGCATGGTAGCACCCACATATATCGGTCATCCCGAGCTTGACAATAGCTATATTGCTGATACCATCTCGGACTATAGTGCTATGGACGATGTCCTTGCCTGGAAGATGCCTGGTGCAGGTGGTGGTGGCTATCTCGCTTTGGTAGTAAAGGATGCTAAGGAGTTCGTAAAGAGCCACCCAGAGGCTTTTGAACTTCACATTCGTCGTGAGTAAAGTTTATGCTAAACACTAAACTCTACACTCTAAACATGCGTATTGCGCAGAGGTATATTCGTAGGGAATAGTTTTTTGATTTCTCACTACACACTAAACCATTTGCAATTGAAATAGTTATCGTCATCGTTAACGTCATCGTACAGCTTTAGCTGTCCTCATCCCGAAGCGTTCGAATTGCACATCAGACGTGAGTAAAGTTAACGCTAAACATTAAACCCTACACTCTAAACACTAAACCATTTACAATTTAAATAGTCAACGTTTTCTACACGCATAGCATGACCTTAACCCTTAACCGCTGCTCCGCAGCTTTTAACTGTTAACCCGCAGCTTTGCTGCAAGTTATCGTCATCGTTAACGTCTTCGTACAGCTTTAGCTGTCACACCCTAAGCTCTAAACCATTTGCAATTGAAATAGTTTTCGTATTCGTACAGCTTTGGCTGTCCTTAAATCAAAATACAATCGTCGATAATTTGATGATAGAGAAAAAATAAATACCTCTGCATCATAAAGAGCAATGATATAGAGATGATTGCACAAGCATGTAGACATCAGTTTTCCGAACACCTCTTTTGGGACGTTGTTCGCGAAGAAGTAGACATGGATATCCATGCCTCCTTTGTGGTGCAGCGAGTGCTTGAATATGGCACGATGACAGATTGGCATTTGCTTCGCGATTACTATGGTCTCGACCATATCGTATCATTATGCCAGGCGATGCGTACTCTCGATCCTGTGTGTTTGTCTTTCATCAGTGCAATAACTAATACACCGAAAGAAACCTTCCGATGCTATCATACCAGACAGTCGATGCCCACACCTTGGAACTCTTGAGGCAGCTATCTGTTGTTCCCGAGTTTTCTGCAATGCGATTGGTTGGTGGCACCTCACTAGCCCTTCAGTATGGTCATCGTACGTCAGTCGATTTAGATTTCTTTGGAACGTTCGATCCTGAGTTCGTTTTTAGTAGCATCCTTCGTCGTTACGGTCAGTTGACTATTGTCAAGGAATCGTCGAAGATAAAAGTATACTTGCTTGATGGCATAAAGGTCGATTTCGTACATTACGATTATCCTTGGCTTGAGGCTCCCTTGCAGGTCGATGCTCTCACGTTAGCCACTCCTCCCGATATTGCAGCCATGAAGGTCAATGCCATTGAGGGGCGTGGTAGTAAAAAAGATTTCATAGATCTCTATTATCTGTTGCAACGTTACACCTTGTCCGAGATATTAGATTTCTACAAGCAAAAGTATCCCGAGCATTCCGTATTCCGTGCATTGATGTCCATGTCCTATTTTGACGATGCAGATGTGCAGCCTACCCCTCGCTTGTTTGGCAATGTGTCGTGGGATGAGATGAAAGAATTTATTCGCAGTCAAGTGCGGCAGAACTCATAATTCATAATTCTCAAACGGTTTTCGTAAGTACTAAAGTACACTCCTTTATGCCGATAAACCGGCAGTCGTCGCAACCGACGCTATCATACCGCGTCGGCGTCAACGTTTTCTACACGCATAGCATGACCTTAACCCTTAACCGCTGCTCCGCAGCTTTTAACCGTTAACCCGCAGCTTTGCTGCAAGTTATCGTCATCGTTAACGTCATCGTACGGCTTTAGCTGTCCACACCCTAAACTCTAAACGCATACATCCAAAAATTTTGGTACATGTATGTATTATAAAAAGTACAAGTATGTAAATTTACCGATTTACCGATCTATTTCCTTAATGGACGGTATATATAAATAATTAATAAAAAAATAAATTTAAAATAATTATTTATTTTCTATAGATTCCATATAGAAATCCAATCGGTAAATCGGTAAACAGGGTGACGGATGACACTTGCAAATCTATATAACCTAGATGTCAAAAATGCTTAAAAATATTTTTTAAGTATAATTAATTACTTAAATGTGTATCCCATATAGGAATCTAAGCGTCATCTGTCACCATAGATTTACCTCTTGTGGCTATGTACTGACAATATTAGAGGAAGTTTAACGCAGGATTTTAACGCTTCAACGAACGTCCTCATCGATTTGCCACCTTTTCGTACTTGCTTTAGAGGCCTCGGGATACTAGCAACTAATTTTATAAATACATATGAATAATATCTCTTCCTCAGAAAACGAATTGCTTCTCAAGCAATATTACAGTCGTTACGGCGGTTTTTGGGTATATCCTGAAATGTTGGATTACTGTTATCTGGTAAATCCCTATTTCAATCGTTCAAAGATTGTTGACGAGATGCAAGCGAACTTCCGCACGCTCCTCTCTGAATATCCTTCGGGAATGGGTGTGAATAGCAAGCTTGCGAGCGAATGTTGGGGTATCAAGCAGGAGTATATCATCCCCGGTAATGGTGCAGCGGAGTTGATTAAGGTCTTCATGGAGGGGCTTGAAGGTAAGGTTGGTGTTGTTCGTCCTACCTTTGAGGAGTATCCCAATCGACTACCCGATGAGCAAGTTGTAACATTTGTTCCTCAGAACGACGAGTTCCGTTATGGAGCAGAGGACATGATTGAATACTTCTCTGAGCATCCCGTAAAGACTCTCCTGCTCATTAATCCAGATAATCCTTCTGGAAACTTTGTTCCCATGGAGGGTGTGCATAAATTAGCTCAGTGGTGTGAAGACAATGATATGCAATTCGTTCTTGATGAAAGTTTCGTGGACTTCAGTGTAGGTTTTGAAAACAATACCTTCTTGGATAATGCCTTACTGGAGAAGTATCCACACATGTGTGTAATGAAATCTATCTCTAAGAGCTATGGCGTTCCTGGTCTTCGTCTGGGCATCTTCTGCAGTGCTGACACATCACTCATTGCAAAGATGAAGAAGCAGGTGAGTATCTGGAATATCAATTCATTTGCCCAGTTCTTCATGCAAATCTATCCCAAGTATCGTGATGACTATCGTGTGGCCTGTGAGCAGTTTATTCAAACTCGTGAAGATTTCGAAGTGGAACTGAAGAAGATCCCCTTCATTAGGGTGATGCCCTCACAGGCCAATTACTTCTTCTTGGAAGTATTGCCTCCCTATCAACCTAAGGAGTTGTGCGCTATCCTTTTGAGCAAATACAATATCCTTGCTAGCGCATGTCTTGCCAAGAAGGGGATAGCCCCTAATCGTTACATGCGTATCGCAGTACGCAATCATGGGGATAACAACCGATTTATTGAAGCACTTAAAGAATTGGCATGATGAAAATAATTTCTCAAAAACAGATACGCGAGTTGAATATATCGCCTGCTCAGTGTGTAGAGTGGGTAAAAGAAAGTTTTTCTTTGAAGGAGACGGCCCAACTTCCAGCTAAGATTAGCCTTCATCCGCAAGGTAATGATTTTTTCAATACTATGCCTTGTTTGCTTCCTGCACCATATAATTACTTTGGTGTTAAGGAAGTGCATCGTATCAAAGGAGCAACTCCCGCTTTAGGTAGTGATTTGTTGTTGTATAACTCGTTGAACGGAGAGTTGTTGGCTATGCTCGATGCAGACTGGATTACCACGATGCGTACTGGTGCTGTTGCAACATTGGCTATCCAAACTTTCCGTAGCACAAAGACAACAACCTATGGATTCTTAGGCTTAGGAAATACAGGTCGTGCTACTATGCTCTGTTTGCTTGATTCAGAACCAGAGGTGATGCACCATGTCATCTTGTTGCGTTATAAAGATCAGGCCGAATTGTTCATCGAGCGATTCAAGGAGTATGACAATGTCACTTTCACCATTTGTGACGATTCAAAGGAATTGGTCGCTCAGTCCGATGTAATTGTGAGCTGTATTACTGAGGCACAAGGACTCTTGTGTGATGAAGACAATCTTTATAGAGAGGGTTGTTTGGTTGTACCAGTTCATACTCGTGGATTCCAGAATTGTGACCTTTTCTTTGATAAGGTTTATGCTGATGATACTGCACACGTATGTGGATTTAAATATTTTAACCAGTTTAAGAAGTTTGCAGAAATTCAAGATGTTATTTCTGGTAAAGCCAAGGGGCGTGAGTCTGATGCTGAACGTATCTTAAGTTACAATATTGGACTTGGATTGCACGATGTGGTGTATGCCAGCAAAATATATGAGACCTTGAAGGATGATTCTAATGATATCAAACTTATTCGTGAGACGGAGAAGTTTTGGATATAATGGGATCGACTCATAGAATGGTATAGTTGAAGTTATTAGTTGACGAATATGGCCAAAATAAAAACATCTAAAGGTTTTTTAGAATATAAGAACCATCTCCTTCATTTCGGAGATAAGGTGATAAACAAGGAGGTGATGCTCGATAATCTTCGAGTACTTTCTATCTATCTCGATAAGATAGATATCAATTGGGGACCTGCTTTTGGTACGCTTATCGGAATCGTGCGTAATGATGATTTTCAACCTTGGAAACCCCTTTTTGATATCTATATATTGAAAGAAGATGAAGAGCGTTTTAAAGATATTCTTTGGTTGTTGTTAGAGGCTGATTTTAAACTTGTTCGCCATGAACGCAGAGGACTCTATTATCTTGAACGAAATGGTGAGTACTTCAAGATTTTTGTCCTTCACAAGATTAGTAGCGATGTGCGCCATACGGGAGGTTCCGACTTTATTCATGAGAAGTATCTCCAGAATACGGTGAAGTGGGATTTCAAAGGAATCATGCTCAATGTCCCAGCAGAGGTGGATGAGTATCTAACATTTCAATATGGCGAAGACTGGATAACTCCCAAACAGACGGTAATGTATTCCGAAGGGCTGATTGCTAAATATTGCCATTGGGGTGTCACTAAATTGTTGGATTTAATGCCTGATAGCATCTATTATGCTTGGCTTCTGAGTCATAGACAAGCGGATTTTCGTCGCTTTAAGATTCGTTGTGAGAAGGCAGGTATTCCTCTCCCCAAGAATGTGCAGCTTGCAAGCATGAAGCCCCGTAAGTACAAAAAGGTTATGACTGTAGGTGTTTACGATTTGATCCATAAAGGACATGTGGAGCTTTATCGTCGAGCAAAAGGTTTGGGTGATTACTTGATTGTAGCGGCTCAAGATGGTGACTTTATTCTTAAATACAAGCCCACCGCAAAGGTGCTTAACTCTACAGAGGATCGTAAGTATATGATCAAGTCTATTCGCTATGTCGATGAAGTGATTACTTACACTGATGTGGATAAGATTGTCCAGGAAGTGGATTTTGATGTGTTTGTAACTGGTTCAGACCAGTGCCATGATGGATTTCAACGCGCAATCCGATGGTGTGAAGAACAAGGAAAGGAACATATAGTTCTTGGCCGTACTGATGGGGTTAGTTCTAGTGAGTTAAAAGCAAAAATTTCATCAAAAGCGTCTATCGGAAGAATTAATCCAGATGATAAGTTTAATAGGATAGTTTACTAGGTTATTCGAAAAATATTATAAATTAATTACCTGTTTTTACTCCAAACGAATAATGACTCAATCATCAAATAATAAACGTATAGCAAAGAATACCATGCTTCTTAGTATTCGCATGGTATTTGTGTTGCTCTTAGGTTTTTACACGACTAGGGTAACATTGAAAGCTTTGGGTGTAGATGATTTTGGTATATACAACGTTGTATGTGGTTTTGTATCGATGTTTACTTTTCTAAATACATCGATGAGTAATGGTATCCAACGTTTTTTCAATTATGAATTAGGCAAGAATGGTATAGATGGTGCTCGTAGGGTTTATGTAACATCATTGGTAGTACAGCTATTATTGTTATTATTAATAGTATCATTGACAGAGACGTTAGGCTTATGGTATTTACGTAACAAAATGGTGATACCTCCTGACCGTTTTGTCGCTGCACAATGGATATTTCAATTTTCAGTGTTATCTTTTGTGCTTATAATTATGCAAGTACCATTCAATGCTGCCATCATGGCACATGAGCATATGAACTTTTATGCTTTTATAGGTGTGTTAGATGCGATTCTTAAGTTAGCAATAGTAATATTGATTCCTTACGCTGATATCGATAGATTGATTCTCTATGGCTTCCTGTTAATGCTGATAAGTCTGTTGAACTTTGTATTAGCTTATGTTTACGCAAGGGGGCATTTTGGAGAAATCCGCATTCTCCCTTTATTTAATAAAGGATTATTTAAATCCATGCTGTCCTTTTCAGGTTGGAACATCTTTGGTTCATTTTCGGGGATGATGCGCGAACAAGGATTGAATATGATTCTTAATCTGTTTTTTGGTCCAGTTGTCAATGCTGCTCGCGGAGTAGCTTATCAAGTGGCCTCTGGATTACAAGGTTTTGTTATGAATGTAAGTACTGCCATTCGCCCGCAAATGGTGCAATCTTATGCTCAAGGAAATTCTGCTCGTACTATAAATCTGATGTTTAGTCTTTCAAAATTTAGTATTGCTGTTTTATATATTATATCGTATCCAGTGCTTTTAGAGATAAATTATGTCTTAGATCTTTGGTTAGGTGGCGATGTCCCTGATTATACAGCATCATTTGTGATTATTGTTGTACTTATTACTTTTTTAAATAACATGAATGCTTCTCTGTCAGCAGTCGTACATGCTACTGGTAATATGTGTAAATATCAAGTTGTGAGTAGTTCTATTACTTTGGCTTCGCTGCCTGTTGCATATTGTTCATTGAAACTTGGTTATTCGCCCAATTCTGTATTTTGGGTAAGTTTTATCTTTACATTTTTTATGCAAATAGCTAGTCTTTTTATATTGAGAAGCATAATATCCTTTTCCTTATCCAAATACATGCGAAAGGTGATATTGCCATTTATACTCTTTGTGTCAATATCCTTTTCTGTCCCATTGATCCCACGTTTTATGATGTGTGATGGTTTTTTGAGACTTTTAGTAGTTTCTATTGTGTCAATTTTTATGTCGTTACTTTCATTCTATTGGGTAGGATTAGATTGTAAGGAGAGGGTTCTAATTAATTCTTTTTTGTTTAGGTTTCTTCCGAAAAATAAAAAATTAGTTGTGTGAACTATTTCTAGCGATAGGTATGTGCAAGTGTACTAACGATTTGGCCATAAACAATGTTTTGTGTATTTGGCAATTAACTGAAGATAAGAGCATTCATGCGCATTATTTTGTTTATAATAAATAAGATGAAATAAATACGAATAGAGTAGAAATTATGAGAGATAGAATACCATTTTGGATTATAGAATTAGCGCATAAGGTTTCTAAAATTCCTTTTGCTAAAAAACTTTTAAAACCGTTTTACTATCCTTATAAGATTAGAATAGAAAAAAGGCGAAATATTAATTTTAAGGCGTATGCATTAGACGCTTTAAGGGATTTTGACGCATGTATGATTGAAAATGGGTTTAACTATTCATTGACGTTCGGGTCGTTATTAGGTGCGATAAGGGAGAAGGGGTTTATTTCCCATGATTTAGATATAGATGTTATGATTTTTGCAAAAGAACGAACTCCTTTGTTGCAAAAGTGTTTAGAAAGTGTTGGTTTTAGATTGTTTAGACGATTTTCTTTAGATGATGCAAGCTTGGGTTGTGAAGAAAGTTATCTTTACAAAGATACAGGAGTCTCATTAGACATATTTTTCATATACCCAGCGATT
The DNA here is from genome assembly GCA_017556045.1 of Bacteroidaceae bacterium. GTDB lineage: Bacteria > Bacteroidota > Bacteroidia > Bacteroidales > Bacteroidaceae > UBA1189. The sequence continues at coordinate 36,962 of JAFZFF010000053.1, read as the reverse complement.
GATAATTACCCTTATGTTTGTTGTTGGAATAACTTTCCAGATTGTTCAACATGTCGTGAGAGTGTTAGAAAACATGGAGGAGTAATTCCACGACGAATAGAACTTCCTATTGATCATCAAGTATGTAGAGTGCAGTTTGAAAACATAAAAGTAAACATTCCTATGAATGCTCATCAAATATTGGAATTCAGTTATGGCTCTGATTATATGATTCCAAATCCTAATTATACTGTGCCTAAGGAACATCGTTACATTTGGAAAGAAAAGATTGCTATATGTGAAGAATTTTGATAAATCTCTAAAATGTTAATGTACTAAAGTAAAGAATCCTATTGATTATTAAGAAGGCAAAAATATTATATTTTTACTTGTTTGGAGCATTTCTTTGGAGGTTCCTATCTTATGTATGTACTGTTATTTGTGCAGCAATATTGTTGATGATAGGAATGGATTATACAAATTGCTTAGTAAAGTGAATTAGATAGTAAACTAAATGCGCTTTATATAGGATTGATGAAAACTGTAATTGAAGTCGTATTATAAATAATATTGTAAACGGGCTACAAACACTTTTATTTATTATGAGAATATTAAAAAGATATAATCTGACTTGGCTTAAGTTATTAACATGTCTGATTTTTTTTACAACGCCATTGGAATCAATTGGTGTTTCGGAAGATAGTTCGTCTCTTTCAATTGTCAAAATGGTAATATTGGCTCAATTTGCATTATTTTTGTTTACGTCTTCAAAATTTAGGTTGAATCCAGTAATAAAAATGTTTATTGCTTTGGGAGTATATTGGCTATTATCTTGCTTTTGGGCATTTGATTTTTATATTGCATTTGAGAATCTGCTTGGATTTTATTTCCCATCTTTGTTTTTAATGGTGACCATATCTGAGAGTATTAAGAGTAAAGAAGATATTAGAAATATTCTATTTTCATTCGTAATAGGCTGTATTGTATTAGCGCTTAATTGTCATTTCGCAAAAGAAGAAATATTGGCAAATGCACTTTATGCGGATCAAGAAAGAGTCACCGCATTAGGTCAGGACCAAAATGAACTTTCTTTTATGCTAAACATGGGTATTGCTATTTTGTTTCATGCAATCAGTTCGTTCGAAAAAAAGTTTCTAAAACTTACTGCAGTATTAATTCTTATATTTTTAACGTATGCAATTTTATTGACGGGATCTAGAACAGGTTTTGTTACAACAATTTTAATTTTTTGTTGTTTTGCATACAATAATAAAAGGTATGGATTAATAGCGCTGGGAGTGTTGCTCATATTACTGCCATTCGTAATAAGCTTGATTCCTGTGTCTTCAATAGAACGTTTACTAGAAACCAAAGATTCTATAGAGTCAGGGGATTTCACAAGTCGAGGAACGATTTGGCGGAAAGGGTATCAAGCATTCCTGAATGAGAATATCTTTCTGGGTGTAGGTTATCAAAATTTTACAAAAATGATGGAACGTTATTACTCTTGGTCAGTAGCAACACATAATACGTACTTGAGTTATCTTTTTACAGGTGGTATGGTGGGATTTATTTTCTTAGGTGTAATCTTGGCTAGTTTAGTAACCTATTGTTCTAAACTCTCAAGAAATATCTCTAGTAACTACTGTTTTGCTTATTTAATACCCATCTTGATAGCAATGTTTACATTGGAAACGCAATACCGACGTTGGATATTCTTAATAGCAATAATATTATACAAAGCCTATGAATTAAGTAAAAAAGGTCAATTGATAAAATTAAATGAGAATATGTAATATCGGAAAATCCGCTTTACATGTCTTTCTTTAATACAGCAATGTAAAATGTTTCTCTTGTTGTTTGTAAAAAGAGAGGAAGTGTTTAGTGTGTTATGATAAAACAAAATAGTTGTAGAAGATGAAGATAGTAGAAATAATACCCAATCTCCATTCAGGCGGGGCCGAAAAATTTGTGGTGGATTTAATAAATGAACTTTCCGAAAGAGGCAATGAATGTTCCTTGGTCACTTTATTTGAACTAAGTTCAGATGATTTTTTTTATAGTTTTATTAGCAAAAAGGTTAATAAACAGTCGTTAGGAAAGAAGATGGGGTTTGATATAAAATGTTTGTATCGCTTGTATAGATATGTTAAAAAAGAAAAGCCTGACGTCGTACATGCGCATATTGGCTCAATTACTTATTTAATTCTTGTCGTCTTATTATATCGGAAGTGTGACTATTACGCGACGATACATAGTGATGCCAAGTTGGAAGCTGGTGGGGGAATACATAAGATTATTAGAAAATTCTTATTTAAGATGAATTTGGTAACCCCAATTACAATCTCAGAAGAGTCTGAGAAGAGTTTTGATTTGTTTTATGGAAGAACTGGCAATTTAATTCCTAATGGTTGTTCTGAATATCAACCAGAAAGGATTGATTCACAACATGAATTAAGAAAGGATGTAGACTTTTTGTTTGTTCATGTTGCAAGTATACAGCCTGTTAAGAATCAAATGACATTGCTTAAAGCATTTAAAAGACTTTTGGATGATGGTGTTCGTGCGCGTTTACTATTGATTGGTCGGAATGCGAATGAGCAAATTTTTAATCTATTGAAACCTTATTTCTTTGATAACATCATTTATCTTGGTGAGCAAAGAAATCCAAGAGCCTTTATGAGTATTTGTGATGCTTTCTGTTTAGCTTCATTGTGGGAAGGTATGCCTATTTCTATAATTGAAGCTTTTTCAGTTGGTTGTATACCTATTACAACGCCAGTTGGAGGATGTGTTAATATGATTGAAGATGAGGTAAATGGACTTTTGGCTGAAGGTACTTCCGTGGATGCATATTATCAGGTGTTTAAACGCTTTGTGAAACTGGAATCAACCCAAAAAGAGGAACTGTCAAAGAACGCAGTTAATACTTTCGAGCAAAAATACTCTATTAACATAACGGCAAACAAATATATTGATTTATTCGCAAATAATCATGAATTTGTAAATTAATTATACTATGTCATTGATTCAAAATATTAAGGGCAATCATTTCGTAAGGGGATTATGGAGACTATGGACAAGTTATTTCTCTGCTTGTCCTTCTAAGTTTGGATATTTGGGGGAAAATGTGAGGATTACTCCACCCTATACAATGCATCTGGAAAATATTTTTATTTATGATAATGTGGGGATTGGACCGAATAGTTTTATTTCTACTCCCAATGCAAAGGTTGTTTTTAAGGGTCATACGGCCGTAGCTGAGGGGCTTACCATCCATTCTGGTAACCACGCAAGAATTATAGGAAAATATGTGTCTGATATAACAGATGCCGATAAGCCCAAAGGATACGATAGCAATGTAACCATAGAAGAAGATGTTTGGATTGGTAGTAATGTAACTATTTTGTCGGGTGTTACTATTGGGCGTGGGTGTACAATTGCAGCACAAGCAGTATGCAATCGGGATATTCCGCCATACTGTATTGCAGGTGGTGTACCAGCGAGAGTAATTAAGATGTACTGGAGTGTGCAACAAATACTAGAGCATGAGCAGAAGTTATATCCACTAGAGCAAAGGCTGTCTAGGGAATATCTTGAGCAAATCCATCAATCATTAGTGAGATAATATATGCAAAAACGGATATTATACTGTACTCCTTTTGATTTATCAACAGGTAGTGGTATTGCAAGGTGTTCTTCACATATTTTTGAATATTATAAAAAGTGTGGGGCTGATGACGTTTACCTTGAAATTCTGCCTATGGACCGGAAATTTTATGTGGGTGGAGGCAATTCTTTTTTTAAGAGAGTTTATAGTGGAGCCTCGGAATATTTGCGAATCATTAATGAGTTAAAAAAGAAAATTAAGAAAAAGCATTACGATGTAGTCCATATAGCATCAAGCGCTTCGTTGAGTTTATTCAAGGATTATCTGTGTGTGAGGATATTGTGTAAAATGAATATCCCATCTATTATTCATTTTCATTTTGGAAGAATTCCTGAAGTTATTGTGAAGAATGGATGGGAGTGGACAATATTAAAGATTGTGGCAAGATATGCTACTCGGCTCATAGTAATAGACCAGTTATCCTATGAAGCTTTGTTGCAGCAAGAAATATATAATGTGGAATATCTCCCTAATCCTTTATCTTCTGTGACCGAGAAATTAGTCTGTCAGTATTCAACACTTTCTCGCTCTGAGAATGTTGTGTTATTTGTGGGGCACATTGTTAAGACTAAGGGAATATATGAGTTAATTGAGGCATGTGGCGAGATTCCCAATATAAAATTACGGATTTTGGGTATGGGATGCAGTGCGATAGTAAATGAACTTCAATCTTTTGCAAGTGAATATAATGCGGATGATTGGGTGGAATTTGCAGGAAATCTGTCTGCAGAGGATGTCATCAAGGAGATGTGCACTTGTGCCGTATTTGCTTTGCCTACATATACAGAGGGCTTTCCAAATGTAATCTTAGAAAGTATGGCATGTGGATGCCCCATTGTGACAACTAATGTCGGCGCTATCCCTGAAATGTTGGACTGTAAGAATGGGGATTATTGTGGAATCTGTGTTGCTCCGCGAGATGTGAAAGGGCTACGTAATGCTATTTTGCGCATGTTGGCAGATTTGAATTATGCAAAATCATGTGGAATAAGCGCTGCATTGAGAGTTAGAGAGATGTATTCTATGCCAGTAGTTTGGAATAGGATGTGTGAGGTTTGGAATGGGATTAAATGACAAAACTCTTGCAGTTTAATTCTGTCTTTGGTTAAAAATATATTTTGACGCTGGTTTTATGGGTACAGTGAAGGCCTTTTCTATAAAAATGACTGTCTTAATCTGCGAAAAGGCTTTCCAAGGGCATCCATTGACCGATGGACAAAAGCGAAACAATTGAGAGAAGTTTAGGATACGTTGGCGTGTGGAGTATGTGTTTGGAATCATTGGACTCCAAATTTTCAGATGTCACTTCTGGTAGGTTGTGTGTTTAGTTAAATAGGTGATAATCTGTTGGGCGCGTGAAACTTCGCTAAAAAATGTTGAGGTTTATGTGAGCTGCTCGAAAAGGTTACACTAAATTTATACAAACAAATTACATTATCAGCAGGCTTAATGAGGTTCTAGCTGCTCGTTAATGATAAATCGTTTTTATAGAACCTCTCTTAAATGACTGTCCCTAATTAATTAAATCATTATGAAAGTTCCATTTTCTCCCCCCGATATGAGTGAGTTGGAGGTTAGTGAGGTGTGTGAAGCTATCCGTTCTGGATGGATTACCACAGGTCCTCGTACCAAAGAGTTTGAAAAGCTGATAGCAGCTTATTGTCATACCGAGAAGGCGGTGTGTCTCAACTCGGCTACGGCATGTATGGAGTTGGTGCTCCGTCTCCTTGAGGTTGGGCCTGGTGATGAGGTAATCACTTGCGCTTATACCTATACTGCTACGGCAAGTGTGACTTGTCACGTGGGTGCCAAGGTGGTAATGGTGGATACCGCGCCCGACTCTTTCGAGATGGACTACACGAAGTTGGCCGATGCTATCACTGAGCGCACCAAGGTTATCATACCTGTAGATTTGGCAGGTATCGTATGTGACTACGACAAGGTGTTTGCTGCCGTAGAGAGCAAAAAGCATCTATTCCGTCCGGCCAACGACCTACAGCGTGCCATCGGTCGCGTAATGGTGATGGCCGATGCGGCTCATGCCTTTGGCGCACAGCGCAAGGGGCTGATGTGTGGTGAGATTGCTGACTTCACCAGCTTCTCATTCCATGCTGTGAAGAACCTTACGACTGCTGAGGGTGGTGCGGTGACATGGCGCAATATTGAGGGTATTGACAATGAATGGATATACAAACAGTTCCAATTGCTCTCACTGCACGGACAGAATAAGGATGCCTTGGCGAAGACTCAGCTCGGTGCTTGGGAGTACGACATCGTGTCGCCTGCCTTCAAGTGCAACATGACAGACATCATGGCGGCTATTGGCTTGAAGCAGTTTGAACGCTATCCGCAGATGCTGGTTCGCCGCAGAGAGATCATCGAGCGCTTCGATGCTGCGCTGAAGGACCTGAACGTGGAGGTGCTGGATCACTACGGTGACGACCATGCTTCGAGTGGCCACCTCTATTTCGTACGTCTACTGGGCAAGGATGTGGAGTATCGTAATGAGGTTATCACGGAGATGGCGCGTCGTGAGATTGCTTGTAATGTACACTATAAGCCGCTGCCCATGATGACAGCTTATAGAAACCTTGGTTTTGATATTGCGGATTATCCCAATGCATACGATCACTATCGCAACGAGGTGTCATTGCCGCTCAACACTTGCATGACAGACGAACAGGTAGACTATGTGATTGAGAACTTTGTGGAGATAATAAGCAAATAGTTATTTGAAATTTTGAACACGAATTACACGAATAGCACGAATGAATCATTTTTATAGTGTATGATTATATATAAAGGAGAAAGCTATAAGATTATTGGTGCTGCAATGGAGGTATTCAACCAGTTTGGGCATGGTTTTCTTGAAGCAGTATATCAAGAAGCTCTTGAAAGAGAATTTCTTTCTCGGGGGATTCCTTATGAACGTGAGAAGGAACTTACGATTTGTTACAAAGGAGAACCTCTTGAACAAAAGTATAAAGCAGACTTTGTGTGTTATGGATGCATTATTGTGGAACTGAAAGCTGTGTCTGCTTTAGTGGATTCGCATCGCGCTCAATTATACAATTACATCCGAGCAACCAAAAGTAAGTTAGGAATACTGATAAACTTTGGCAATTCTGATGGTTTGGAGTGGGAGCGTAAAGTATTATAAGATAATATGACGAACACGAATCTCTCGAATCTGACGAATCTATTCTTTGCACAATAATCTATTTCGTGTTATTTGTGCAATTCGTGTTCAGCAAATAAATTTAACGTTAAGGTTAACGTCTTAAATATTAAAACTATGTATAAACATTTCTTTAAGAGACTGATTGATATATGTATCGGACTGGTTGCGTTGCCATTCGTGTTGTTGGTAATTATCATATTTGCTCCGATAATATACTTTACAGACCGTGGACCAGTGTTTTACAATGCCCAGCGTGCAGGAAAGGACTATAAGCCCTTTAAGATGTTTAAGCTGCGCTCGATGTATGTGAATTCGCCTGACCTGAAGAATCCTGATGGGAGCACATTCAACTCAGACAATGACCCACGCGTGACACCCATCGGCCGTTTTATGCGTAAGACATCGCTGGATGAGTTCCCACAGTTCTTGAATGTTTTGAAGGGAGATATTAGCTTTATTGGTCCACGTCCCAAGTTGTACGTGCCAGAGAAATATGCTAATGGGTTGCCCGAATATATGAAGAAAAGCTTCATGGTAAAGCCTGGTGTTACAGGATATGCGCAGGCCTATTTCCGTAATTCAATTACAAGCGAAGAAAAATTCAAGTGGGATGGTTACTATGCAGAGAATGTAAGTTTTTGGATGGATATAAAGATTATATTCCAAACATTCTATTCAGTAATTGCCAGAAAGAATATCAATACAGCACAAAGTTATAAGAAATAATATGAAGAGGTTATTGATAATAGGAGCATCGATACTCCAGCTGCCCGCTATTAAGAAAGCCAAAGAAATGGGACACTACGTGGCAGTGGCTGATTTTAATCCGAATGCTGTGGGTATACCCTACGCTGATGAGTTTTATAATGCTAGTACTATAGATATTGAAGCAATATGCAAGGTCGCCGAAGAGTTTAAGCCTGATGGTATCATGACCTTGGCAACGGATATGCCCATGCGCTCAATTGCTGCCGCTACATCACGTCTTGGATTACCTGGTATATCTATGGATACAGCAATCAAATCGACCGATAAAGGCGAGATGATAAAGGCTTTCAAGGCACATGATGTAGAGTCTCCTTGGTTCTATATAATAGATAATGTGACGGTGCTCAATGCGTTGTTACCACACTTGACCTATCCATGTATATTAAAGCCTACTGACAATGCGGGTAGCCGTGGTGTGATGTTGGTGAACTCTGCTGATCAACTGATTGAGGCTTATCAATATAGTGTATCTCAGTCACGTGGCGGATTGGTGATACTTGAAGAGTATATGACTGGCCCGGAGGTGAGTGTAGAGGTGATGGTAGTCGATGGTGAGCCGCATGTGTTACAGGTTACCGACAAATTGACTACAGGCGCTCCTTATTTCGTGGAGATGGGGCATAACCAACCATCGATGCTTCCCACAGAAGATGTGGAGAAGATTAAGGACTTGGCATGCCGTGCGGTGAAAAGCGTTGGTATCAATTGTGGCCCTTCACATGTGGAAATTAAGTTGACTCCTACTGGTCCTAAGATGGTGGAGTTGGGTGCTCGTATGGGGGGGGATTGTATCACTACACATCTTGTGCCATTATCGACGGGTGTTGATATGATAAAGGCGACTATTGATGTGTCGTTGGGATTGACTCCTGATATTACCCCAACTTTGCAGAAGGGTAGTGCTATCCGTTTCTTTGATGCTCCATGTGGAATAGTTTCTGCTATTGAGGGTGTAGAAGAGGCAAAGGCTGTTGAGGGGGTACAGGAAATTGCTTTTACCAAGAATGTAGGTGATGAAGTGACTGAAATCCATAGCAGTCTTGATCGTTGCGGTTTCGTTATTGCACAATGTGATAGTGCGACTGAGGCAATTGGTGTGTGTGAAAAGGCAAAGAATTTGATTCGATTGACCGTATGAGCAAGAAGGTTTTAATATTAGGTGGTGAAGGCAATGGTACAATTATTGCAAATGCAATGTTGGATGCTAATAACAGAGGATATAACGAGTATGTCTGCTATGGATTGCTAAATGATGGAAATCCTGTAGGAACCATCATAGATTCATTTGAGGTGGTTGGAAGCATTAAAAAGGATTTTAAGAAATTCTTGGATGAAGGCTATTATTTCATTAATGCAATACTTCGCATTGATGGGAATAAACAACGCATTCAAATGATTGAGGATCTCAATATACCCGAAGATAGGCTTGCTACATTTGTGCATCCTACAGCCTATGTAGCTCCCAATGTAAAATTATCTCCGGGGTGTGTTATCATGCCTTTGGTAACGATGTCGTCTAATACGAAATTAGGGAAGTGCTGTTTGGTGCTCAACTCTGCTAATATCGGACATGATGATATCATTGGAGATTATTGTCATATCTCTAGTCATGCTTGTGTGGGCTCTTTTCTAAATATTGGTAAGGGTGTTCATGTGGGCTTGAATGCTACTATTCGTGAACATTTGACTATTGGAGATTATGCAACTGTTGGCATGGGGGCAGTTTTGACAAAGAATGTGGCTAATGAGGAAATTTGGGCAGGTAATCCCGCTCGTTTCCTAAGAATAGCGGAGTGATTAATGTTTAAAGGGTAATATTATGATATTAAAAACTATTTGTAATTTTATAACATATAAGAAACGTAAGTCTCTTAGTAGTAGGCAGAGCATAAGGGCTTTAGATGTCCTTCCTCCCCTAAATTCTGAAGAAAAAAGTTGGGTTAAGAATACTTTTGGAAAATTAGGGTTAAAGCCATATTGGGAAGATTACAGAGTCTTTAAGCACTTGGTGGGTTTTGATTCACGTTATGTCCCCGATGATGTGCAGATTCCGTATGTCATAAAATCACTTAATCCTCCAGCGCATATCCTGGCATTGGAACATAAAGGTCTATATCCCATCTTATATAAAGGAATGAATCTTCCCCAAACTTTAGTGGTATGTATTAATGGAGTATTGTTTGATGCTGAGATGAACATTGTTTCAGCTACAGAAGCTTTGAATCTTTAAAAAACTGTAGATAAATGTATCATCAAACCAACTTCTTTTTCTGGTTGTGGGTCTGGTGTAAAGATTTTAGCAACGGAAAGTGTTGATAAAGAAAGTGTTGAGGAATACGTAACTGCATATAAAGGAAACTTTATAGTACAACGATTGGTAAAACAATCAGCACAGATGTCAAAACTAAGTAAAAATTCTCTGAATACTTTTAGAATCTCTACTCTTTTCCTAAATGGGAAATTTTCTGTTTGTTCTGTTACCTGCAGAGTAGGTATGGGAGATTCATATCTTGACAATGTAGCTGCGGGAAATGTAATGGTTGGTGTGCAAATGGACGGCAAATTTATGAAAAAAGCATATGACTCTCATTATGGCATCCATACCCAAACGGATACAGGTGTTGTGTTTGAAGGCTTTAGTATTGATGCAATAGACAAGATGTTGTTGTTTGTGGAGGAAAACCATAAAAAGTGTTTGCCGCACTGTGGATTTGTAGGTTGGGATATCGCTTTGGATGAAAATGATGAACCAGTGATGATTGAGGTGAATTTGTATGGTGCTGGTATCCATTTTGAGCAATTGGCAGTGGAGGCGCCTCTATATGGAGACAGAACAGATGAAGTTATTGAATATGTAAATAACCATAAACCATCAGTTCAATCTATCTTGACTAATTGGTCTTGGATGTAGTGTCTGTAAGTTTGTATAGTAAAGATATTTATGTTAAAACGTTTTCTGTCTTTGTGTATACGATTCTCTGCTGTATTTATAGTAGAACTTTTTTATAAAGATGTTTGGGAACTACGAAGAAAAAATACAAAATATTATCTCAACTATACTATGGCTATTTAGAGCATTTTGGAGCTTGGATAGGTTTGGGTGCTACTATTGAAGCAAATCCGGTATTACCTCATGGGTTGTATGGAATTTTTATATCAAATTCTGCACATATCGGAAAGGATGTTGTAATATACCATCAAGTAACTATTGGTTCTAATATGACTTTAGGTGGCAAAAATGGCGCACCTACCATTGGTGATAATGTGTATATTGGTTGTGGCGCTAAAATTATAGGTAAAGTGGCTGTTGGTGATAGCGCTCGAATAGGGGCGAATTGTATTGTTGTAAAGGATGTTCCTTCTAATAGTGTAGCTGTCACAAAAGGTACTGTGAATATAGTAAAGGAAGAAAAATTAAATAATACATGGGTTGCAAACAACAATTAGGTTAAATGTGTAATTTATTAATTTAATGGTAAGAAATGAAAATCTTGTTACTACCCGCATATTTCTATCCAGAACAGGCCGCAAGTTCATATCTTGGTGATAATATACGCCAAGCAATGTGTGAGGCTGGTTGTGATTTGGAACTCTACGCTCCAATGCCTACTCGCGGAATCTCAAAAGAGGTGAGGGAGGAGTATAAGAAACGTAAACTTGAGCATTGGCATGATGGTAAGTTGGATATTCATCGCTTTTCCATGTATGGGGAGGGAAAGAATCCTATCCTTCGTGCCTTGCGCTACATGCTTTGTTGGTGTGCACAGTTCTGGAAGGGACTCCGCACCAAGGATATTGACCTTATCTATCTAGCCAGTACTCCACCGATACAAGGTGTGTTGGGCGGGTTGTTGAAGAAGATAAAGAAGGTACCCTTCGTCTATAACCTGCAGGACATATTCCCCGACTCATTGGCTGGTACAGGACTGGCCAAGAAGGGAGGATTGCTGTGGAAGATAGGCCGAGTGATAGAGGACTTCACCTATCGCAATGCCGACAAGATTATCGTAATCTCAGAGGACTTCAAACGCAATATCATGGCGAAGGGGGTGCCCGAGGAGAAAATCGTGGTAGTATACAACTGGGTAGATGAGGAGGCGGTGAAGCATGTGCCGCGCGAAGAAAACAAGCTCTTCGATGCGTATGGACTGGATCGCAGCAAATTCTACATCACCTACAGTGGTAACATCGGTCTGACTCAGAACATGGATCTGCTGCTCGAGGTGGCAAAGGAGCTGGAAATGAGTACTGATATCCAATTTGTGCTTATCGGTGAAGGTGCATACAAGAAACGTGTGCAGGAAATCATTGCTGAACAAAACATCGGTAATGTGACGCTCTTACCCTTCCAACCCTATGAGGATATCAGCCACGTATTCAGCCTCGGCGATGCAGGCTTGGTAATCTCAAAGCCCGGGGTGGGAGAGAACTCGGTGCCCAGCAAGACATGGAGTATACTCTCGGCTTCGCGACCCGTACTTGCCAACTTTGACGAGAACGAGCTGAAGACCATCGTTGCAGGGAACCAATGTGGCATATTTACTAAGGCGGGCGACAAGGAAGCTTTCAAACAGGCTATCCTAGACCTATACAACGACCGTGCACGATGCGAACAATTGGGACGCAACGGACGTGAGTTTATCCTCAAAAACTTGACACGTGCTGTGGGCACACAGAAGTATGTGGATGTGATAAAATCATTCGAAAAATAATCGCGAATTCTTAATTAGATAAAGGACTGCCAACGAAATACTAGGCAATAGATATGCATACAATACTCTTTAATATCATAAGAAGTGTCATATGTGATGATAATCTGAAAGCGGAAGACTTTAGCGGAATGTCTGCTTCAGATTGGAGTGTACTATATCAGATTGCTAAACAGCAAGGCTTGACTGCGGTGATATTTGATAAAATACAGTCATCGGATAAAAAAGTACTTCCTCCTAAAGAGCTTGTTTTAAGATGGGTTGCAAATACGCTGTCTATAGAAAAACGAGCGGTAGATACTTATAAGCGGTGTGCTGAATTTGCTCGATTGATGCATGAACATGGACTGAATACATTAGTTCTGAAAGGTGTGGCAGTAAGTCACTACTATCCTAATCCGTATCATAGGGAATATGGCGATCTGGATTGTTATTTCTATAAGGACACTGAGAATGGAATAGTATGGGATGGATGTTATGAAGAGGGAAACAATGTGGCAGAACAGGAAGGCTTCTTTGTAGATCGTGGGCATTATAAACATTCTCATATTACTTATAGAGGTTTGGAAGTGGAGAATCATCAGTTCTCTTTGCCGATTAAGGATGGAAAACGTACTAAAGCATTGGAGCGTGAGCTGAGGAAATTGATTGAGTCTAAGCAGGGACTTTCGACTATTGGTGAAACGTTTATGTATTGCCCAACGGCAGACTTTAACGCGCTGTTCTTGACTGCTCATGCGATGAGTCACTTTTTATACGAGTGTATTAGGGTGCGCAATGTTTTGGATTGGGCTCTTTTTCTTAAGACAGAGCAGGATAATGTGGATTGGAATAACTTTTGGCAGTGGTGTGAACGTATGCATTATACAAGGTTTGTACAGTGCCTGAACTATATATGCGTACATTATTTAGGACTACAAATTCATGCTTTTCCTGTGAACCAAAATGAGGAAATCATAAGTTTGTCTGCCCGTATGCTGAAAGATATATTTGAAGGGGATAGTTTGTATAGAAAAGGATACAAAGGGTTGCGTTTCCGATTGGCTCTTGCATCGAATTATTTCAAATCAATGTGGAAGTTTCATCGGATATATCAGCAAAGCGCAGTATGGCTTTTAGTGAAGAGAACTATGGGTATGTTTGTTAAGAATGTCAAATTGTAAAAAAGTTTTATAGGTAGTAGGTATTTAGTTCTTGATTATTAATACTAACACTTAGTCTATATATTGGACTGTTTAATGACAAAACTTCCATGCCCGACAAGGCATGGAAGTTTTTTTATGTTGTTTGTGCAAATTTATAGATATTATTTCGAGGGTTCAGATAAAATGGTGTATATTTGTGAAACGAAATGTATTATTCGTCTTGAAGGATATTAAATTAAATGAAAAACATATGAAAAGAAATGGTTTGTTCATTGCATTGGCAGTGCTGATGCTTTCAATGTGTGTAGTTTCATGTCGTGACCAATATGATGAGACTACAGGAGTTGTAAATGGCCAAAAGGGAGTGGTGTCGGTAATCACTCGCTCTACCGTGGAAATGGATTATCCAGTGACGCTATATGCATTTTATTCTAACACAGGAAAGTTGGCACAGAGTGTGGTGGCTGAGAATGAAGGAGACGACCTAAATATGGAACTTGCTGTAGGGGATTACCATTTAGTGGCTATGGCAGGTACTGAGGGGCTTACTGATGTGGCTGCACTTGCGGGTAACAAATGTATAGGCATTCCCGAAAGTGGCTTAATCTCATCGCCAGTGCTGATGGGTAGCGCCGATATATCTGTGGTGGAGCAGGATCAAGAGGCAAGAATCGAGATGACCATTCAGGTCGCTTCAGTAGATATCTCGTTACAGGATATGCCCTCTGATATAGCTGCGGTAAGTGTATCATTCTCATCTCTATATACAGACTTGACGTTCTATGGAGAACCAAGGGATGCCAATGCTGTAAGAATGATCTTGAACAAGGATGCTGAAGATGGAAATTGGAAGGCTTCAGCCTATACGTTACCTGGTAGTAGTACGAAGCTTACACTGAGCATTTGTATGACAGACGAGAGTGGCATGTCTACGACCTATGGATATACGCATGAGGCCAATCTGTGTGCGGCTACTCCCTACAGATTGGTAGGTAGCTTTAAGGAGGGTTTTAGCTTGTCTGGTATTGTGACTGCGGCAGGGTGGAATGATCCCGTAGATATTGCCTTTACCTTCGGACAGGGTGCTGGTAATAACCCTAACAATGGTGAAGGAGGTGGAGGTACAGTCCCAGGGGGCAATGGTGATGGAAACTATAGCGTGACAGAGATACCTGTGGCTAAATCAATCTGGGAAGGACACTTTGTAGCAGCAGTGGAAAACAAAGAGAATAATACAGCTGAATTGCTGCTGTTGAGCTTGGATGAGTGGACTACTGAATACTCAGGGATTTCCTCGGTGATATCGCAAGCTAATTCAAACTATAGCGAGAATGGGCTGGCTGATTGGCAGGTGCCTACAGCTGCTGAATTGTCAGGTGTTATTCCTTCATTAAGCATGTCAGGGCAGATTGATCGAACAAATAAAACATTAACTGATAATAATGGCGATAGGGTGTGTAACGGTGAAAAATACTTGTGCGACGCAGGCGCAAATTACTTAAAGATGGGTGATGATGCTGCCGCGAAAGCGGTGACTTCTTCTGGAAGTTATCACCTTCGTCTCGTCAAGAAGGTATGTGTAGTGAAGAAATCGTGAGCATTGAGCAATAAGCCTGAACTTATAACGATTCTAAGCGAAAACAGATGAATATGAAAAGAAATATAGTGATTACTGGTGGCGCGGGATTTATTGGTAGCCATGTGGTACGACTTTTCGTGAATAAATATCCTGAATATAATATCATCAACTCGGATAAGTTGACCTATGCGGGTAACTTGGCCAATCTGAAGGATGTGGAGGATAAGCCCAACTATAAGTTCGTTAAGATGGATATTTGCGACTTTGAAGCCTTCTACCAGCTGATGCAGGATGAGAAGGTCGATGGTATCATCCACCTCGCTGCAGAGAGTCATGTGGATCGCTCCATCAAGGATCCCTTCACCTTTGCGCGTACCAATGTGATGGGTACGCTCGCGCTCTTGCAGGCTGCCAAGCTCTATTGGGAGAGCCAGCCTACTCCTTGGCATGTTGATCATGGGATGGGGGGAAGTGACTCTCAACTCTCAACTCTCAGCTCTCAACTGGTAAAATGCAAATTCTACCACATCTCCACCGACGAGGTCTATGGTGCGCTCACAATGAACCATCCCGAAGGCATAGAACCTCCTTTCCAAACTGTAGCTTCTTCGGAAGGACATAAGGCCTACGGTGATGACTTCTTCTATGAGACGACGAAGTATAATCCTCACTCACCTTATAGCGCGAGCAAGGCGAGCTCGGACCATTTCGTGCGTGCCTATCACGATACCTATGGCATGCCTACCATCGTGACCAACTGCTCGAACAACTATGGTCCCTACCAGTTTCCCGAGAAGCTGATACCTCTGTTCATTAACAATATCCGCCATCGTAAGCCGCTTCCCGTATATGGCAAAGGCGAAAACGTGCGAGACTGGCTCTTCGTAGAGGACCATGCACGCGCGATAGACCTTATCTTCCATGAAGGAAAGATAGCAGAAACCTATAACATAGGTGGTTTCAATGAGTGGAAAAACATAGACCTTATCAAGGTGATGATAAAGACTGTGGATAAGATTCTCGGAAACCCCGAGGGGCACAGCCTCGATCTGATCACCTACGTCACCGATCGACTCGGGCATGATGCTCGATATGCAATCGACTCTACTAAGCTGCAGCGTGAACTCGGTTGGGAACCATCACTGCAGTTTGAAGAGGGCATTGAGAAGACGGTACGTTGGTACCTCGACAACCAGGAGTGGATGGATAATATCACCTCAGGAGAGTATGAGAAGTACTATTCTGAGATGTATGGGAGGTGAATCGTTGAGAATCGTTGATGCGTTGATTCGTTGAAAATCGTTGAAATCGTTGAGAGGTTGATGCGTTAACACCTCCGTTGTTAACGATACTAAACGCCTAAACGAACCAAACTAAACGTCTAAACGCTACTAAACGCCTAAACGAAATAAACGAAGATATGAAAATAGCTGTAGCAGGAACAGGATATGTTGGTCTAAGTATGGCCACGCTATTAGCGCAACACAATGAGGTGGTGGCTGTAGATATCGTACCGGAGAAGGTCGATATGATCAATCGTAGGGTATCTCCTATCCAAGATGAGTATATAGAAAAGTACTTTGCGGAGAGAAGTCTCAACCTTGTGGCGACGCTCGATGCTGAGGCGGCCTACAGAGATGCAGACTTCGTGATCATTGCGGCTCCTACAAACTACGATAGTCATAAGAACTTCTTCGACACCTCTGCTGTAGAGAATGTAATTGATAAGGTCGTCGGATGTGGCTCGCAAGCTATAATGGTTATCAAGAGTACCATCCCTGTAGGATATACCGAGGCGATACGTAAGAAGACGGGGTGCGATGACATCTTGTTCTCGCCAGAGTTTTTGCGCGAGAGCAAATCGCTATACGACAACCTCTACCCGAGCCGTATCATAGTAGGCCGTCCAGAGGGGGACGAACGTCTGGAAAATGCAGCACGCACCTTCGCTAGTCTCCTCGTACAAGGAGCAATCGGTAATTCTAACGATAACGTTAACGATAACTCTCAACCCTCAACTCTTAACCCTCAATTTGCCAAGAGCACCCCGGAGGCTAACTCTCAACTCTCAAACCTCAACTCTCAAGCAAATAGCAAAGGTATTCCTTTGTTGTTCATGGGACTGACTGAGGCAGAGGCGGTGAAGCTCTTTGCCAATACCTATCTGGCACTGCGCGTGAGCTATTTCAATGAGCTGGACACCTACGCAGAGATGAAGGGACTGGATACGCAGGCCATCATCAATGGCGTAGGACTGGATCCCCGTATCGGTACTCACTATAACAACCCCTCATTTGGCTATGGGGGATACTGCTTGCCTAAAGATACCAAACAGCTCCTGGCCAACTATCAGGATGTACCCCAAAACATGATGACGGCCATCGTGGAGAGTAATCGTACCCGTAAGGATTTCATCGCCGATCAGGTGCTCAAACTCGCGGGCTGGTACAGCTATTCGGAGAATAATGAATATGGCTCACCGCTCACCGCTCATCGCTCACAGCTCACTCCTCCTGTAATCGGTGTCTATCGCTTGACGATGAAGTCAAACTCTGACAATTTCCGACAGAGCTCTATCCAAGGTGTGATGAAGCGCATCAAGGCCAAGGGGGCAGAGGTCATCATCTATGAACCTACTTTAGAGGATGGTACGACCTTCTTTGGAAGTAAGGTGATTAATAATTTGGAGGAATTTAAGCTCAAGTCTAACGCGATCATTGCAAACAGATACGATACGTGTCTCGACGATGTCAATGATAAAGTTTACACTCGTGACATTTTCCGTTGCGACTAGTTTTGTTTATTCGTTTAGGCGTTTAGACGTTTAGGTGTTGAGGCGTTGAAGTGAACTTTTTCTACTTTCCCTTTGCTATTTCGGATAATCTGTGTATTTTCGCGAGGTGATCGTTGAGATTCGTTGAGGGTACTAAACGTCTAAACGATTCTAAACGCTTAAACAAACCAAACTAAACGTCTAAACGAAAATAAAAAGCTATGAAGGGAATCGTTCTTGCAGGTGGCTCAGGCACACGCCTTTACCCTATTACGAAAGGTATCAGTAAGCAGTTGATGCCGATATATGACAAGCCGATGGTGTATTACCCCATCAGTGTGTTGATGCTCGCGGGAATACGTGACATCCTGATCATCTCGACTCCTCATGACCTGCCAGGATTCAAACGTCTGCTGGGTGATGGCTCTGACTATGGCGTGCACTTTGAATATGCTGAGCAGCCTTCGCCCGATGGACTGGCTCAAGCCTTTACCATCGGTAAGGACTTTATCGGTGGTGACTGTGCCTGTCTCGTGCTCGGTGATAACATCTTCCATGGAGCTGGCTTCACGGCAATGCTCAGGGAGGCGGTGCGCACAGCTGAGGAGGAGAAGAAGGCTACGGTATTTGGCTATTGGGTGAATGACCCGGAGCGCTATGGCGTGGCGGAGTTTGATAAGGCGGGCAACTGCCTCAGCATCGAGGAGAAACCTGCTCAGCCCAAGAGCAACTATGCTGTGGTAGGACTCTACTTCTACCCGAACAAGGTGGTGGACGTAGCTGCCAACATACAGCCCTCGGCACGTGGCGAATATGAGATTACGACAGTAAATCAACAGTTCCTTGCCGATGGCGAACTGAAGGTGCAGACGCTCGGACGTGGATTTGCGTGGCTCGACACGGGTACGCACGACTCGCTCTCTGAAGCATCGACCTATATTGAGGTACTCGAGAAACGCCAAGGTCTCAAGGTCGCTTGCCTCGAAGGTATCGCCTATCGTCAAGGTTGGATCACTGTGGAGCGTATGCGCGAACTCGCCCAGCCTATGATAAAGAATCAGTATGGACAGTATTTGCTGAAGTTGATAGAGTGGACTTGATAAACCTCTTTGAGGTTGCAAAGGCGAAAATTAAGATAAGGGTATGAAATTGATAGATACGAAATTGATAGCAGAGATGCATAAGCTTGCGGCAGAGAGTGAGCGCAAGAGAATGAACTATGACTTGCGTACTACTCCCGATGACCAGTCGCAGCGTATGCTCAACGTGTTGGAGGTTGGTACACAGGTGCCTATACATCGTCATGAGGATACCTCGGAGACGGTGATATGCTTCGAGGGACGTCTCATAGAAATCTGTTATGAGGAGACTGCAGAGGGTTTCCGCGAAATCTCTCGTGAGGAGCTATGTCCACGCGAAGGACGCTTCGGCGTGCAGATACCGCAAGGAGTGTGGCACACCATCGAGGTGCTGGAGCCAAGTAGCATCTTCGAAGCAAAAGATGGGGCTTGGAAGCCGAGGTAGACGTTTAGGTTGTGATGAAATAATAGATAAGGCTATGTATCTGGATACATAGCCTTTGTTTTGTTGGAATTCTCTGAAGAGTTGATTTATTCTCTATGATGGGAGTAATCAAAATAATACCAATAGGTATCACCAAACTTGCGTTTGCCCAGGTTGCTGGCGACGATGGGGTTGTCGGCATGCTCTGCTTGCTGTGTACGATAGTCTGCAAAGCGCTTCACGATGGTAGTGTCGGCCTCGAAGGTGAGTGCCTTCTGAGGATGTTGCTCATTGTAGAGTAGCCATGCCTCTTGGTAGTGGGTGGGAAGTACGCTGTCGGTAGCAGTCATGTCTGCAGTCTCCTTCACGAAGGTGTCTATATCCTTATCCAGCAATAGCGCGGCAAGATAGAGGTCGCGATAGTCGATGGAGTCATTCTTCATCCCTATACGCTGGGCAAAGGCACGTCCTGATTCTCCGCCATAGGGTTCGGTGCCCAAGTGGCGATAAAACTCCTGTGCGCCATACGAGTTGCTCTGCTTATTGTGCCGATTGAAGACAAGGCCTTCCGAGCCGAAGGGTTGTGGGTAATGGAACATGCGGTCGCCGAGGGTGCCCGTCTTCAGCATGGCGAGGTTGCGCAATGCTGTGAGCTCCTGATTGTAGTCGTCAGAATGCTTGCCCACCTCCAAGAGCTTCTCATACTGGTCTCGATGTAGGTATCTCCATGCGGCAAGCTCCATGTGTGGAGCTGGAGCATGATTGCTGATCTGTGCTGTGAGCAGGAACATCACCGAAAAGGAGAGCAAGTTGGGCCATAGGCATGAGACAAGTGTGTTGCGCTTGACGCTACGGCGTCTGCGATTGAGCCATACTACACCGATATATAGTAGTACGGTGATGGGAATACCCAACAACCACTGTATTCCGGAGTATAGCATGGTGCCGTCATTGACGTCTGTGATCAGGGCGAGCAATGCGCACGAAGGGATATATGACAATGCCTCCCAACGGATATGTAATTTAGAGGTGCGGTTGACAGCATACTGCAGCAGGCATAGCAGTAAGGTGATGATAGCAGCTGCCCAAAAGGTGTTGCTTGTGGTCACCCCCTTTGAGAGGTAGTCTTGCATCATTGCCAACAGTTCGCCTTGGAATGCATATATATATAGGAAGGAGAATGTGGCAAATAGTATGGTGCAAATCACACGCAGTGGGGTCTCAAATCTTGTCTTCTTGTTCATCGATATGATAAATTATGTCATTGCCTTTGCCCGTGAGGGAAAGGCAATGACAGAGGGAAATCCAATGTTTTAATCCAGTTTCTTCAACACTATCGCCGAGCGAGCGGGGATGTAGAGCTTCAGCCACTCCTTCTTATAACGCTTGTGCAAGGGCTCGAAGTGGGTGTAGTGGGTGATGCTCGGGTCGGTGAGGCCATTGCCGCCATACTCGGTATAGTCGGTGTTGAGCACCTCCTGGTATGAGCCGCGCGGCACGAGCAAGCCGTAGTCGCTATACGAGTTGGTGGGGCTGAAGTTGAAGACAAACAGCAGGTCGTCGCGACGGTAAGCGAGTATCTGGTCGCCATCGTGACAGTTGATCTCTACCACCTTGCTCTTCTCATACTTGGGCTGGCTGCCGATGAGCTTCATCATGGCCTGGTCAAACTTGCCGAGGTACTCGTAACACAACTTGTCGTTGTCTACCAAGCTCCACTGACGACGGGCATACTTGTAGCTCCAGCCATTGCCCTCGCGGGGGAAATCAATCCATTCGGGATGGCCAAACTCATTACCCATGAAGTTGAGGTAGCCGCCATTGATGGTAGATGCGGTGAGCAGGCGTATCATCTTGTGCAGAGCGATACCACGGTGTGCCATGTAGTTCTCGTCGCCCTTCTGGAAGTGCCAGTACATGTCGGCATCTACGAGGCGGAAAATGATGGTCTTGTCACCTACGAGTGCTTGGTCGTGGCTCTCGGCATATGAGATGGTCTTCTCGTCTTGACGGCGGTTGGTCACCTCCCAGAACATGCTGGTGGGCTTCCAGTTCTCGTCGGTCTGCTCCTTGATGAGCTTGATCCAGTAGTCGGGCACGTTCATCGCCATGCGGTAGTCGAAGCCATAGCCTCCATTCTTGATGGGGGCAGCTAAGCCGGGCATACCAGACACCTCTTCTGCAATGGTGATAGCATTCTTATTTACTTCGTGGATAAGGTCGTTAGCCAAGGTGAGGTAACATACGGCGTCGCCATCTTGATTCATGTTGTAGTAGTCGCCATAGCCACAGAAGGCCTCGCCCAAGCCGTGGCTGCGGTAGAGCATAGAGGTGACACCATCGAAGCGGAAGCCGTCGAACTTATACTCCTCCATCCAGAAACGGCAGTTAGAGAGCAGGAAGCATACCACCTCATTCTTCGAGTAGTCAAAGCAGAGTGAGTCCCAAGCGGGATGCTCGCGACGATCGCCGGGGTAGAAGTATTGGTTGGGGTCGCCAGCGAAGTTGCCCAAGCCCTCGAGCTCGTTCTTTACGGCATGTGACTGCACCATATCCATGATCACTGCAATGCCATTGGCGTGTGCCTCATCGATGAGCTGCTTGAGCTCCTCGGGGGTACCCTGGCGCGATGATGCAGCGAAGAAGTTTGATACGTGGTAGCCGAATGATCCATAGTAGGGGTGCTCTTGGATGGCCATGATCTGTATGCAGTTGTAGCCGCCAGCGATGACGCGGGGCAACACCTTCTCGCGGAACTCGTTATAGGTAGATACGCCCTCAGCTTCGCCCGACATACCTACGTGGCATTCGTAGATGAGCAGGGGTGAGGTGTTGGGTTTGAACTTCTTCACCTTGAACTCATAGGGTGCGGGTTCCCATACCTGAGCGCTGAAGAGATAGGTCGTCTCATCCTGTACCACACGGCGCACATAAGCGGGGATGCGCTCGCCCGAGCCACCTTCCCAGTACACCTTGAGCTTATAGTAGTCCTCATGCTTGATAGCATCGGCAGGGAGCTTCACCTCCCAGTCGCCATGGCCATTGAGGCGGGTGAGCTTGTACTCCTCCTTCTCTTGCCACTCGGTGAAGTCACCGATGAGGTAGATAGCTGTAGCGTTGGGCGCCCATTCACGGAAGGTCCATCCCTTCTTGGTCTTGTGCAACCCATAGTATTCATATCCTTTGGCAACGTCTTTCAGTTTCTTAGCACCATTGTCGGTGAGTTCGTTCTTACGACGTACGTAATAGTCGTAGCGGCCTTGTATCGCAGCTTCGTACGGTTCAAGCCAAGGGTCATTTTGGATAAGTTTAAGCATAGTACATTATTGATTTACAATTTACAAATTTACGATTTACAATTTATTTACCATTTAATTAATTAGGGGTATTACGAAGTTGACAATATCTAAATAGTCCAATTACTCAATAAATAGTACATTGTAAATGGTCAAATAGTAAATTAGATTTACTTTTTCACTTTGATAATAATCTTTTTCAATCCCACGGGAGTAACGCCAGGAGCATGTCCGTCTTCGGGGAAGAAGAGGGTAAACATACCGGGCTTCACGGTGATGTAGTCGGCGGCCAGACCGTCGTAGAGTGCCATGTCTATGGTTGCGTCATACTCAGCCTCGGGTAGGTCGGTGCGCTGGGTGTAGCCCATCACCTCTGCATTAGAGATGGGAACGTGAATGTCAATATATTCATTGTGTGTCTCCAACTTAGCCTCCTCCTTGGTCTTAGGCCCCCATTGGCAAACATTCACGAAGAGCTCATCTTCAATAAGTACGATTTTTCCAGGCTCCAAAGCGTTCAAGTCCGTAGACTCGATATAGTCAAAGGCCTTCCCGAACAAGGGGTTCAGCGCTTCGTAGTTGCGCAGATTTTTCAGATTGTCTATTACCATGGTTTTAGCGTTAAGTTATTGCAATATTATTTATCCTACAAATGTAGGAATAATCTTCTAACTTGCCAAATCTGCAACCCGAAAAGTGTATATCACCTATGGGTGATAAAATCACGACCCTTTCTGAGCGAATAAATATGGCAGTATGTGAGGAGCGTGTTGAATAATTGAAAAAAAAAATATACCTTTGTCATACTTTTCGATAAGACAAGAATCTGTTTTAAAATTATTTCGAGTTTAGCAGATTCAAAACTTATAAATGGTAAATTTAAAACAGATTCTAAATTAGTAACGACAATGAAACTGAATCTTAAAAATCCTGTGGTGTTCTTTGACCTCGAGACTACAGGCGTAAATATTGCAACAGACCGTATTGTAGAAATCTCGTACCTCAAGGTATATCCCAATGGCAACGAGATGTCTCGCACCATGCGTATCAACCCCGGGATGCCCATCCCTAAGGAGGCTTCTGACGTACATGGCATCTACGACGAGGATGTCAAGGACTGTCCCACCTTCAAGCAGGTGGCCAGGGAGATAGCGGCAGACTTTGAGGGAGCTGACATTGCGGGCTTCAACTCAAACCGCTTCGATGTGCCTCTGCTGGCCGAGGAGTTTCTCCGTGCCGATGTGGACCTCGACATGACTCGTCGCAAGTTTATCGACGTGCAGGTCATCTTCCACAAGATGGAGCAGCGCACCCTCGTGGCCGCGATGAAGTTCTACTGTGGCAAGGAGCTCGAAGGCGCTCACAGCGCCGATGCTGACACCCGCGCTACCTACGAGGTGCTGAAGGCACAGCTCGACCGTTATCCCGACCTGCAGAACGACGTGGCTTGGCTCTCAGAGTTCTCTTCACATACCAACAACGTGGACTTCGCTGGACGCATCGTCTACAATGAGCAGGGCATTGAGGTCTTCAACTTCGGCAAATACAAGGGCATCCCTGTGCAGGAGGTCTTCCGCCGCGATCCCAGCTACTACAGTTGGATGATGCAGGGCGACTTTACCCTCAACACCAAGCAGGTCTTGACACGTATTAAATTAAGACCCACCCCATGAGTCTACAAGGAAAGAAAATCGTATTAGGCATCACCGGTAGCATTGCCGCCTACAAGGCAGCGGTGCTCATCCGCCTACTCATCAAGCAAGGTGCCGAGGTGCAGGTGGTCATCACACCTGCCGGCAAGGAGTTTATCACTCCCATCACGCTGTCGGCACTGACGAGCAAACCCGTCATCAGTGAGTTCTTCGCTCAGCGTGATGGCTCGTGGCACAGCCACGTGGCATTGGGCCAATGGGCCGACGCTATGCTCATCGCTCCTGCCACAGCCTCCTCTATCGGTAAGATGGCTCACGGCATTGCCGACAATATGCTCATCACTACCTATCTGTCGATGAAGGCGCCCGTATTCGTGGCTCCCGCCATGGATCTCGATATGTTTGCCCATCCCTCGACGACCGAGAATCTCGATACGCTGCGCCGCTATGGCAACCACATCATAGAGCCTGCCGAGGGCGAGCTGGCCAGTCACCTCGTAGGTAAGGGACGTATGGAGGAGCCCGAGAATATCGTGGCCTACCTCGAACGCTACTTTGCTGAGGCCGAGGAACTGGCAGGAAAGAAGATTGTCATCACCGCAGGACCTACCTATGAGAAGATCGACCCTGTGCGCTTCATTGGCAACTACTCGTCGGGCAAGATGGGCTTCGCCCTCGCCGAGGAGTGTGCAGCCCGTGGTGCCGAGGTAACCCTCGTGGCTGGTCCCGTACAGATGAAGACTCTCCACCCTGGCATCCGCCGCATCGATGTGGAGTCATGTGCCGAGATGTATACCGCTACTACAGAGGCCTTCCAGGAGGCCGATGCCGCCATCCTCTGCGCTGCTGTGGCCGACTTTGCTCCCGAGACCACTGCCGACACCAAGATCAAGCGTGAGGGCGACGACCTCGTGTTGCGCCTCAAGCCTACACACGACATTGCGGCTGCGCTGGGTCGCATGAAGCAGCCCCATCAGCACCTCGTAGGCTTTGCTCTCGAGACCAATGATGAGATGGCTCACGCACAAGATAAGCTACAGCGTAAGAACCTCGACTTCATCGTGCTCAACTCACTTGGCGATGCAGGCGCAGGCTTCCGCCACGATACCAACAAGATCACCATCATCAGCAAGGAGAGCGCCAAGGAGTATCCCTTGAAGTCCAAGACTGCGGTGGCCAAGGATATCATCGACGAACTGGTACAGATAATCTAACAAGAGACGCATGCAGAAAGACCGTTTGACACGCTATCTCGTAGCACTGTTCGTAAGCCTCATGGGTGTATGCTCTACACAGTGCATACAGGCGCAGGAGCTTGAGGCCAAGGTGGTGGTCAACCACTCTAAGATACAGGGCACCAACAACTCCGTGTTCACCACGCTGCAAGAGGCCATGACCGAGTTTCTCAACACCCGCAAGTGGACCAACTCGCAGTACACTGCCCAAGAGCGCATCGCCTGCAGCTTCAACCTCATCGTCAACGAGTATAGCGACGAGGGCCGCTTCGGCTGTAGCCTCATGGTGCAGGCCAACCGTCCCGTGTACAATGCGTCGTACAACACCACGGTGCTCAACTTCAACGACAATGCCGTAGACTTCAGCTACATCGAGCACGACAAGCTCGAGTACTCTGACGACATTATCGACAATAACCTCACGGCCGTATTAGCCTACTACGCCTACCTCATCATCGGACTCGA
Organism: Bacteroidaceae bacterium; assembly: GCA_017556045.1. Lineage (GTDB taxonomy): Bacteria > Bacteroidota > Bacteroidia > Bacteroidales > Bacteroidaceae > UBA1189. The sequence continues at coordinate 11,007 of JAFZFF010000053.1, read as the reverse complement.
TATGGATACCTTCGCCCCCAAGGGTGGTACCGATATCCTTCACAAGGCAGAGAATGTAGTCAACAATGCCCAGATGCTGGGTGAGGATGGATGGAAGGCCTTTGGCGACAGCAAGAACCGCCATGCCATCGTCAACGACTATATGAACGGCGCCATGGAACCCTACCGCCAGCTCCTCTACGACTACCATCGCAAGGGTCTCGATGAGATGGCACAGAATGCCGAGCGTGGCCGCAGCAACATCACCACCTCGCTCACCCTCCTCGAGAAGGCCAAGCAAGACAAGCCCATGTCCATACTGCCCCAGCTCTTTACCGAGATTAAGAAAGACGAGCTCCAAGGCATCTATAGCAAAGGCACTACCAAGGAGAAGGAGGAGGTGTGCCGCATCCTCACCCTTGTCAACCCCTCATTTACTGAGGAATGGGAAAAGATTAAGAAAAACTAACCTATGTTACGCAACCTACACATACAAAACTATGCGCTCATCGAGTCGCTCGACCTCGACTTTGCTACAGGCTTCTCCGTCATCACGGGTGAGACCGGTGCCGGTAAGTCTATCCTCCTCGGAGCCATCGGTCTGCTCACAGGCCAGCGTGCCGAGACTGCTGCCATACGCAGTGGCGCCAGCAAGTGCATCGTCGAGGGCACCTTCGATGTCGAGGAATACGGCCTCGAGTCGCTCTTCGAGGAGAACGATATCGAGTATGATGCCGAGTGTCTCGTGCGCCGCGAGATAGCCGCTACGGGCAAGAGTCGTGCCTTCATCAATGATACCCCCGTGTCGCTCACCATCCTCAAGCAGTTGGGCGAGCGCCTCATCGACATACACTCACAGCATCAGAATCTGTTGCTCAATAGCGAAGGCTTCCAGCTCAGCGTGCTCGATACCCTCGCCGCCGACAAGAGCGTCAAGGAGCAATACACCCAAGCCTATGCCCACTATCGCGAGGTCTCGGCACAGCTCGAGGCACTGCAGGCACAGCTCACGGGTGACCAAGGTGACGAGGAGTATATACGCTTCCAGCTGCAGCAGTTCGACGAGTGGCGCCTCAAGGAGGGTGAGCAGGAGGAGCTCGAGCAAGAGCTCGACGTTCTCACCCACGCCGAAGACATCAAGGCAGGCCTCTACCGCATCAGTGGAGCACTCAGTGGCGACGAGGGCGGACAGACCTCAGCCCTGCGTAGCACCACCTCGGCCCTACGCTCACTCATCAGCATATACCCACAAGCCGAAGAGTGGTGCGAGCGCATGGAGAGCCTCTACATCGAACTCAAGGACATTGCCGATGAGGTGGCCGATGCCGAAGATCGCATCACCTATGATCCCGAACGTCAAGCCTGGGTCGAAGGCCGCCTCGACACCATCTATACCGCCCAGCAGAAGCACCGCGTGGGCACCATCGCTGAGCTACTCGAGATAGAGCAGCGCTACCGTGATACTCTCGACCGCCTCGATGAGTCTGCCGAGCGCATTGCCGATATGGAGCGTCAGAAGGAGGCCGCCTATGCTGCCCTGCAGGAGGCTGGCACACGCCTTACCGCACAGCGCACCGAGGTGGGTAGCACCTTCGAGAAGGAGATAGCCTCACGCCTCGTCGAGCTGGGCATCCCCAACACCCGCTTTGCCGTCGACATCACCCCGCGCCGCCAGCCCGACGCTACTGGTGCCGACAGCGTTGCCTTCCTCTTCTCGGCCAACAAGAATGGAGCCCTGCAAGACATTGCCGAGGTAGCCTCAGGAGGTGAGATCTCACGCATCATGCTCTCGCTCAAGAGCATCATCGCTGCAGCCAAAGCCCTGCCCACGCTCATCTTTGACGAGATAGACACTGGCGTCTCAGGCACCATCGCCGCCCGCATGGCCGACATCATGGAGGAGATTGCCAGCCATGGCCGCCAGGTCATCAGCATCACCCACCTGCCGCAGATAGCCGCCAAGGGTACCGCCCACTACAAGGTATATAAGGAAGATACCGACACCGCTACTGTGAGCCACATACGTTGCCTTACCACAGAGGAGCGCATCCATGAGCTCGCCCAGATGATGAGTGCTGGCACCCTCACCGAGGCCGCCATCAACAATGCCCGTGAGATGCTGGGACTCTGAGCTGTAAAGGTGAAATAATGGAACATAAAAGTAGGGGATGCACCGTGGTGCACCCCCTACTTGTTTATGTTTACTTGCCTTAGATAGCCTTAAAGACAAAGCTAAGGTTGATGCTATCCACCGCGTCGTCCATACGCTCGAAGACGGCAGCTACTGCATCCGCATCGTTCTTGTCAAGCTTGCCTTCAGCAACCTGAGCCGCAATGTCCATATTAGCGAAGTAGTTGATGAAAGAGTAGGTAGGCATGAACATATGCAGCTGTGAGCCATCAGCATCTTGGAACATATACATGTCGATGTCACGGTATGCAGCCTCCAATGTGCTCATCTGGATAGTCACCATGTTTCCTCTCACTACTACCGGAGCGTCAAATACGATGCTTGTGCCATTGTACTGATACTGGTATTTGATGGTGCTGTCGTCAGAGAACTGCACTGCGAAGAGCAGATATCTCAGGAATTTATCCAATTTATTACCATCTAATTTAGTGATGTTGAAGTTGTGTCCCATCATTGAGATATCCACGTCCTTGCCCTTAGCATTGCTCACATAGGTGGCTATGTACTCATAACCCTTGCCAGGCAGGTCGAGGCTCTGCTTTACGCGCAGGAACGATGCTGACTTCTCTACATTCTCTTCGCCATTAGAGTAGAATCCTCTCATTGTAAGGATGTCTCCCAAGTCTGTTGCGTTAGGAGTATATGTCAACTGTGTTGCCTCTGCACCATTGAGGCCATCAGTCAGATACAGGTCGCCCACTACGATATAGTCAAGCTTACGCTGTACGAAGTAGTCGCCAGTCTCTGATACGAAGCCTGTCAACAGAGCTGTACCATTCTCTTCGATAGTGTGGATAAACATCTCCTCCTTCTTGACTGTCGCGCTGTTATTGAATACCCACATACCTACAATCTCCTCAGAGAGGTCATTTGCACAATACTTGTAGGTGAGTCGGTCGCCCTCTTTGTTGAAGATTGAGAAGGCCATTCCGCCAATCATCTCAAATCGTCCCTCAAAGTTATCTTCATCATTGAAGGTCATGGTCATTTTGTTATTGGCAACCTTGATGGTTCCTTTCACGCCTAACCACATCTCACCATCCTCTACACCGGCTGACACTACAGATCCATCAGCACTGATCACCAATGCCTCTGCATAGCCATCCTTCATACAGGTCCATGTACCCTCGAGGTCATTGCTGTAGTCTACATCAATCCAGTTACTCTCCTGCTCACAGCTACTAAAGCCTAAAGCGGCAACAAGGGCAATTGCCCACATTCTAAAAAACTTCATAATTTTTCGAATTAATAAATATTTAAGATCTATATTATACGATTTCCTTTATCTCTTATCTATTTGTCTTGAGATTCTCCATTATCAGGTAGTCCTATGATATTCTCAATGAAATTCTCGAGTGAGAATTCGGTATCCATACCAATCTTTTGGCGGAAACGGTGGCGCAGCATCAGTACGCTTCGTGGGGCAACGGCCAATAGCTCGGCGATACGCTTATTATCTTGTTTCAATACGATGAGCATAGAGAGTAGTTCTTCACGACGGGTGATAGAAGGCACCTTCTCACGCAGTCGAGGTAAGAATAGAGGATATAGCAGTTCGAAGCATTGACGGAACTTAGTCTCGCCATCCGTCTGCAGTATTGATGGTGTCAATGTCTCTAACTCTTGGCGATTGTCCTTATCTTTCAAGAACTCTTTTATCTCTTGCGCTCTCATCTCCTTTTCGGTATTTGACTGATGTAGCTTTTGAGTCAATGAGTCGAGTCTCTCGTCTGCCTGCTTCAATTGTTTGCTGTGCTTCTTCTTCTGGTTGATAAGATATACTGCCATTGCCAGAATGGCGATGAGCGAAACCGCGATGCATATAAGCAGCCATAGGCGCTGGTTAGCTTGAGTGAGTTTTGCAATCTTTAATTCCTGCCTTTTCTGTGCCGTCTTTAGGTCTACAATAGTCTCAATGAGATTGTAATTTAGCTTCTTCTCCTTGAATGCTTGTTGTTGCTCCAGCATCATACGTACGTACTGCTCCGCCTTCTTCGTGTTCTCAGTCTTTAGATAGTGATTTATGATAGGCTCGTAGTTGAGTTGGATATGTGCTCCACTTGGAGTGAGCAGTGTGTACATACTGTCGAGCATCGCCTCTGCCATCTGGTCTTCGTTGGCCTTCAGATAGGTTTGTGCCAATTGGTGATAAGCCTTGGCGCGATTTATCGGTGTAGCCTCCTGGACCACATGCTGCAGTTCGCTGATGCCAGCTTGCAGTGAGTCGCCACCACGCTCAGTGAGGTAGGTACCATGCAGCAGCTCCACATCCACCAATCCACTGTTGTAGGGCAATGCCTGGCAACGCTTGCGCGCCTCTTCGGTATAGTAGGCCACTGAGTCCGCCTCGCCGAGCTGATACTTTGCTCTGCCTTTATTAATATAGGTCTGTGCCGATACCATGGGGTTGTTCTGGCTCATGCCTCTCTCCACGCGCAGTGCCTCTGTAGCATATAGGTCGGCATACTCGGGTATATCCCAATAGAGGAAGAGGTCTGTCAGCGTATGTAGGCTGTTGAGCACTCCCAGGTCATCTTTTCTTTGCAGTGCCTCCTCTTTACTCTGTTGATACAGCTCCAAGGCCTTATTGAGATGTCCGTTGCGTTTATATAGTGTGCCCAGCATGGCAGTTACCCATTGCTTGCCTGAGGTGTTTTTACACAGTTCGGCCTGCTTCATGGCCTCTTGGCACCATTCTACCACCTCGTCCTGATAGTGGGGATTGCTGTAGAAGACGGCTGCCGCATAGGCATAGTCGCGGAAGTAGCGTTCGGGGGTAGCATGTTGCATGGGCAGGGTGAGCGCCTTCAGCATCATCTCCTCGGCCTCCTTCATACGCTCCGTGCGAGACAGTGCATAGCCCAGGATTGAGTAATAGTCTCTCTGACATTGCTTCTGCAGGGTGGGGGATGCGGAAAATACCTCCTGTAAGGTCGATACACATGCTTCTGGTTCGCCCTTACTTTGGTATGTGTTCATCAACTGCATCAGTGCCTCGGTGTAGAGGAATAGCTGCTCTTCAGTGAGGTCATCTCTATCTATTGACTGAGATAAGTAGCTCTTAAATCCTTCGATGGCCTCGTCGTATTTCCGCTCACGTTGCAGTGTCCGGGCTTGTTTATAGAGCGCCTCATTGGCAAAGCCGACCAAGCTGATGAGCAGTGCTGCGCAGAGGACCTGTATACGTTTGCTCCAAGATTGTAGACTCATATTCTTTGTGTGTTGTAAACCTCTTGTATATGTACAATGTCATTTTGTGTGCAAAATTATGTAAATTCTGTATAGCAACCTAAATTAGCCTGTCTACATTTCGGTTTACATTTCTTGATATTTGGTGATTTAATGCTTGATGTAGAATAAAATGTAGGATTTACTTCCTTGAGGGTTAGGGAATGTCGCCGTACCTTTGCGCGCTCAATTTATAAGAGGTATTTTACGCGAATTTAATAGGAAAATTATTGTATATTTTAAAAGGTAAAAAAGATGAATTTTAATTACAAGCTGGACAATGAGGTCCTTATCGTATCGTTGGAAGGCAGACTCGACACTGAGGCTGCAGTGAAGTTTGAGGCTGAGCTTGCTGAGGTATGCAAGGCAAATGCACATAGCGCACTCACCGTAGATGCTGCGGAGTTGGAGTATGTAGCTTCAAGCGGATTGCGTACCATCCTTAAGTTGGCTAAGACGGAGAAGGACTTCAAGATTGTAAACGTGTCGGCATCTGTATATAGCGTGTTCGAGATGACTGGCTTCGCTCGCATCATCAACATCAGCAAGGCGCTGCGTAAGATTGATCTGGAGCAGTGTGAGAAGATTGGCTTCGGTGGCAACGGTGCTGTATACCGCGTGAGTGAGGACGAGATCGTGAAGGTAAACTATAACCCCGCAACAGACGCTGAGCTCAACTCAGAGCTTACCAAGGCCAAGGAGGCTTTCTTGCTGGGTGTGCCCACTGCTATCTCATTCGACTTGGTAGACTGTGGCAACGGCTATCGTGGTGTGGTATATGAGACCATCAAGAGTAAGAGCTTGGGTGAGACCATCCAGAGCAACCCTGAGCTCATGGAGGAGTTGACCGACAAGTACATCGCTCAGCTCAACCTCTTGCACTCTATCCATACTGACAACCCCGTGTTTGGTAGCATGAAGGATAACTACAGAGTGCAGGTAGAGAATGCATCGAAGCACCTTACCGAAGAGGAGGGCAAGATGCTCGAGATGGTACTTGACGCGCTCCCCGAGGGTGATATCCTCGTACATGGCGATGCTCACACCAAGAACATCATGATTCAGAATGGCGAGATGCTCTGGATCGACATGGAGGGTATGTCAGCTGGTCACCCCATCTACGACCTTATCTCTATTGCTGCTGTGCTCAACGGTGTGAGAAACGACGACAAGATGACTATGGGCATCTGCGGTATGGATGTGGCTACCGTACTGAAGTTCAGACAGTGCTTCGTGAAGAAGTTCTTCAAGACCGAGGACCCCGAGATGCTTCAGCGCTACGACTCAATGATTGAGGCACTTCGCCTCATCAGAGCGGTGTTTGCTATCGGCTTCAATAGCCAGAACACAGCGCAGGTGCGTCCTATGATTATCCAGGTGGCACGCCAGGCATTCTTCCCCAACATCGAGAAGATTGTAGGTGCGGTGAAGTACCTCGTAAACACACTCTAATCGGATGAGACGTCTCTCTATAATAATCGTGGCTACAATGATATTAGCAGCTTCGTGCACCACAAAGACTGGCACCGCAGTGGTAGACCTTCAGAGCCAACAGATCGGGCTGTCCAGCGTACACAATGCCCGTCAGCTGGGTGGTTACATCATCGGAGACAAACAGATAAAGAAAGACTTGCTGTTGCGTACAGCAAGACTTTCTGCATTGTCTGCTGAGGACTCGCTCCTCCTGACAGAGAAGTACAAGGTGCAGTGCATCTACGACTTCCGCAGCGCTGGAGAGATTCAGACTGCTCCTGACGTCATCCCTGGCGACTCACGACACTTGCCTCTCTCTATCTCGTTCTCTGACAATGGCGGTCAGGCCGACTATAAGGTGGAGAGCGATGCGCAGATGATTCAGATGCTGCTCGAGAATGCTGAGCATCCGAAGATTCAGGCCATGTGTGAGGTGATGTACGACAAGATTTTCTTCGATGAGAGCTCACAGGTGGTGTATCGCCAGTTCTTTGCCGACCTGCTCACACTGGACCCCAACGATGGCGCTGTACTCTGGCACTGCACACAGGGTAAGGACCGTGCGGGATGTGCATCGGCCATGCTGCTGGCTGCCTTGGGTGCCGAGCGTGACCTGATCGTGGCAGACTTCACCCTGTCGAAGCACTACTACGACCCCCACACCGCGAAGATACCTACCGCTACCGAAGCGCAGCAGAAGGCTATCAGCACCCTCATCAGTGCCAACCCCACCATCTTCGAGGCTACCCTGGATAAGGTGGAGGCTCGCTATGGCTCACTCGCGAACTACCTCACCGAATGTATCGGTGTGACTCCCGAGATGATGGAGACCTTGCGTGAGAGATTCTTAGAGAATTGAGAATTGACAATGGAGAATTGAAAATTAAGCCATCTGGCTCTTATGTTATTCAGACATCGCGGAGCCCAATTATTAATTATCAATTCTCAATTATCAATTTAAATTAGTATTTTTGCAGAATAATGAAGAGATACCTATGTTTGATATGCTTGCTATTGGCACTTGTTAGCGGATATGCACAGCAGCTCACCTTTACTCCGCAGTGGATGCCTCAGAGCCAGTTTGCAGGCTACTATGCCGCGCTCGATAATGGCTACTATGCCGAGGTAGGACTGGATGTTACTATCAAGCACCCTACGGCATCGTACGGCTCGATGAGTATGCTCAAGGATGGCACCGCCAACATCATCACGGCGGAGCTCATACGCGCCATGATGGCGACCGATAAGGAGGTGCGCCTCGTCAACCTCATGCAGACCACCCAGCACTCGACGCTGGTGCTGATATCGCGCATCAAGGAGGTGGAATCGCTGGCCGACCTCGCAGGACGCCGCATAGGCACCTGGAGAGTGGGCTTCAGTGAGATACCCTATATGATTGATGACGAGCAGCAGCTGGGCATCGAGTGGGTGCAGTTCACCAATCCCCTGAACCTCTACATCTCTGGAGCTATCGACGCTGCGCTGACCAAGAGCTACAATGAGCGTGTGCACTTCTCGATGGCGGGCATCACCCCCGCGAGCGAGCTCCGCTTTGCCGACATGGGCTATGACTTCCCCGAGGATGGCTTGTATGTGACCGAGGCGTTCTACAAGAAGTACCCCGAGCAGTGCCGCCAGTTTGCCGAGGCATCGCGCAAGGGATGGGAGTGGGTGCGCAATCACCGCGAGGAGGCACTCGATATCGTGATGAAGTATGCCAAGGCCGAGAAGGTACCCACCAACATATACATCCAGAAGTGGATGCTCGAGGCAGTGCTACAGGAGCAGGAGGATGTCAAGGGTGAAGCACCCTCATATAGCCTGAGTGTCAGCGACTTTGACCGCCTCAATGCCACCTTGCTCAAGCATGGCTATATCGCCAACCCCATCGTGTATAACCGTTTTGTAGGAGGTAAACCATGACTATGACCAAGAAAAAGAACAAGGAGACCATCTCGGGTCGCCTCATGGGACGCGTACTCATCGTATCGGCCCTCATCTTCACGTTCACCTTCACGCTCTTCCTGCACATGGCAGCCAACAAGATGCGCGAGGATGCTACTGCGCATGCTCACAGAGAGCTCTCAAATACCATACATCAGATCGATGCCGTATTGCGCTCCGTGGAGATTGCTGTAGAGAACACCGCATGGATAGTGCCCCATCTGTTGGCCACACCCGACTCGATGTACAACATCACCGAGCGTATGCTCCATAATAATGACTTCATCTATGGCGCTGGCGTAGCCTTTGAGCCCGACTACTTCCGCTCCGAGGGTCACCACTTCTCGCCCTACTCATACAGAGGCGACGAGGGTCTCGTCCAATCAAAGCAGGTGGGTGGCAAGGCCTACGACTACCACTATATGGACTGGTACCAGATACCCAAGCTCCTCGACCAGCCCTACTGGAGCGAGCCCTACTACGACGATGGCGGTGGTGAGAAGATGATGACCACCTACTCTAAACCCCTCTACGACGACGAGGGCAAGCTCTATGCCATGCTCATCGCCGACCTCTCGCTCGAGTGGCTTACCGACCTCGTGGGAGGCATCAAGGTGTTTGACAAGGCCTACAACCTCATGGTGAGCCGCAATGCCTCATTCATCGTGCACCCCAACCGCGAGCTTATCCTGGGTGAGACCATCTTCTCATCGACCTATGGCGACACCGACAAGTCGCTGGCAAAGATGCAAGACGACATCCTCAATGGACGTGCCGGTCAGGTGCTGCGCGACAATAAGGGTGGCAAGTACTTCGTCTTCTACTCTCCCGTAGAGACCACCCAGTGGACCGTAGCTATCGTATGTCCCCGTAGCGAACTCTATGCAGGGGTCAAGACACTGCGTGGCCTGCTCATCATCCTGGGTATCATCGCCCTGCTGCTCATGATAGCCCTCAGCTACAAGGGTATCCGCAAGGTAGTAGCTCCCGTAGAGGAGTTCTCCGATGTGGCGAAAAAGATTGCCCAGGGCGACTTCACCGCCGAGCTGCCCGAGATACGTTCCAAAGACGAGCTTTGCGAGCTGCGCGACTCCTTCGAGTACCTGCAGCAGTCGCTCGTGCAATATATCGACGAACTCAAGGCAACCACCGCCAACAAAGAGCGCATAGAGAGCGAGCTGCGTATCGCACGCGGCATACAGATGGGCATGATCCCCAAGATCTTCCCACCCTTCCCCGAGCGCGACGACCTGGCGCTGGCAGCCAAGCTCGTACCCGCCAAGGAGGTAGGTGGCGACCTCTACGACTTCTTCATCGAAGACGAGAAACTCTACTTTATCGTGGGCGACGTGTCGGGCAAGGGTATCCCCGCCTCGCTGGTGATGGCCGTCACCTGCCGCCTCTTCCGGTCGGTAGCCTCACACTTCGACAAGCCCGAAGAGATCATCGCCTCGCTCAACGATTCGCTGGCCGATGGCAATGAGTCTAACATGTTCTGCACCGCCTTCCTCGGCGTGCTCGACCTCAAGACAGGCCACCTCAGCTACTGCAATGCGGGCCACAATGCTCCCCTCATCATCGGTGCCGATGGCCGCGTAGCCCCTGTCAACGTACTGCCCAACCTTCCCTTGGGTCTGTTTGGCGGCTTCCCCTACGAAGGACAAGAGATGCAGGTCGACAAGCAGACAATGCTCTACCTCTTCACCGATGGTGTCAACGAGGCCGAGAACAATCAGAAGACCCAGTTTGGTGACCTCCGTCTGGCTGCCCTATTGCGCCGCAAGGCCACACTGGAGCCGTGCGACATCATCGCCGCTACCCTTGCCGAGGTGGAGCAACATGCCGATGGCGCCGAACAGAGCGACGATATTACTGTAATGTGTATAAAATACTGCTAAAGATATGGAAAAGTCAATTATTCTTGCAAACGATATCTCAGAGCTCAGCAAGCTCGTCGCCTTCATCGATGAGGTAGGCGAAGCCTTTGCGCTCACCCCCGACGTAGTCTTCAACCTCAACCTCGTGCTCGAGGAGGCCGTGGTCAACGTCATCAACTATGCCTACCCCAAGGAGGAGCACCAGTACATCTACCTCTCTGCTCACCTGCACGAGGGATCTATCGTGCTCGTGCTCACCGACACCGGTAAGGAGTTTGACCCCACCCTGGCTCCCGAGGCCGATATCACCCTCTC
>JAFZFF010000010.1 GCA_017556045.1 Bacteroidaceae bacterium | reverse complement strand
GGGGTGCTTACAATTACGATTACAGTTAATATGCGCACTCACGATAGAGGCAAATATACTGTTGAGTAAAAACTCTTATTTTATATATTAGATATACATAGTATATATAATATAAAAATAAGCCATATTATTATATACCCACTCGATAGAGACAGAGCAAAGTAACTGTAATCGTAATTGTAATCACTTTTGCCTTCGCCGTACAGGTACGTTATGCTATTTTCGGTAAGGCACGCCGATAGTGTCATACAATAGATAAATCGCCGCCACACGTGCACCATGCGAGCAATAATTAATTTTGCCAACATGTTGTATTCGTGTATATTACGCACAAAATGCCGCAAAATAAAATACACTAAAGTATAGTAAAGTACACTAAAATACAATAAACATAAGCGAGTCGGGGAAATGTAGTATCTTTGCACTGTCAAAATGGTTGAGGGTTGAGTGTTTAGAGTTGAGGGACCCATCCGGAGGGGAAGCTCACAGCTCAAAGCTCACAACTCAAAGCCAAGACAAATTCCTAATTCCTAAACCCTAAACTCTCAACCCTCAACCCTCAACTCTCAACCCTAACCCCTCACCCCTCAACCTTAACCCTTAACCCCAAATTAACGGTGTAGCCCCCATGTTTTTGAATAATCAAAATAAATGTGTACCTTCGCAAAGACAAAATGTAAGTGGTATGAAAAATCTGAATGCCTATTCCGTACGTGAGGAGATAGTCAATACCGCCACCCATGGCGTGGGGCTTGCGATGGCCATCGTCGTGTGTAGCTACTTCATGGTGCGGTGCGGTGGAGTAGGCTCTTGGGCGGTGCCTCTCGGACTCGGGCTCTACCTGTTCGGAGTGGTCAGTTCATACCTCGCTTCGGTGGTGTACCATGCTATCCCGTCGGCTCGGGTGGGGGCCAAGGCTGTCGCGCGCAAGTTTGATCACGCTGCCATCTACTGGCATATCGCGGGTAGCTACTCGCCTCTCACGCTCATCGCCATGCGTGATGGAGGGGCTGCCGTATGGGGAGTGGTGATATTTGCCTTCGTGTGGCTGTGTGCCCTGGTGGGTACTGCCTTGAGCTTCCGCAAGATGAAGGCGCAGAGCTATCTCGAGACTACCTGCTACGTGCTCATGGGGCTCACCATACTTGTCGCCTTCAAGCCCTTCTACGACTGCTGTGGCCTCTCGGTGGTGCTGTGGGTGGTGGGCGAGGGTATCGCTTACATCACGGGTGCTGTGCTATACAGCTTCAAGAAGGTGCGCTACATCCACTCGGTATTCCACCTCTTTGTTATCCTCGGTGATGTATGTCACATGGTGGCAATGTGGCTGATGTTGCAGATGTTTGTGCTCTGAACGGGGAATTTGTGTCGTCTCCTATCTCTTTTTCGGCTCAAAACGGCTGATATCTCGCTAAAAAGTAATACATTTGCACATCGCTTAGAATTCATAAATTTTAACTCTATAGACATGAAAAGAAACTACACATCGTTCGTCAAGATTTTGTTGCCACTCATGCTGCTCCTCTTCGGTGTAGAGAGCACAATGGCAATCACCGAGGTACACGTGGACAAGGCGGGTAAGCTATCGACTCTGCTCACCACCAGTGAGTCGACACTCAAGGTTACGGGTCCCCTCAACGGTACCGATATCAAGCACCTACGCAGCCTCATCAATGCAGGCTCGGTGAAAAACCTCGACCTCTCAGGAGCATCCATCGTGAGCGGTGGCGTGGCGTACTTCGAGGACTATAAGACCACGGACAATGTCATCGGCGAATCTATGTTTAAGGGATGTGCAAAGCTGAAGACCATACAGCTGCCCACGACAATCACAGCCATTGAGACACGCGCATTCGTAGATGGCGGACTCCTCAAGATTGATATCCCCGACGGCGTATCACGCATCGGCTCCGACGCCTTTGCCTACATCAGCAGCCTCGACACTGTCATCATCGGCCGCGGAGTGGCAAGCTACGGACAGGGCGTATTCTACAACTCGTCGGTAAAGGTAGCCTATGTGAAGTCTACCACTCCTGCAGGTACTCCCGCCTACTTCTTCTCATCAAAGCCTACCATCTGCGTATACTCGAGCGCCCTCGAGGACTACAAGGAGAGCAGCTGGGCGGAGTATGGCAACATTGTAGGAGGATTGGAGGAGGTGTTCTCTCAAGGAGGCGACTACATCACCATCGTCAATAACCTGCGCGGCAACTACTTCGAAGATGCTGCCTGTACACAGCTCAAGGCCGAGTACCTTGCCATGAGCGATGAGGAGCTCACCGCAGCCTTCACCGAGGGAGGCATGCCCACCTTCATGGTAGACATCGCCCTGAAGCTCAAGAACGAGGCGTGGGCACCCTACGAGAAGGACTTCCGCATACATAGCTACAACGCCTATAGCGACGCTCAATATTGGAACGAGAAGCTCATGAGCACCGGTGGCTCGTATATGGGTAACCCCACAGGTATCTATGCCGAGGGCATCGACTCGCTCTTCGTATTCGTAGATAGCGACATCCCCGAGGATGCTACCCTCTACATACGTGGCTGCGTGGGCAACGACCTTATTCAAAGCGCCAAGACCGGCAAGCGCCTGCGCAAGGGACTGAACATTGTGGATGGCTCTAAGGAGGCCCTCTACTACATCCTCTACATCGCCGATACCAAGTCGATGAAGAAGACCCTCGACGAGTGGCCCGACATCAAGATACACATCCAAGGAGGTAAGGTCAACGGCTACTACGACGTAGCTCGCCATAGCGACCAAGCCTACGTGGAGCTGCTCGATGCTGCACAGCTGGAGCTCTTCACCATCAAGAGCACACATGCCCTCTTCAACTTCCAGACATCGTCGTACAAGCGCTTCTGGCCCAAAACCATCGACCGTAGTATTGAACTCTTCGATAGTGCCACCGTATGGATGCATTCGCTCATGGGTATCCGCGCCGAGGTGGCCAATGGCGAGCGCAACTGTGCCCCCTACTACATGTCGGGAGGCGATGCCATAGCTCCCCTCTACTACAACAACCCCAACTTTGCTATCCAGGCTGGCCCCAACGACAATAGCTATGCCAACTCTACCTGGTACCGTACCATGTACTCGCTGGATGCCGTGAAGTATAGCTTCTGCGTCGAACGTGACTATTGGGACGGCGGATGGGTAATAGGCCACGAGGGCGGACATAACAATCAAGGAGCCATCAACCTCGAGGGCTCTACCGAGGGCTCTAACGACCTCTTCTCTAACCTTTGCTGCTTCTTCGCTGGACGTACCATCACACGCGGTGAGCCTCTCTCATTCTTCATGAGCCAATATGCTGACCACGAGCCCTTCTATGCCCGTAACGGTAAGGGACGTATGTACTACAACCTGTACCTCTACTACCATCAGGCACAGAAGATGACCTCGTTTTACCCCGAGCTGTTCAAGGCTTTGCGTGAGGACCGCCTGAAGCTCTACAATCCCGATGCAGTCAGTGGTAGCCAGAGCGTGCTCAAGTTTGCACGTAAGGTATGTGAGGTGGCGCAGGAGGATCTTTCTGACTACTTCAGAGCATGGGGCTTCTTTGAGACGATGACCAATAGATACATCGAGGATTACGGTGATCATAGGCTCACCGTTACCAAGAATGCCATCAATAGCACGCTGAAGAAGATTGCCGTATACCCAAAGAACCGCAGTCTGCTCTTCATCGAAGACCGTACCGAAAAGCTCTATACCACAGCGCCCTTCTCTACACCCGGGCAGCTCCGTCAAGGCTATGACGACATCGCGCAGTATGGCGAGCTTGGCCAGTTTACTGACTACCTCCCCGGAGCGTCAGAACCTGCAAACTACACCTATCTACAGTCTGACTCACTCTACAGCATGAAGGGTAGTGGTGGCGTAGGCTTCTTGATGCTCGACAAGGATAGCAACTTCGTATACGCAGCCAACTCGCTGAACTTCTACATTCCTACCAGCATCACCTCTACCACCGAGTTTACCATCTACTCGGTAGATGCTGACGGCACCCTGCGCGAGGTTACCCAGTCGGGCGAAGGTACACAGTATGTAGCGATGACCACTGCAGGCACGCTCGCCGACTCGCTCACTACCGAAGCCATCAAGGCAGTCATCAGCGGCCCCATCAATGGTAAGGATATCAAGCATCTGCGCAAGCTTATCAACGAGCATAGCCTCTCATCGATAGACCTCACTAATGCCACTATCAAGTCAGGCGGAAACTACGACGACAGCCACGTCTCTGTAGCCGACGGCATCGGTGTGAGAGCCTTCAGTGACTGCCACAACCTCGTCAGTGTGCAGCTCCCCACGAGCATCACCAGAGTGCTTTCACAAGCCTTTGTCGACACTGGATTGGAGGAGATATACATTCCCGAAAATGTTACCTCATTGGGCGAAGACGCCTTTGCTTACTGCGGCTCTCTGGAGCAAGTCGTCATCGGCCCTAAGATGAAGACCCTCTCTAAGGGCTCCTTCTATAGCTCGCCCGTCAAGGATGTATACGTATATGCCACCACACCTCCCAATATGGATGCATCGTACATTTTCTCGAGCAATCCTACCGTACACGTCTTCCAGGCTTCATTGGCATCTTACAAAGCCTCACGCTGGGCCGACTATGCTGGTAAGATCGTGGGCGACCTCGACAACTACGTGTCTGTACACTTCCCCCAGCAAGATGTAGAGGATGTAGACATCGATGCTCCCATCCACGACCTCTTGGGCCGCACCGTCGAGGAACTACAGCCCGGACAGATCTACGTGCGTCAAGGCAAAAAGTTCATCGCAAAGTAACGCTGTATAGCATACACTTCAGATAAGAGAGAGGGCACCCGAAAGGGTCGCCCTCTCTTGTGTCTTAAGATATGTGAGGGACGATTTCGAATCAAAGAATATGGAATTTTAACGAAAAAGGTGTATATTTGTAAAATATTTGAGAAGACGCGATAATACAAATAAAATAAGGATAATATATCATGATGAAGATTAGACACACGGTATTGACGATGTGTGCTGCTTTGGCAGTGGCCACAGGCATTGCTGGCGAGGCACGACACACGGAGTTTGACCTGAGCTGGATAGCTGACCAGCACGTGTTGGGAGTAAACAAGGAGGAGGGACATGCGACATTCGTCCCCTATGAGAGCCGCGCTGCGCTGATGGCCGATGAGCGCTATGAGCGTCCGTGGGAGACACCCACCAAGGCGATGACACTGGACCTCAATGGTACATGGAAATTCCTCTGGGTGAAGGGTACGCCTCTGGGACCAGGAGCGAGCGAGTTTCAGGCTGAGGACTTCGACGATAGCAAGTGGAACGATATCCGCGTGCCCATGAACTGGGAGATGGATGACCGCTATAACCTGCCTACCTATAACAATACGGGATACCCGCATCGCAATACGCCGCCCTATGCCATCACGGGACACGAGGACCATGGCATCACGGATCATAACGCGACGGGATTCTACCGCCGCAGCTTCGACCTGCCCGAGGGATGGGGCGACAAGCGCGTGTTTATCCACTTTGACGGTGTGTATAGCTGCTGCGTAGTGTGGGTGAATGGTCAGTTTGTGGGCTACTCGCAGGGAGCAAACAATGTGGCAGAGTTTGATCTCTCTGACTTTGTGCGCGAGGGTAAGAATCAGCTCTCGGTACGCGTATACCGCTGGTGTGACGGCTCATACCTCGAGGGCCAGGACATGTGGCGCCTGAGTGGTATACATCGCGATGTGTACCTCTTCGCGACACCCAAGACCTTCGTGCGCGACCACTATATCACCACTACGGCGCAGAGTACCGATGCTACAAAGGGCACGCTGCAGGTGGCTCTCGAGCTGGATAGCCGTGATATGGCTCCCGCACCCGTCAAGCCTGGAAAGAAGGCACCCAAGGAGATGAAGACCTTGCGCATGGAGCTGCTCGATGCGAGCGGTAAGCGCATCGCACAGGCAGAGCAGACCGTGGAGGTGGCTGAACCATTGACCCATGTGACGCTCACCACAGAGCCGCTCACCGATCTCGTGCCTTGGCATACGGAGAACCCCTACCTATACAATGTTATCATCACGCAGCTGGCCGATGGCAAGGAGGAGATGGTGTTTGCTACGAAGTACGGATTCCGCAATATACAGTTCGTTGATAAGGGCGACAACCACTACTATGCCATCAACGGCAAGCGAATCTTCTTCAAGGGTGTGAACGCTCACGACTCGCACCCCCTCTATGGTCGATATATGGACATTGAGACGATGTTGCGCGACATTACGCTGATGAAGCAGGCCAACGTCAATATCATCCGTACAAGCCACTATCCGCGCCATGAGAAGATGTATGCTATGTTTGACGCCTATGGCCTCTACGTGATGGATGAGGCTGACCTCGAGTGCCATGGCAACAATGGACTGACACGCGATGCGGCGTGGACGGAGGCCTTCGTGGATCGCAACGTACGCATGGTGAAGCGCGACCGCAATCACCCGAGTGTCATCTTCTGGTCGCTGGGCAATGAGAATGGCTCGGGACAGAATATGAGACACTGCTACGACGCAGTGCACAAGCTCGATACCCGATATGTACACTGCCATGGCGATGATGCGTCAGACATGTACTCAGAGATGTATACCAGCGTGGAGTCGGCCCGCAGACAGGTGAACGGACGCGATGGTAAGCCCTTCTTTATCTGCGAGTATGCCCATGCGATGGGTCAGGCCGTGGGTAACCTAGTAGACTACTGGGAGGTCATCGAGGGTAGCAATGCTATCGTAGGTGCCTGCATCTGGGACTGGGTAGACCAGACTATCATCAACCCCCGCAAGATCCGTGAGGGTAAGCTCGCCGACGAGAATGGATATAGCTACTGGACGGGTGGATATGACTATGATCCGTGGTTCGAGACATATGAGAGCAACGACCGCGCCTTCCAGGGTAATTACCTCAATAATGGTATCATCACGGCAGACCGCAAGTGGACAGCTAAGCTCACTGAGGTGAAGAAGGTGTATCAGCATGTGACATTTACCGACCTCAAGGACAAGACCCTTACCATCAAGAATAAGTATCCTTTTACCGACCTGGGCGACCTCTTCTACCTCACCTATGCGGTAGCCAAGGATGGCGTGCAGGTGGAGCAGGGTAAGATGGATATACGCCTCGCCGCTCAGCAGAGCAAGCAGGTGACACTGCCCTACACTACGCCCATAGGCGACGATGCTGAGTATACCCTCATCGTGGGTCTCTGCCTCAAGGAAGCTACTCCCTGGGCCGACAAAGATTACCGCTTGGCCGATGAACAGTTTGTGCTCACCGAGCGTGCTCCTCTGCCCGCAGTGATGGCGCAGGGTAAGCTCAAGGTCAAGGGCAATGTGGTGATGGGTGACAACTTTACCGTAGAGTTTGACCAGCATGGCGCTATCAAGAGCTACATCTACGCAGGACGTGAGCTGCTGGCCTCAGCACCCGAGTATAATGACTATCGTCGTATCGATAATGATACTGAGGGCAAGCAGGCGCTGCGCGACCCCAACGATGGCGATGGTGGCTACGACTATGCCGACACAGGTGTTGAGAGCTATGAGGTGACTGGTGCGCTGAGCAAGCGACAGGGCAAAGCTACAGTCGCCATGAAGGCAGAGGGTAGCAAGACCAACTATGCTGTAGAGTATACCGTATATCCCAATGGTGTGGTAGATATGCGCGTCAGCTTCGACCCCCAGCGCCGTGGCTTGCGTCGACTCGGCATGGGTATGCAGTTTGCTCCTGGATATGAGGAGGTGGAGTACTACGCCAAGGGTCCCTGGAGCAACTATAAAGACCGTCAGACAGGCTCATACCTGGGACGCTACACCACTACCATACGCGACATGGTGGATGAGAATACTCACCCGCAGACCTATGGTGACCACCAAGACCTGCGCGAACTCCTCTTGCGTGATGCTACAGGTCGTGTAGACCTGCGCATCCTCACTGAGGGTACAGTGGCATTCTCGCTCTCACACTATGATGAGTTGGCATGGAACCACCGCACGCATTACAATGAGCTGCACTGGTATGACCTCGAGGAGCAGCCACAGCTCTATGCTCACTTCGACTACTGGCAACGTGGTATAGGTAATAATAGCTGCTTCTCTGACTGCTGCTTGCCTCACTACGAGACACCCTATCCGGGCAACTGGCAGGGCGCCGATGAACTCACCTACACGCTGCGCTTTGTACCCGAAGAGGTGAAGTGATTACGTGTATAACTAATAGGAAATAATGGAGCATCGGTAGTGGCTACAAAGGAGGTTCGGGCTGCTCAGTGGTGCGAAATAAACCGAAAGAACCTCATAGAATACCTAATGAAAAAGCTATTTATCGTAGCGCTGATGGCCCTGGCTGGGCTTCAGGCTAATGCGCAGACACAGACGCTCAGCGTAGACAAGGCGCTTTTCAAGCAGGGGGACAACATGGAGTGGGCTAACCTCGACGTGGATGACTCTTCTTGGAGCAGTATCGATGTGAAATCTCAATGGGACAAACAGGGCTTCCCTGCTCACAACAACGACTATGCGTGGTATCGCTTCCGCATAAACATTCCCAAGAGCTTGATTCAGAATGCTGACCAACAGAATGCTGTTATCATCAATATCCCCCGTGCTGACGACGTGGACGAGTGTTACCTCAATGGCAAGCTTATCGGTGGTACTGGTTTTTTGCCAACAAGCAAGAATGGTTTTGTTGGTGCAGTAAATGTAGATCGCTACTATGTGGCAGATGCCAAGGATATTCATTGGGACAAGGAGAACGTGGTAGCTGTACGCGTATACAATCGTGGTGGTTCGGGTGGTTTGTTCTACAACCCCTTGAATATCTATGCGCCCAAGGCGGCCGAGGGTATCTCTATGCGCCTCACCGACTATAACGAGGGCAAGCAGTACTACACCATCGAGGTTATCAATGACTACGCTACATCAACTAATGGTAAGCTCGAGGTGGTGATGACTGACCGCGAAACTGGCGCTGTCGTGAAGACCATCAATAAGAAGATTACCGTAAAGCGCGGCAAGCCCACAATGGTGACCGTACCCTACACCATGGACAAGATGCAGAAGCTCACAGTCACCTATACCGACGCTAAGACAGGTAAGGTGATCAAGGAGGAGAAGCAGCTCAAGTATGTGCTCACTCCCGATGATCCCGTGACACCGCGCTTCAATAATGCTCCCGTATTTGGCGTTCGCCCCGGCTCACCCATCATCTATCGCTTTGCTGTAACAGGTGAACGTCCCATGAAGCTTACCTGCAGCAACCTCCCCGAGGGTGTACAGGTGACTGAAGAGGGTGTGATGACTGGTAAGCTCGACAAGGATGGTGACTATACCTTCACGGTGACTGCAGAGAATGCCAAGGGCAAAGATACTCAGATCTTCACTATCAAGGTGGGTGCAGACAAGATTGGTCAGACTCCTCCCATGGGATGGAACTCATGGAACTGCTGGGGACTGAGCGTATCTCAGGAGAAGGTAATTGCTTCGGCTCAGGCGCTCATCGATAAGGGCTTGGCAGACCATGGCTATTGCTATATCAATATCGATGATGGTTGGGAAGCTGCAGAGCGTAACCCCGATGGCACCATCGAAGCTAACGAGAAGTTCCCCTCAATGAAGGGACTCATCGACTGGCTCCACGATCGTGGCTTGAAGTTTGGTATCTATAGCGGTCCTGGTGCTACCACCTGTGGAGGCTATCTCGGTAGTCTCGGCTATGAGAAAGAGGATGCTGAGAAGTACAATGAGTGGGGTGTTGACTACCTCAAGTATGACTGGTGTAGCTACGAGAACGTACGCCGTGAGACTAACGACTGGGGCTTTGCAAGCTGTATCCGTCCCTACTTGCTCATGCAGCAATATATACGTCAGCAGCCCCGCGATATCTTCTACAGCCTTGGTCCCTTGGGAGGTACTCAGGTATACCTCTGGGGTCTCTACTGTGATGGTGATAGCTGGCGTACAGCTCCTGATATCGAGGACGACTGGGCTACAGTATACCGCGTAGGCTTCCGCTTGCAAGAGGGCTTGTCAAAGTACTCTTCAGTTGGTCACTGGAACGACCCCGATATGCTCGTAGTAGGTAAGGTCGGCTGGGGACGCGGCGACCTCCGCGAGACGCGCTTGACACCCGACGAGCAGTACACTCACATCACATTGTGGACACTCCTCGCATCAAACATGCTTATCGGTTGCGACATCGAGCACATGGATGACTTTACTGTGAAGCTCCTCTGTAACAATGAGGTAAATGCTATCAACCAGGATATGCTCGGTAAGCAGGCTGATCTCACCAAGAAGGATGGCGACATCGAGATTTGGAGCCGCCCCTTGGCAGATGGCAGTATTGCAGTAGGTATCTTCAATGTAGGTGACGTAGACCATGAGGTAGACCTCAAGGCACTCATCCCCTCAGATAAGCCCGCTAAGGTTATCCGCGATGTGTGGCGTCAGAAGAACCTCGCAGATGAGGAACTCAAATGTAATATCCCCTTGCATGGATGCAGATACCTCAAGGTGACATTCTAAGAGGAATATTTTTACAATAACTGTTTTAGAGAGAGCACTGTGAGGTGCTCTCTCTTTGTGTTTGTAGTTTTATATCAGAGACAGTAGGTTTGTTGCGTAAAAAGGAGAATTGTTTGGAAATGATGAGAAAATAGACTATTTTTGTAAAAATTAACATGCGTTGGTGTGGCTCATAATGGGGTTCGGGCTGCTCCAAGACGTAAAAACGAACTTGAGGACCTCGTAGGAATACAATGAAAAAGCTATTTATCGTGGCGCTGATAACCTTAGTAGGGTTGCAAGCTAATGCGCAGGAACGTGACTGGGCGGCTGAGGTGTCTGACAAGATTACTATCAGCAAGGCGCTCTTTAAGATGGGCGATGACATGACTTGGGCTAATCGCGACGTGGATGACTCCTCATGGGGTGAGATTGACGTTACGAAGTGTTGGAACGAACAGGGATACCCTGCACACAATAATGGGTTTGCTTGGTATCGTATCCATGTGAATATCCCCAAGAGTAGTACTGACCAGCAGAATGTAATTGTTGTGAACATTCCTAAGGTCGACGATGCAGACGAGTGCTTTGTGAATGGTAAGCGCATCGGTGGTAGTGGTAGTATGCCTACCTCTAAGGATGGTTATGCTACAGGTGTATTCGCCCCGGAACGCTACTATGAGGCTGGTGTTAAGGAAACTGGCATCCGCTTGGGTGAGGATAACGTCATTGCTATCCGTGCCTATAACCGAGGTGGAGGAGGCGGTATGTGTGAAGACTCTGTATACGTGTTCTTCCCTAAAGCCGCAGATGGACTCTCTTTACGCCTCAATGACATCAGCGAGAGCCAGCACCGCTGCGATGTGGAGATTGTCAATAAGTACGCTACCATCAGTAATGGACTGCTGGAGATAAAGCTCATCGATCGCGAGACGGGAGCTGTGGCTAAGTCTATTAAGAAGATGGTGAGCGTCAAGCGTGGAAAGCCGACAGTGGTATCGGTGCCCTATGACTCTAACGTGATGTACCAGCTGACAGCTACCTATACGGATGAGAAGATAGGCGAAGTGTTTGAGGAGACCAGACAGCTCAAGTACATCTTGACCCCTCCGACCCCCGAGACTCCGCGCTTCAATAATGCTCCCGTCTTTGGTGTGCGCCCTGGCTCACCCATTATCTATCGCTTTGCTGTGTCAGGTGAGCGTCCCATGAAGTTGAGAGGTAACAACATCCCCGAGGGTGTGGAACTCACCGAGGAGGGCGTGCTGATAGGTAGCATCAAGAATGCTGGAGACTATACCTTTACAGTGACAGCTGAGAATGCTAAGGGTAAGGATACTCAGTTCTTTACCATCAAGGTGGGGGCCGATAAGATTGGTCAGACTCCTCCTATGGGATGGAACTCATGGAACTGCTGGGGACTGAGCGTATCGCAAGAAAAGGTGATCGCTTCGGCTCAGGCTCTCATTGATAAGGGATTGGCAGACTATGGCTACAGCTACGTTAATATCGACGATGGCTGGGAAGCTGATGAGCGTAATGCAGATGGTAGTGTTGAGGCAAATGAGAAGTTCCCCTCGATGAAGGGACTCATCGACTGGCTTCACGAACGCGGACTTAAGTTTGGTATCTACAGCACACCGGGTGCTACCACCTGTGGCAACTACACGGGTAGCCTTGGATATGAGAAGGAGGATGCGGCTAAGTACAATGAGTGGGGGGTTGACTACCTCAAGTATGACTGGTGTAGCTACGAGGACGAGCGCCATAAGAACAACGATTGGGGATATGCAAGCTGTATCCGTCCCTACTTGCTCATGCAGCAGTATCTGCGTCAGCAGCCTCGTGATATCTTCTACAGCCTTGGCCCCTTGGGAGGTACAGAAGTGCACCTCTGGGGTCTCTATTGTGATGGTGATAGCTGGCGTACAGCTCCCGACATTGAGGACGACTGGGCTACTGTATACCGTGTAGGCTTCCGCTTACAAGAGGGTAAGTCGCAGTACTCATCAGTAGGTCACTGGAACGACCCCGATATGCTCGTGGTAGGTAAGGTAGGCTGGGGTAGAGGTGAGCTCCGTGAGACTCGCTTGACTCCTGACGAGCAGTATACTCACATCACGCTATGGACACTCTTGGCTTCGAACATGCTTATCGGCTGCGACATTGCACAGATGGATGACTTCACTGTGAAGCTTCTCTGTAACAATGAGGTAAATGCCATCAATCAAGATGTTCTTGGTAAACAGGCTGACCTCACCAAGAAGGATGGTGATATCGAGATTTGGAGCCGCCCCTTGGCAGATGGTAGCATTGCTGTGGGTGTCTTCAATGTAGGTGACGTAGACCATGAGGTAGACCTCAAGGCACTCATTCCCTCAGACAAGTCCGCTAAGGTTATCCGCGACGTGTGGCGTCAAAAGAACCTCGCAGATGAGGAACTCAAATGTAACATCCCTCTCCATGGATGCAGATACCTTAAGGTGGCATTCTAAGAGAGAAATTTTATATGGTGAATTTTAGAGAGGGTGCCGCAAGGTGTCCTCTCTTTTTTTTGTGTCAGGCACTGTAAATTTTAACATCCGATGTATGCCTCCAAATAGCCAAAAACTGAAAAATCAGCGTGTTTGTATGGAAAACTGAAAAAAAAGATGTATATTTGCGTCAAATTATATTTATTAAATTTAGTGTTATTATGAGAATTTCAAAAATCTGTATGCTCGCAGCGTTGCTGCTGACATCAATGTCTTGCACATCAAAGGATTACGTTTCATGCCGTCCTGACAAGGCTGACAGACTCTTCGTGTCTGAGGCAGTAGATGCAAAAATTGAAGAAACTACTGCTAAGTTGAAAAACAAGAAATTGGCTTGGATGTTTGCCAACTGCTTGCCTAACACATTGGATACTACAGTGCATCCTAACGGCAGATACGATGCCTTCGTATATACTGGCGATATCCACGCTATGTGGTTGCGCGACTCTGGTGCTCAGGTATGGACATACCTCCCCTTCATCAACGACGACGACGCTCTCCGTGAGCTCATCGGTGGTGTGATCATGCGTCAGTTCCGTTGCATCATTCTCGACCCCTATGCAAATGCTTTCTACAAGGAGGCTGACAAGGTGGGTCACTGGGCGTCAGACCATACAGAGATGAAGCCTGGTGTGCATGAGCGCAAGTGGGAGATCGACTCACACTGCTACCCCATCCGCTTGGCTTATGAATACTGGAAGATCTGCGGCGACGAGTCTATCTTCAGCGACGAGTGGATCAAGAGCATGGAGCTCACTCTCAAGACCTTCCGTGAACAGCAGCGTAAGGAGGGTGTAGGTCCCTATACCTTCAGACGTAAGACAGATCGTGCTTTCGACACTGTAGGTAACAACGGTATGGGTGCTCCCGTGAAGCCCGTAGGCCTCATCGTTTCTACATTCCGTCCTTCTGACGATGCTACTATCCTCCAGTTCCTTGTGCCCTCAAACTTCTTTGCTGTGACATCTCTCCGCAAGGCTGCTGAGATCCTCACCAAGGTAAACGGCCGCGACGATTTGGCTAAGCAGTGCACAGAGCTCGCTGACGAGGTAGAGGCTGCGCTCAAGAAGTACGCTATCCACAATCACCCCGAGTTTGGTCCTATCTATGCATTCGAGGTTGACGGTTTCGGTAACCAGCTTCTCATGGACGACGCTAACATCCCCAGCCTTCAGGCTTTGGCATACCTCGGCGACGTTCCCGCTGACGATCCTATCTACTTGAACACTCGCCGCTTCGTATGGAGCGATAGCAACCCCTACTTCTTCAAGGGTGCTGCAGGTGAGGGTATCGGTGGTCCCCACATCGGTTACGATATGGCATGGCCTATGAGCTTGATCACACGCGCTATGACCAGCACCGACGATGCTGAGATCAAGCGTTGCATCGAGATTCTCATGACTACTGACGCTGGTACAGGCTTTATGCACGAGTCATTCAACGTAAATGATCCCTCTAACTACACTCGTTCATGGTTTGCATGGGTGAACGGTCTCTTCGGAGAGCTCATCTTGAAGGTGATCAACGACGGTAAGCTCGACTTGCTCAATAGCATCAAGGTTAAGTAATCTATACTACTAATATATATAAAGGAATAAAACTGTCATGAAACGTTCGTTATTGACATATGCTCTGCTGCTCCTGGCCTTGATGGCCGGAGCACAGCAGAGAGCCTTTACTGTGGGACAGTACAACATTCGTTATGATGAACCCAACGATGCCAAGAAGGGCAATGGCTGGGAGCAGCGTGCACAGCACGTACGCGACATCATCTACTACGAGTGGTGGGACCTCGTAGGTTTGCAAGAGGTACTCGACGGTCAGCTCGAGACCCTCAAGGCTGGCCTCAGTGAGTATGACTTTATTGGTGTAGCTCGCGATGATGGCAAGAAGGCTGGTGAGTATGCACCTATCCTCTATAAGAAGAGCAGAATGCGCTGCCTCCAGAGCGGAACCTTTTGGCTCTCAGAGACCCCCGACAAGGTAGGTTCTATCGGTTGGGATGCAGCTGCTCCCCGCATCTGCACATGGGCTCAGTTTGAGGATAAGAGTACCAAGTGGAAGTTCTGGATGTTTAACCTCCACATGGATCACATCGGTACCAAGGCTCGTAGCGAGAGTGCTAAGCTCGTAATCAAGAAGATTAAGGAGATGTGTGGCGAAGAGCCCTACATCCTCACTGGTGACTTCAATGTAGACCAACACAATGAAATCTATGGTATCCTCACCGCTCCCGGTGCGTTCACAGACGCTCTCAGCAAGACCAACCGTAGATTTGTGACCAATGGTACGACCAATGCTTTCCACTCTGACAAATACTCAGATAGTCGTATCGATCACATCTTCATTTCTGACCGCTTCTACGTATACAAGTATGGTATCCTCACACATGCATACTGGAACGAGCATGGTCACAAGCACCAGGTGCACTGGCCCTCAGACCACTTCGCAGTGGCTGCTACACTCGAGTTGCCTCACTTGCGTTCTACAGAGGACTGGGCTAACTACCGTCGTTATGCAAAGGAGAATATTCAGGATAAGAAGAAGGATGTGAAGGTTGTGCTCATGGGTAACTCTATCACAGAAGGCTGGAGACATCACTATCCCGAGTACTTCCAGAAGCATGAGGATTATATCTGCCGCGGTATTGGTGGTCAGGTGACTGCTCAGATGCTCGCACGCTTCCGCCCCGACGTTATCGACCATCATCCTGAGAAGGTGGTTATCCTTGCTGGTACCAACGATATCGCGATGAACCAGGGCTTCGTGGCATTGGAGCACATCTACGGCAACATCATCTCTATGGCTGAGCTCGCTCTTGCTAATGGCATCAAGCCTTATCTCTGCTCTATCCTCCCCGGCGACAAGTACAGCTGGTCATGGGAGGTTGGTTCTGACAGAGTGATCAGTTCTATCGCTACCATTAACAAGTGGTTGCGCGAGTACTGTGAAAAGACCGAGGGTGTAGAGTATGTTGACTACTTCACTCCCATGGCAGATGAGAACGCTGCTCTGAAGAAGGAGTATCAGATTGACCCCATCCACCCCAACAAGGCTGGCTATCTCTTGATGGAGAAGATCCTTGATGAAGCTTTGAATAAGTAATACCTAATAATAAAAACAAAGTAAAACATGAAGAAAATCAGTTCTCTTTTGGCAGCTGTAGCTCTCTTCTCAGCAGCAGCAACAGCGCAAAACTACACCGTTACTTCACCTGATGGCAACATCAAGGCAGTAGTAACTCTCGCTGATGGTATCACCTATGATGTATACCATGGTAATGACCTCGTACTCGACGACTGCCGTATGTCTATGAACGTAGGCGGTAAGGTGCTCGGTTCTACACCTAAGATTAAGAACACACAGCGTAAGAGCGTTAATGAGGTGAAGCGCCCCTACATCCACTTGAAGTATGCTGAGGTGCCCAACAACTACAACCAGATGACCCTCAACATGAAGGACAACTACGCTGTAGAGTTCCGCGCATATAACGATGGTGTGGCTTATCGTTTCGTAACCAAGCTCGGTGGCGAGATTGAGGTATACAATGAGGATATCACCGTATACGTACCCCAGGAGTCACAGCTCATCCTCCAGCAGAGCGGTAGCTACCGTACCTCTTACGAGGAGCGCTACTCATTCGTAAAGTCTAACGATTGGAAGAGCTTCGACAGAATGGCTCACATGCCTATCTTCGTAACTACTCCCTCAAACGTAAAGGTCCTCATCGCTGAGGCTGATCGTTGCGACTATCCCGCTCCCTTCTTCCGCGGTAACGACGCTAGCGGCTTCACATCAGTATTCCCTGCAGTGACAAAGGTTGAGAAGCCCCGTCACGACAAGGCTAATGACGTACTCCTCCGCGAGGCTTACATCGCTAAGACTAAGGGTACCCGTTCATTCCCCTGGCGTTACTTCGTAATCTCTGATGACGACGCTGCATTCCTTGAGACCACAATGACCTGCCGTCTCTCTCAGGATAGCAAGATCGAGGATCCCTCATGGGTTGTTCCCGGTCAGGCAAGCTGGGAGTGGTGGAACGCTGCTATCCCCTACGGCCCCGATGTAGACTTCGTAGCTGGCTTGAACGTAGAGACCTACAAGTACTTCATGGACTTCGCTTCTAAGTATGGCATCAAGTACATCGTGATGGACGAAGGTTGGGCTAAGGACAACATGGACCCCTATACTCCTAACCCCGCATGTGACCTCCACGAGATCATCGCTCACGGTAAGAAGGTAGGTGTTGACGTTATCCTTTGGCTCACATGGCGTTGTGTTGAGGAGAACCCCGGCATGTTCGAGAAGTTCGCTGAGTGGGGCGTTAAGGGTGTGAAAATTGACTTCATGGACCGTAGCGACCAGTGGATGGTAAACTTCTACGAGCGCACAGTAGCTGAGGCTGCTAAGCATAAGATCTTCGTAAACTACCACGGTGCATTCACTCCTGGTGGTCTCGAGTTCATGTACCCCAACCTCCTCTCTTACGAGGGTGTGACAGGTATGGAGCAGATGGGTGGCTGTAAGCCCGAGAATAGCATCTACCTCCCCTTCATCCGTAACGCGGTAGGTCCTATGGAGTACACTCCCGGTTCAATGTTCAGCACTCAGCCCGACGTATACTCTG
The DNA here is from genome assembly GCA_017556045.1 of Bacteroidaceae bacterium. Taxonomy (GTDB): domain Bacteria; phylum Bacteroidota; class Bacteroidia; order Bacteroidales; family Bacteroidaceae; genus UBA1189. The sequence goes on along the minus strand of JAFZFF010000010.1, from coordinate 32,764 downwards.
CACGTCGTCCCAACTCTGGTAGCATCGGTACACGTGCTTATCAGATGGCATTGTTCGTAGTATTCGAGTCTGGTCTTCAGATGCTTGCTGACAACCCCACACTCTACTACAACAACGATGACTGCACACGCTTCATCTCTTCTGTTCCTGTACTTTGGGACGAGACCAAGGCTCTCTCTGCTAAGGTGGGCGACCACGTAGTAGTAGCTAAGCGTAGCGGCGACACATGGTTCCTCGGTGGTATGACTGCTGAGCGTCAGCAGCCCCTCGAGATGGAGATCACTCTCGACTTCCTCCCCGAAGGCAAGACCTTCACACTCACCTCTTACGAGGATGGTGTAAATGCTGACCGTCAGGCTATGCACTACAAGAAGAACGTGAAGAGCGTGAAGAAGGGTGATACCGTTAAGATCAAGATGGTTCGTAATGGTGGTTACGCTGCAGTAATCAAGTAAGCCACTTACAACCCTATAATATGATAATCTATCAGTACGACCATCGTACTGATAGATTTTTTTTGTATCGTCACTCTATTTTTTATACCTTTGCAATGACTTGCGAAGATAAGCTGCACTCGTTGAAAATAAAGCGTGCTTTATTCACTCGTTTGCATTATCTTTGCATTGACTAATAAATACAAGTAGAGGTTATGAATATTGATACGATAAAGTCAGTCTATTTCGTCGGAGCGGGTGGCATCGGCATGAGTGCATTGGTACGTTATTTCTTGTCGTTGGGCAAGGCAGTGGCTGGGTACGACCGTACCCCCAGCGCCCTCACCGAGCGCCTCAATGCCGAGGGAGCCGCCATACACTACGATGACGACTGCACCCTGATACCCGAGAACTGCAAAGATAAGGAGCATACACTGGTGGTATACACTCCCGCCGTACCCCAAGACCATAGCGAACTTACATGGTTTCGCACTCAGGGCTTCGAGATACAGAAGCGTGCTCAGGTACTTGGCACCATCACCCGTAGCCGCCGCGGACTCTGCGTAGCAGGTACACATGGTAAGACCACTACCTCATCCATGGCTGCTCATCTTATCTATAATTCGCATGTGGGCGCTACCGCCTTCCTCGGAGGTATCTCGCAGAACTACGGCACCAACCTGCTGCTCACCGACAAGAGCGACTATGTAGTCATCGAGGCCGATGAGTTCGACCGCTCGTTCCATCAACTGCGTCCTTATATGTCGGTGATTACCTCTACTGACCCCGACCATCTCGATATCTATGGCACCCCCGAAGCCTATTGGGAGAGCTTCGTGCATTATACCTCACTCATCAACCCCGAGGGAGCACTCATCATTCACGAAGGCCTAGAAGTAAAGCCTCAGGTGCAGCCTGGAGTACGCATATACACCTACTCACGCGAGCAGGGTGACTACCATGCTGAGAATATCCGTATCGGTGGTGGTGAGATTGTCTTTGACTTTGTGTCTCCCCAAGGCGTGGTGACAGACATCCGCCTCGGAGTACCCCTTAGTGTGAATATCGACAATGGTATTGCTGCTATGGCTATGGCTCAGCTCGTGGGTGTTACCGATGAAGAGCTGCGCGAGGGTATGGCAAGCTTCCGTGGTGTAGAGCGCCGCTTTGATTTTAAGCTCAAGACCGATACCAAGGTCTACCTCAGTGACTATGCGCATCACCCTGCAGAGATACGTCAGAGCGCACTCTCTATCCGTGAACTCTATGCAGGACGCAAGGTTACTGCCATCTTCCAACCACACCTCTATTCGCGTACTCAAGACTTCTATCGCGAGTTTGCTGAGAGTCTTTCACTCTTCGATGAGGTCATCCTTACCGACATATATCCTGCTCGTGAGGAACCCATACCAGGAGTGACCAGTGCTCTCATCTACGATAATCTCGCGCCGAATGTGCAGAAGATGATGATCGATAAGCGTGAGGTGCTTGCTACCGTCGAAACCAAGAAAGGCGAACTGGATGTGCTCGTGTCGCTTGGTGCGGGAGACATCGAGAACCTCGCTCCTCAGATTACTGATATCCTTACCTCTACATTATGAAAAAGTGGATTTCTACCATCGTGCTCATCCTCTTGGCGGTCTACATCGTTGTAGCTGCGGTGGCCTTCTCTGATAAGCCATCTGGCCAGGAGTGTGGTGGCATCAGACTGAATATTGTCGATAGCGCCAAGGTAGCCTATATGACGACTAAGGATGTGCAGGTGCTCCTTGCTGACCTTACCCCTACGGGTAAACCCATTGACGAAGTGAGCTGCCGCGCCATAGAGAAGGCACTCGATGCTTCGCCCCTAATACGCAAGAGTCAGTGCTACAAGACCCTTGATGGTTATGTGGCCATTTCCATAGAGTGTCGCCGCCCCGTGCTGCGCGTCATAGCCGATGGTGGAGATAACTACTATCTTGATGAGGAGGGTGCTGTGATAGAACGTATCTCCAAGGCGGTGTATCTCCCCGTGGCTACAGGTCGCATCACCCGTGATTTTGCCAAGAAGGAGCTGCTTCCCTTGGCGCAGTATCTCCACTCTAATGATCTTTGGAATGCCCAGATAGAGCAGATACATGTCGCTGCCAACGAAGAGATTCAGCTCGTACCCCGCGTAGGAGACCACATCATCGTACTGGGTCGCCCTGGTAACTATGCTCATAAGTTTGGCAAGCTGCAAACCTTCTATAAGAAAGCACTCACTGAAGTGGGCTGGGAGAGATACTCACACATCAATGTCGACTATAGCGATCAAGTGGTAGCGACGAAGAAGCAGACAAAGTAATCTCGGCATGGAACAGTTTGATTCGCTCCACCGATACCCGATGCCTCATGCTGAGGCTATGGCATTCAGTACCACACGTCACGGAGGCTGTGGCGGCGGAGCGTATGGCACCTTTAACTGTACGCCCTATACGGGTGATGAACCCGCAGTGGTGCTCGCCCACCAGGACCAACTTTGCCATACTCTGGGTATCTCGGCAGGTCATCTTATCATTCCCTATCAGACTCATAGTTGCAATGTCTTGGATATTGACGAGGATTTCATGCAGCTCTCTGCTGATGCTCGCCATGCGCTGTTGCAGGAGAAGGATGCCATCATCACTTCACAGACAGGAGTGTGCCTCTGCATCTCTACGGCAGACTGTGTCCCCGTATTGTTGCACGATCCTGTGCGTCGTGTCGTAGCTGCCGCTCATGCTGGGTGGCGTGGCACGGTAGGGCATATCGTTGCGCATACTCTCCAGGCTATGCATGAGCACTATGGCACACGCGCTGCAGATGTCTATGCCATTATTGGCCCTTGCATCTCGCTCGATGCCTTCGAGGTGGGTATAGAGGTGTATGATGCATTTGCTGAAGCTGGCTTTGATATGGAGCAGATAGCGCAGTGGCATCCCGAGAAAGAAAAATATCACATAGATCTTCCCATGGCCAATCGCCTACAACTTATTGCTGCAGGAGTATCTGCTGAAGCCATACACGACAGCGCCATTTGCACCTATACGCACCATCGTGACTTCTTCTCGGCTCGCCGCTTAGGGATCAAGTCGGGGCGCATACTTAGTGGAATCTTGATGAGTGAAGAGTTAAAAGGGAAGAGGGAAGAATGAACCTTCCTGACGGCCTGCTCATAACTCTCAACTCATCACTTTTCACTCTTAACTTTTAATTTTTAACTCATAATTCTCTCATGTTTTCTATCACCGTCTCCGAAGAGATCAAAGAGCGCTGCCCACAATATAGAGGCGCTGCCGTATATGCCACCGTTACGAATACACCCCTTAGCGAGGGCCTGTGGCGCGAGATTGCCGAGTTTACCGCACAGCTGCGTGCTACCGAAGATACAGAGAGTATCAAGCAGCAGACTGCTATCGTGGCTACCCGCGAGGCCTACCGCGCTTGTGGTAAGGACCCCAGTCGCTATCGCCCCTCTGCAGAGGCCTTGCGTCGTCGCTTGCTACGTGGGTTGGAGTTGTACCAGATAGATACGCTCGTAGATCTCATCAACTTGGTGTCATTGCGTACGGGATACTCCATCGGAGGATTCGATGCTGACAAGATCGTAGGGCATGACCTTTGTCTCGGTATAGGTCGCCACGAAGAACCCTTCGAGGGTATTGGCCGTGGTGTACTCAATATAGAGTTTATGCCCGTGATACGCGATGCCGAGGGTGGCATAGGTACTCCCACCAGCGATAATGAGCGCACCAAGATGAGTGTTGACACTACCCATATCCTTGCTATTATCAATGGCTATAGTGGTAGCGAAGGACTGCAAGAGGCGGCAGATATGACTGTCGATTTATTGCAGCGCTATGCCTCTGCTACAGACTGCAAGGTGTGGATGTTTGGAGAGTGATGAACGAAGAGCTGTGCTCAAGCGCAGTACACAGTACAATAGCCCGCTCATTTCACCCCGGCATTTCAGCATTTCACCCCAAACACCCCGTTTCAGGGTGACAAAAGTTTATTTTTGGGGTGGCATGGCAGCAAAAGTCCCTACAGTCTCAGTTGTTTTTTATATAGCGAGACTGTGGTCTCTGCATACTGGTATTACAGTATCACGATGTAGAGATTCCACTCTCACGATGTTGATACTGCAGTCTCTTCATATAGAGAAAATATGGGTTAAGGGTTAAGGAGACAGATGGCAAATGTTCAACTTTCATTTTTTTAATTTGCTAGCTCTGATCGCATGCCATGCCACCCCAAAAATAAACTTTTATCACCTGAGATGCCCCTATTTTGCTATCTGCGAGATTACACTTTACACTATTTTGCTATACTATAGACTATTGTGTCCAACTACCAATACCTCAACTAAAATAAGGGGAATACTATTTTTTTCGTCTTCGTTATCGTTAACGTTATCGTTGAAAAGCACGGCTTTTCTTCATTACCGACACCTCAGCTGAAAAGGGAAAACACCAATAAATCAGAAATTATAATTCATTATTTAAAATTATTCTCTACCTTTGCATCATTACTCAGGCCACCAACATCTTGTGGATGTGTTGTGTGGGTGACAAGACATCTTGAATGGCATTTACTACGCTATTATTGTAACTGATGGTATGACAATGCATGAACTGAAGCTCTTCGACGAAAAGCAAATAAGAACTATATGGAATGAGACAGAGGAGAAGTGGTACTTCTGCATCAATGATGTAATCGCAGCCCTAACAGACTGTAAAGACCCCGTAGACTACTTCAAAAAAATACGTAGGCGCGATTTGGAATTGGACATTTTCGTGAGGGGGACAAATTGTCCCCCCCACCAATTCATATCTACGGATGGGAAACGGCACTCTTTCAAATGTATGGACATACAAAGTGTGCTACGCCTTGTACAGTCTATTCCTTCAAAGAAAGCCGAACCCTTCAAACAATGGTTGGCACAGGTGGGTGCCGAGCGCATTTATCAGATGCAAGACCCCGAACTGGGTATACAACAGTCGCTCATGGATTACAAACGATTAGGATACTCGGACAACTGGATAAACCAACGCCTCAAGAGCATAGAGATACGTAAAGACCTCACCGACCAGTGGAAAGCTCACAATGTGAAGGAGGGTATAGGATATGCCGCCCTCACCGATATCATATACCAAACATGGGCAGGACTCACTGCACGCGAATACAAGAACCTCAAGGGGTTGCATCAAGAGAACTTGCGAGATAATATGACCAACGAAGAGTTGGTGATGAATATGCTTGCCGAGCTTACCGCAACTAACATTACTAAAGAGGAACATCCGTTGACAATGTACGAGCACGCAAAAGTAGCAGCACGAGGTGGGTCGGTAGCACGCGTGGCCAAGGAGGCTTTCGAAGAGCAAACGGGTAAAAAGGTGGTGACATCACTTAATATGAAGCAATACCTCGAAGCCCAACAACCCACTTTAGGACTTGAACAAGACTCGGAGGAATAAGCCCTCAAAAAACATATCTTCATTATCTCCCGACTCAACCAAAAGGTCGGGAGTTTTTTTGTCATCTGGACTGCAGTGTCAATGGTACATGGTAAATAGTCAAATGGTCAATTGAACGGTTATCGTCTTCGTTATCGTTATCGTTGAAAAGCCCTGCTTTTCTTCATTACCGACACCTCAGCTGAAAAGGGAAAACGTCTTTTTTTATACCAACCATGCATTATTGTCCCTTAACGTTGCTATAGAATTCTGCAGGAAAAAGTGTTTTGGGTATACCCCTGTATACCTTTTCTATAAAGTCCAATACGAAATAAAAATTATTAGTTACTATATATCTGCATAATTATTTATTTTTCGCTATGGAAGTTATAAAACACCTATACAAGGGTATACCCCAATCTATATCAATTGAAGCACGAACAAATCTGTCTTTGTTCAAGCACTGATTGGACGATTATATTGGACTTGTCTATTTACTTTGCCCATGAGAAACAAATATCTCAGAGCGTCAGACTAGTCTTTTACTGCCTTTTTAGCAAAAAAGCAGAGCATTCGTTTTGTCCGTAAAAATTAATGTGTAAATTTGCAGTAGTTGAGGACATGAATATTCTCGACGATTCTTTTTTTAGCGATTTTATTGCAAACCATAAATAAACACAGTCATGAAAAAGTTAGTTTCTATTTGTGCTATCGCAAGCATCGCCTTTATGGCAAGTTGTACAAAGAACGAAGGTGAAACTCCTATTCCCCAACCTAGCACTGAGAAGTTACCAATCAGACTTGGAACTACACGTGTTACAGATGCAGATTTTGAAAGTCAAAGTCAAGTTGGAATTTATGTTGTTAATCAGGTAGATGGGGCGTCTGGGAATCTTTTGTTGACTGGAAATCATGTCGATAATATGCGTTTTGTATATGATGGCAACAAGTGGGCTCCTGATACCGAAATCTATTGGGCAGATAAAGAAACCAAGGCTGATTTTTATTGTTATTACCCCTATAATTCTAATATCTCGAGCATTGAAGAATATTCTTTTGCCGTAAAGGAAGATCAAAGTGATGTAGATAACCACAAAAAAAGTGATTTCTTATGGGGTAGAACGATGGCTGCTACACCATCAGAGGAGGAGGTCGATATCACATTGAATCATATAATGAGCAATGTTATCATTAAACTTATAGCAGGTAATGGTTATACTTCTAATGATATGGATGCAGCATCTGTTGCTATTTGCGGCCTTAAGTCAAATGCGACCATCAACTTAGCAACAGGATCAGTCACAGCTACTGGAGATATTAAGGAGATAATTCCAATGAAAGAGAACGGACAGCATTGTGCGTTGGTCGTTCCACAAAATGTTACAGATACAGATTTGATTAAGGTGACCATTGCGGATAAGGTATATGTACTCAATCAGAGTGTAGACTTTAAATCAGGAAAGCAACATACTTGTACACTGACTATTGAAAGAACAAATCAGGGTATAAACATCGGCATTGGAGGATGGGAATCTGGTGGTGATGATTTTGGCGGAATTGTTGAATAAAAAAGTTATATAGCTATGAAACGAAGTGCTAACTATTTATCAATGCTTGTTTGCTCAGCTATTATGCTGCTGATATCATGCAACAATGATGAATTTGTTGTTGGGTCAGAGATACAAGCAAATCGAAAGATCAACATCGAGGGTGAAATATCTCAAGTCTATCAAACTCGAGTTAATGATGCGGGTTTTTGCGATGGAGACGAGGTGGGTATCTACGTTGTAGACTATGAAGGTGATACCCCTGGTGCGTTGCAAAACAATGGCAATCGTGGAGATAATGTAAAGCATTCTTTTGATGAAGCTAATTACAAGTGGAAAGGAGCATACGACCTCTATTTTAAGGATGACCATACAAATGTAGATATCTATGGTTATTATCCATTTGCTACACCTGATAATGTTTCGGCTTATGCTTTCGAGGTTAAGAAAGATCAAAGCACACCCGCTTCTTATGGAAAAATGGGCGGTTATGAGGCTTCAGATTTTCTTTGGGGTAAGACTGAGAATGTCTCTCCTACAGATAAGGTCATCAAACTCAAATTTCGTCATATGATGGCTTCGGCTCGTGTTACTTTAGTACAAGGAGAAGGCTTTACGGCAGAAGAATGGGCGGCAATGGAAAAGGCTGTTTTACTTCTTAATACAAAGCGCGAAGCAACTATAGATCTTTCGACAGGTGTAGTTACTCCTACAGGTGATATACCGTCAACAGGAACCATTCCCTATGTAAATGGCGAAGACTATCGCGCAATTATAGTGCCTCAAACTGTAGCTGCGGGTACACCTCTTATTAGTATTACTGTAGGAGGTACACCTTATGTGCTGAAGAAGGAGGAAGACTTCACCTATGTAGCATCAAAGCAGCATAATTTCACCATCGCTGTAAAAAAGCGTGAGGGCTCTGGTTATGAGTTTGTCTTAACATCAGAAAGTATTACGGCTTGGGAAAATGATGCAGTTTCGCATGATGCAACAGCACGAGAGTATGTTGTTATCGATGTTGCCGAGGCGGGTACTCTTAAAGAGTGCATTGAAGCGGCAGGTAAGGAAATTGGGAAAGTCCGTAATCTGAAAGTTGCAGGTCAAATCAATGCAAAAGACTTCTCTGTAATGAGAAACGAAATGGTTAGATTATCGGCTCTTAACCTAAAAGAGGTCGAAATTGTTGCAGTAGATGAGCATAAAGCAGACATCATACCCGATGGTGCGATGGAAGGTCGAGAAAATCTCGTTTCACTTGTACTTCCTGATAAATTAAAAAGTATTGGTAGTAGTGCATTTGGAAATTGTACAAACTTATCGGGCTCTCTCATCATCCCAGAGGGCGTTGAAGGTATTGGGAGTGCTGCATTTATAGAATGTACAAGTCTTTCAGGAATACTTAAACTACCTTCTACATTAAAATATATCGGTTCCGTTGATGGATACATTGGTTATTGGGACGGAACATTTAAGGGGTGTAATTTCGTTTGCGAATTAGTTCTTCCTGAAGGGCTGGAATACATCGGTATGGGTGCTTTTTATGATTGCAAAAATCTATATGGAGAATTGCGTTTACCAGATGGTCTAAAGGGTATTGGGTCAATGGCATTTTATGGATGCGAAAACTTTGTAGGTGATTTGATTATACCTCAAGGGGTAATTGATATTCCTGATGACTGTTTTAATGGTACTTGGCTTGGCGGTGCATTAGTATTACATGATGGTGTTACAACTATTGGTGCCCGTGCTTTTGCTAATACTGGGCTAAAGGGAGAATTGCGTCTGCCAAGAGATTTAGAGGTGATAAGTCATGAAGTCTTTTACAATTGTGATTTTTCAGGAGAACTTGTGTTGCCTAAAAATCTTTATACAATCGGTGATAGAGCTTTTGCTTATAATTGGCGACTGATGGGCGTATTAGAAATCCCTGAGAATATAATAAGTATTGGCGCTGGAGCATTTGCAAAATGTCGCAGTCTTGAAGGTGTGATATTCCCCAAAGGACTGGAAAGTATCAGATATAATACGGATCGGAATGAAGATGGTGGTGCTTTTCAAGATTGTTTTGGTATAGGACGTATCGTATGTAAAGGCACAATACCTGCCTATGTACAAGATGGAGCGTTCCATGGTGTGCCAAAGGATAATTTCACATTGGAGGTGCCAGAGTCTGCTATTGCTCAGTATCAAGCAGCAACAGGCTGGAAGGAGTTTAAGCGTATCTCGGCATATCGCAATCTTGTGGTTCGCCCAATGGTTGCTAATGCAATAAACACCTCGGTTTCTCGTGATTTGGTGCTTAATGCTGATGATGAGTGGGTCGTGGAGAGTCAGCCTGATTGGGTAACGCTTGATAAGACAAGCGGTACGGGTAAACACGAATTGAAGCTTACCTTTGCCGAAATGGCACAAGGCTCAGCGACTCGTGAGGGTGAAGTGGTGTTCAAACTCGTTGATAAGGATTACCGCACTCGTTGCAAAGTTACTCAGTACAACTACGAGTACGCAGAAGATGCGGTTTTGACGTTGCAATCAGCATCAAAGGGCAACGGTGTAAATCTTGTATTTTTGGGTGATGGTTATAACGCAAAGGATGTTTCAGAGGGCAAATTGCTCACTAACGTCAATGAGGCTGTTGAGCATTTCTTCAATATACAACCATACAAGGCATACCGTGATTACTTCAATGTATACACTGCAATTTCTGTATCACCAGAGTCAGGCGTTGGCGGAGTGAATACCATTATTCACAACCGTTTCAATACAACAGCTAAGGGCGGAGTAACTCTTGGAGGACGCAATGCTGATGGAAGTGACTATGAGAGGATTTTTGAGTATGCATGTAAAGCTCCTACAGTAGGCAATGATAATCTTGATGAAACCCTCATAATAATGATTCCCAACTCAGAGGATTATGGTGGCATATGTTATATGTATGATGATGGTGCTGCCATCGCATATTGTCCGTTAAGTGATTATGGATATCCTATGGATTTCAGAGGTGTTATTCAGCATGAAGCAGGAGGACATGGGTTTGGTAAATTAGGAGATGAATACATTTATCATAATGCATTTATTGACAATTGTCCCTGTACTTGCTGTCCGCATGTATGGGAATTCAATTTAGCTAAGGCAAAGGGTTGGTATGAAAACCTTTCTCTTACAGGCATGATGAATGATGTTCCCTGGTCACACCTTATCTTCCATAAGAAATATGACCAAATTGTAGATATCTTCGAGGGTGGATATATGCACACCCGTGGTGTATTTCGTTCTGAGCAAAATAGCTGTATGAATAATATGATACCATATTACAGTACTATTAGTCGTGAAACTATCGTTAAGCGTATTAAGGCTATTGCAGGTGAAGAGTATAGTTTTGAAGACTTTGTCGCAAATGATGTCGTGGAAGCGGGTACAGCAGATTCGGATAACACACGAAGTAGCATACCGACTATGATTGCTCGTCCCGCTGTGCATCGTAATGCTCCTGTATTAATGGGCAAACGTCCAAATATTAACGCCAACTAACTCGATTAAGTTATGAAAAAGATATTTATTCCATTAATAATGATTGCTCTTGTTGTGAGCAGTTGTTCTAAAAATGAGACAGACCTTATACCAACATCAAATCTGATGCAATTTGTTGCGGAATATCCCACTACTCGTGCGACAGCATCCTCATTTGAGACAGGTGATGCCATGGGTGTATATGTCTCTCGGTATGAGGGTGAAATGGCAACTCCGCTACAAGTCTCAGGAAATTATGCAAACAATGTAAAATCTGTCTTTGATGGTGAGAAATGGTTAAATTCATCAGCTATTTATTGGGCTGAGGGAAAGTTTGATGTATATGCATATTATCCGTACAATAAACCCGCATCTGTGGATGAATACAAGTTTTCTGTAGCATTAGATCAGACAACGGAAGAGTCCACAGATGTACTGAGTGGATATGAGGCTAGTGATTTCTTGTGGGCAAAGGCTTCTGGTATTAGTAAAATGGATGAAGTACCATTGTCTTTTAAACACTGTCTGAGTAAAGTGGTAATTAATTTGGTAAAAGGAGAGGAGTATGAAGGAAATATTCCTTCTGAAGCAATTGTTAGAATCCATAATACTATACCTGCAGCAATTATAGATCTTTCTACTGGTGTTGTGACTAAGAATGGCTATGAGTCAGCAAAGAGTATAACAGCAAAGAAAGTATCTGATGGCGTTTATGCTGCAATTGTTGTTCCTCAGCGTATAGAGAATCGATTGCCGCTCATTGAGGTGTTGTCACATGGTGTGTCATATCTTGTTGAAAGTAAATTTGTATTTCGTAGTGGTACACAGCATGTTATCAATCTTACGTTGAATAATAATCCTGATAAAGTAAAGATTGAGATAGGCGGTGAAATTGATAATGGATGGGAATGATTTGAAGATGTAGAACTAAGTGAACAAAGAAGTGGCGTATCCGTCACTTCTTTGTTCACTTATAATATTTCTTTTAAGGTTGGAAATCAATGACCAACTAAATTTATGATATTAGCGGTCGCATGCATAAGATGATAAGAAATTATAAGCATGCCGTAAACAGCAGGGAATGACAAATTTCTGAAGCTGTATCACGGAACAAACTGTTCGTTTCAAGAAGTTGACCTTACAAAATCAAGAGTGGGGAAGAGCTTTGGGCGTTTACTGTCTTTTTTTATTTTCAATGTACCTTTATTCTCTACTTTCGTTCGTTGAGATTTGGTATTTCGCTCATCTTGCACTAATTTTGCACATTAAATCGAAAAAGACAGATGATTACACTTGACCAACTGAAAGATGTTAAGGAGCGCGTTGAGGCGCTAAACCGTTACTTGGCCATCGAAGATAAAGTTATCCAAGTAGAGGAGGAACAGCTGCGTACACAGGTGCCTGGCTTCTGGGACGATGCCAAGAAGGCTGAAGCACAGATGAAGAAGGTAAAGGACCTGCAGTCATGGATTGATGGCTACAAGCAGGTGAAGAGCCTCGCTGATGAGGTGGATGTAGCTTTCGAGTTCTGCAAGGATGAGCTTATCACTGAGGCTGAGCTGGATGCTGCCTACGCTGCTGCGCTGGAGGCTATCGAGGCGCTGGAGTTGAAGAATATGTTGCGCCAAGAGGCGGACAATATGGACTGCGTGCTCAAGATCAATGCTGGTGCAGGTGGTACCGAGGCGCAAGACTGGGCATCAATGCTGATGCGTATGTATATGCGTTGGGCTGAATCAAGCGGTTATAAGCTCCGTATCTCTAACCTTCAGGATGGTGATGAGGCAGGTATTAAGACTGTTACTATGGAGCTCGAGGGTCCCTTTGCTTATGGCTATCTGAAGGGTGAGAATGGTGTACATCGTCTCGTGCGTGTGTCTCCCTACAATGCGCAGGGTAAGCGTATGACATCGTTTGCTTCTGTGTTCGTGACTCCGCTTATCGATGATAGTATCGAGATTGAGATCAATCCTGCATTGCTCTCATGGGATACCTTCCGAAGCGGTGGCGCTGGTGGTCAGAATGTAAATAAGGTAGAGTCTGGTGTGCGCTTGCGTTACCAATATACCGACCCCTATACAGGTGTGCAGGAGGAGATCATGATTGAAAATACGGAGACTCGTGACCAACCCAAGAATAAGGAGAACGCATTGCGCCTGCTCCGCTCACAGCTCTATGATCGTGAGCTCCAGCATCGTATGGAGGAGCAAGCCAAGGTAGAGGCCGGTAAGAAGAAGATCGAGTGGGGTTCGCAGATTCGAAGCTATGTCTTCGATGATCGCCGCGTGAAGGACCATCGTACTAACTATCAGACCTCAGACGTAGGTGGCGTGATGGATGGTAAGATTGACGGCTTTATCAAGTCGTTCCTCATGTCAAACTCTTCGGAGGAGGAGTAATGGAGAGTTAGGGATTAGAAGTTAAGAATTACCATCCGGATGGATGATTTTTAATTTTCCAATGCAGGAAATAGAACGTAAATTCCTCGTCACTGACGATAGTTATCGTAGCCTTGCCGTCTCTCATTCAGAGATTCTGCAGGGCTATATCTGTAGTGGGCATGGCCATACGGTGCGTGTGCGTACTCGTGGCGACAAGGGCTACTTGACAATCAAAGGTCCTTCGAAAGATGGTATCAGTCGTTTCGAGTGGGAGAAGGAGATCTCTCTGCAAGATGCGCGCGAACTGTTTACTCTCTGCAGTGCAGGTCGCATTGAGAAGACCCGCTACCTTGTGCCTAATGGGAAGCATGTCGTAGAGGTTGACGAATTTCACGGCGACAATGAAGGCCTTGTGTTTGCAGAGATTGAGCTCGGCGATGTGGACGAAGCTTTTGAGCGTCCTGCTTTCTTAGGTGATGAGGTTACAGGAGACCATCATTACTATAACGGCTACATCAGCAAGCATCCCTACAATACTTGGGAATGATGATGTGTCTCTTGGTGCTATGCTGAGGATATAGTGTGGGAGTGATGCTCCCATTTTTTTTGGCAAGATAAGAAACTGTTTGGATTTTATTTCAAGTTTAGTTGAGGGTCATTTTTGAGTAGATTTGTGCTCTCAGTTCGCAGTAAATAGTGGTCTATTTGCAAGAAACGAGAGGGCAAAGATACCAAAAAGGGCCTCAAATGAACTGAAAAGCTCTTCAAATACATATTAGCGGTAAAATCCAAACAGCTTCTAAAAGTAAGGGGTGATATGCGTGCATATCACCCCTTGTGTATTGAGAGAGAAGTCTGTATTACTTCTTCATAGCCTCAGCGATCATAGCCTCAGCCTTTACTACAGCCTCATCGTAAGCCTTCTTGGCAGCAGCCTTGTCAGCATCTGAAGCCTTCTTCATAGCATCGTAGAGAGCCCAGAGGTTGTTAGCAGCAGTAGCCTCGATGTTAGCAGCGGTATAAGCATCTGCGATAGCCTCAGCAGCAAGCTCCTCAGCCTCGGGTGCGAAAGCGTGCTTGTAACCCTGCTGGTCGTTCCAGTGGCCACGTGTGAAGTCGGGGAACTGTACGGGAGCGCAGTTGTTGTCCATAGAGATGGTACCGAGCTCAGCGAGTGAACACCACTCTGCCAAGTCATATACGTCCATGTCGAGGGGAAGACCATTCTGGAGGCAGTATACGAGACGTGCGTCCATGATGTAGTCCATACCACCGTGACCCATTGAACGGCCCTTCTCGCCGTACTTGGTGAGGATGGGGTGGTAGTACTTCTTGATGAGAGCGTCCTTCTGTGCCTTGTTCATGAAGCCGTGAGCGCTGAGGTTGTCCATCTGAGGAGCCTCTGTGCCAGCGAGAGCCTCACCTGAGAGTGCGAACTCGGGGTTGGGATACTTGGTAGCGTAACCCTTGGTACCTGTGAGCTTGAACAAGCGGTTGTAGGGCTGGGGAGTCATTACATTGTGCTGGATCTCAACAACCTTACCGTTAGCGGTACGCATGAGTGTTGTGGTGTGGTCACCATTGCGGAAGTCTGTGCACTCCTTGCCAGTCTTTCTCTCTACAGCAGCCTTACCTACGAAGCTCTCTGTATCCATAGCGATGAGAGTGGTAAAGCGGTCGCCACGGTGGATATTCATACACTGTGCTACGGGGCCAAGGCCGTGAGTAGCGTATACGTCACCACGGTTCTCCTTGTTGTACTTCAAGCGCCAGTGGAGGTTGTCAACGTCGTTGTCGTTGGGGTCCTGCCAGTAGCCGTCCCAGTACATATCGAGTGAGTGGATATAAGCGCCTTCAGCACGTACGATCTCACCGAATACGCCATCCTGAGCCATTGCGAGAGCGTTCATTTCGTAGTAGTCATAGCAGCAGTTCTCGAGGATGAAGCAGTGGTTACGTGTCTTCTCAGAGAGGTCGATGAGCTCCCAGCACTGGTCGAGAGTCATAGCTGAGGGTACCTCGATAGCGGTGTGCTTGCCATTCTCCAAAGCGCACTTTGCTACGGGGAAGTGGTGGTTCCAGTCGGTAGCAACGTAGATGAGGTCTACGTCGTCACGCTTACAGAGCTCCTCATAGCCCTTCTCGCCGAAGTAGATGTCAGCGGGCTTCAAGCCTCTGTTGCGAAGCTCTCTCTGGCACTTTTCTGCGCGTGCCTCTTCATAGTCACAAAGAGCAACGATCTCTACACCGGGGATGTGAGCGAAACGTCTAACAGCCCAAGGGCCACGTGCGCCAAGACCTACGAAGCCTACGCGTACGGTTTCACACTTGGGGGCAGTGAGGTTGAGCGCGTGCTTCTGACCGAGAGGACGCTTGGGGGTCTCAACCACGATAGTACCATTCTCCCAGTTCCATGCGGTACCGTAAGGAGATACTTGTGTCTTTGTTTGGCTGCAGCTTACGAAGAGCACAGCTGCTACCAATGATAAAAGGTGTTTTACTTTCATAAATAAATTAATTGATATTAAGGTTAAAAGATTTGTGTCTGTTTTCTGTCTGAGTGTGTCTCGGTTTTTAGCGTGTTTCTTACTATGTATTAGGGCGTAAGGCCTCAAATATCGGTGCAAATATACTGAGATATTGCCGAATGGCAAAGTTTTTGTGTCATTTTCTCGGCCTATTATAAATAATAGTAGGCACTTTATACGAATTTGCTCATTCTTGCGTTACTAACTGAAAACCCGATATGCTATGGAGTGGATAAATCGCACACGTGCCATCAAAATAATACTCATCGTCATTGCCGTATTGCTCGGCGTGGCATCGCTCGTGTTTTCTAACTTCTTGGTGCGCGACCTCGAGCGTGAGGAGATGGTTCGCATGGAGGTGTGGACCGAGGCTATGCGTACCTTCAATGAGGCTGATGCCGATACGGACCTTACGCTGGTGCTCACCGTCATTAGGGGTAACAATACGATACCTATCATCGTGCTCGACGATAAGGGTGGTATAGATAGTTATAGCAATATCCGTATCCGCGAGACTGATACCTTGGGCTACCTGATGCGCGAGGCTGCTGCCATGCGTGAGGCGGGGCATATTGTTCGTATGGATACGAGCGAGCCTGGCCGATACTATGATGTGTGCTATGATGATTCGCTGATGCTCAAGCGATTGGAGGCTTATCCTTACATCCAGTTTGGTGTGTTTGTGGTGTTTCTCCTAGTGGCGCTCTTCGCTCTGCTCAGCATGAAGCGCTCTGAACAGAATCGCGTATGGGTGGGGCTCTCTAAGGAGACTGCTCATCAGTTGGGTACGCCTATCTCGTCGCTCATGGCGTGGACGGAGATACTGCGCACCAATTATCCTGACGATGAGCTCATCCCTGAGATGGGTAAGGATGTGCATCGCCTCGAGATTATCGCCGATCGCTTCTCTAAGATTGGCTCTCTGCCTGAGACTGCGCCCGAGGATTTGGGTGATGCCTTGCGCCGTGTGACCGACTATATTGGTCGCCGTACTTCGGGGCATGTCAATATCAGTCTTCATGTGCCTGAGCGCCCCATCGTGGTGCGTATGTGTAGCCCTCTCTTCGAGTGGGTCATTGAGAATCTCTGTAAGAATGCCATCGATGCTATGGATGGGGCAGGTGATATCACCATTCATGCGCAGCCTACTGATGAGTGGGTATATATAGATGTTACTGACACGGGTAAGGGTATCCAGAAGAGCCACTTCAAGAGCGTCTTCTCTCCGGGCTTCACTACCAAGAAGCGCGGTTGGGGACTTGGCCTCTCGCTGGCAAAGCGCATCATTGAGAGTTACCACAAGGGACGCATCTACGTCAAGCACTCTGAGGTGAACAAGGGTACTACGTTCCGCATCGAGCTGAAACGATAACCCGCGATATTGTAGTAAAAAGAAAATTTTAGCGTACCTGTGGCAGTGATAGCATGCAGGTGCGCTAATTGTTTTTCGCAGGTGTGATAATGGCGAGAGAGTCCGGCGAGGTGAGTGGCTCATTATTTAGCTATTGTTAACGCAGAAGTTTAACATTTTATCGTTTGTGGATACGGAAAATGTCTTTACCTTTGCGGCGTAATGTTCTTCAGAACTTTATATATGTTTAGTATCAGTAGGAGAGGGCATGGGTGACCATCCCCTCTTTTGCGTTTTATTGTGTCTTCCCTTTTTATGCCATAATTTTCGGCGTTGCACGAAATATCTGTAAAAGTTGGTCAATAATAGGTGATAATTGAATAAAAACTATTATCTTTGCTTGCTACTTTACGTGTATTATGGTAAATAGTGTCAAGGAGACGGTACGTGGCACCTTCGAGCAGTACCTGCAGACCAAGGGGCTCCGCAAGACGCAAGAGCGTTTTGCCATTCTCGATGCTATTTATTCCATAGATGGGCACTTCACGATGGAGCAGCTGCTCGAGATATTCGAGGCCAGCAAGTTTCGCGTGAGTAGAGCCACATTGTACAACACGATGGAACTGTTGGTCGATGCGCATTTGGTGGTACACCACAACTTCAATCACAGTTCACGATATGAGAAATCGTATGCTGCGACGGCTCATTTCCATCGGATATGTATGGCGTGTGGTGCCGTCACGGAGGTGAACGACGAGAAGCTCCGCGCAGCGATAGAGAATACTCACTGCAAGGGCTTCACCATATCGCACACGTCGCTGTATATATATGGTATGTGTTCGAGATGTGCATCGGCTCGCCGACGTAAAGAGAAAAAAATGAAAGAAAAGAGAGAACAAGAAAAGAAAAACAATAAATAATATAGTCATGAAAGTAGATGTATTGTTAGGCCTCCAATGGGGCGATGAAGGTAAAGGTAAAGTTGTTGACGTACTTACTCCGCGCTACGATGTGGTAGCCCGTTTTCAGGGCGGTCCCAACGCTGGCCATACCTTAGAGTTTGAGGGTCAGAAATATGTGCTCCGTTCTATTCCTTCGGGAATCTTCCAGGGCGACAAGGTGAACATTATCGGTAACGGCGTAGTGCTCGACCCCGCATTGTTCAAGGCTGAGGCTGAGGCACTCGAGGCATCAGGCCACCCCTTGAAGGAGCGTCTCCATATCTCAAAGAAGGCACACCTCATCATGCCCACACACCGCGCGCTCGATGCTGCGTACGAGGCTGCTAAGGGTGATGCTAAGGTAGGTACTACCGGTAAGGGTATCGGTCCCACATACACCGACAAGGTGAGCCGCAATGGTATCCGTGTAGGTGACATCCTCGGCGACTTCCCCACCGTATATGCTAAGGCTAAGGCACGTCACGAGGATATCCTCAAGAGCATGAACTTCGAGTACGACATCACAGAGATCGAGAAGGAGTGGATGGCTGGTATCGAGTACCTCCGTCAGTTCCACTTGGTAGATAGCGAGCACGAGATCAACAACTTGCTCAAGGCTGAGAAGAGTGTACTCTGCGAAGGCGCTCAGGGCACTATGCTCGATATCGACTTTGGTTCATACCCCTTCGTGACCTCATCAAACACCGTATGTGCTGGTGCTTGCTCAGGTCTCGGTGTGGCTCCCAACAAGATTGGCAACGTATATGGTATCATGAAGGCCTACTGCACCCGCGTAGGTAGCGGTCCCTTCCCCACAGAGTTGTTTGACGAGGTAGGCGACAAGCTCTGCACCCTCGGTCACGAGTTTGGTTCAGTTACAGGCCGTAAGCGTCGTTGCGGATGGATCGACCTCGTAGCATTGAAGTACTCTATTATGATCAACGGTGTTACCCACCTCATCATGATGAAGAGCGACGTGCTCGACACCTTCGAAACCATCAAGGCTTGCGTAGCATACCGCATCAATGGTGTTGAGACAGAGGAGTTCCCCTACTCAATCGAGGGCGAGGTAGAGCCCATCTACGCAGAGCTTCCCGGCTGGCAGTGCGATATGACCAAGATGACCTCAGAGGATGAGTTCCCCGAAGAGTTCAACAACTACATCAGCTTCCTCGAAGAGGAACTCGAGGTGCCCATCAAGATCGTATCTGTAGGTCCCGACCGTGATCAGACTATTGAGCGTTACAACGATTAAGTAAAACAAAAGCCCCCTCAGTCCTACTGACAGCTCCCCCTCTATGGGGAGCGCCATTGGGGAGGGGGATGACTATTTATAAAAACAAATAAGAAAGCCTAACCCCAGGTAAAGCCTGTCTGAAGGTTCTCCTCATAGAGGGGGAGATGCCCAAAGGGCAGAGGGGGTCTTCCGTATGATACTATTTATCTTCATCGCCATAATCAGCTATATCGTGCAGGCCAACTTGAATCGTAAGTTCAAGAAGTTTTCCGATATCCCCTTGGCCAATGGCATGACAGGACGTGACGTGGCAGAGAAGATGCTGCGCGACAATGGCATCTACGACGTCAAGGTCACCTGTGTGAATGGTCACTTGACCGACCACTACAATCCCACTGACCATACAGTCAATCTGAGCCGCGATGTATACTCTTCGTGCAGTGTAGCTGCGGCAGCAGTAGCTGCTCACGAGTGCGGCCATGCTGTGCAACATGCCAAGGCTTATGCCCCGCTCAAGATGCGCTCGTCGCTCGTGCCCGTGGTGTCATTTGCCTCTAAGTATGTGTCATGGGTACTGTTCATCGGTATCATGTGTGTCGAGAGCTTCCCGGGCATCTTGCTTCTTGGTATCGGTCTGTTTGCCATGAGCACCCTGTTTAGCTTTGTCACTCTGCCCGTAGAGATCAATGCCAGCCAGCGTGCCCTCGCATGGCTCAGCCGCTCAGGTATCACCTCATCGTATAACCATCGCGATGCTGAGAGTGCTCTGCGCTCGGCAGCCTACACCTACGTAGTAGCTGCGCTCAGCTCATTGGCTACGCTGGTATACTATGTGATGATCTATTTGGGACGCAGAGACTAATACCTTATATATATAGGTGTCGTCTAAGCAAACGAAAAAATATCAAAACAAATAAACACATTACTAACAACTTAAAATTACACAAACCATGAAGAAGATTACTTTATTGGCAATGAGCCTTATGATGGCTCTATTTGTGAAGGCTGAGTATGGTGTTGACATCACCAGCCAGCTTACCAACCCCGACTTTGAGGACGGCTCTACAGGTTGGTCTATTACTGGAGGCAACAAGATTGCCGCCACCGCCGCCAACTATGGCTACAATGGTACCAACTTTATGGAGGACTGGGTCCCTTCAAATGAGAACTTGGGCGACCGTTCTTGGTCACAGACTATCGACGTTCCCAACGGCGTTTACGTATTGAAGGCTTTGGCTCATGCTGTTAAGCAGAGCGACGGTTCTATCGTTCCTACTGGTGTATCTATCTACGCCAATAGCGACGCTGTGGCTGTGACCTCTACCAATACCAATCCTCCTGCTGAGTATAGCGTATACACTCAGGTGACTACAGGTAAGCTCACCGTAGGTTACCGCATTGAGAAGTGTAACGTCAACTGGGCTGCATGGGACAATGTGCGCGTGACACAGTACACCGCTGAGACCATGGATGAGGCTATGGTGATGTTCGCTAAGGACGAGATGATGTACCTCGCTGTAGAGGCTGAGGAGCTCATCGCAAGCAAGATCCAGGCATCTTTGGCTGCTGGCATGGAGGCCTCTGCAGCTGCTATCGAGAAAGTGACCACATGGGCTGAGGCTGAGGCTCTTTGGAATACCTTCAAGGCTCAGATCGAGGAGGCTAAGGCAAGTGTTGAGGCATACGCTGCTCTCCAAGCAAAGCTCGAGCAGGCTTACGTTTGGGGCGAAGAGGGTCTCTCTGAGGGTATCACCGAGTTTATGGCTGCCATCACTACTGCTGAGGAGATCTACGACGAGGCTCCCCTCAATGTAGAGGATACACGTGCTGCTGTAGTAGCGCTCGACAATGCTATCTTCGAGTTCTTCATGGCTAATGCCGATGGTGAGCTGGAGTATGACATGACCGACCTTCATGTAAACAACCCCACCTTGCGCTCTAACAATGGTGGCTGGACCTACAATCCCGAAGGTACCAAGGCTGTGGTAAACTCTAACATCGCAGAGTTCTTCAACTGCGACTTCGATATGTCACAGACCATCGAGAACCTCCCCAACGGTATGTACGTAGTGTATGTGACCGGTTACTACCGTGCTTCTTCAAACGACGGTAATGCTGGTTTCAACGCTCACGAGGCTGGTACAGAGAATATCACCGCTGAGCTCTACGCTAACGCTGCTTCTTCTAAGCTCGCTTGCTTGTATGAGCACAACGTAGAGGAGATCAATGCTGCTTCTCCCACAGATAAGACCATCGGTGGCTGGAACAACTTTGCCAACAGCATGGCTGAGGCTGCTGTATGCTTCGATAAGGACTTCTATACCAACAATAAGGTGTCTGTCATCGTTACTGATGGTAAGCTCACCTTCGGTCTCCGCAATAAGAATCATGTGGCCAACTGTTGGACCGCATTCCGCGACTTCAAGCTGGGTTACCTCGGTAACTTCCCCGCAGTAGTATTGGCTAACGCTCTCAACGAGGCACAGGCTTGGTTAGACGAGCGTGCTGAGGTATTGCCCACAAGCGCAGCTATCGAGCTGAGCGAGGCTATCTCTGAGGCAGAGCCCTACTCATACGTGGGTGACTATGAGAACGAAGAGGTGTTGGTAATCCTCGAGCAGTTTGAGGCTCTCTTCGCAGGCATCAAGAATGTAGAGGCATTGGTAGAGCAGCTCAAGGGCTTGCTCATTACTATTGAGGATGAGTTGATTGCTCTCGGCTATCCCGGTGCTGGTGCTTTGCAGGAGGCTTATGGCGTAGCTGCTCCTTATGTAGAGGAGGCTGCTGACTTTGAGGTTGAGGAGGGTCAGACCACCGAGCAGGTGATGCAGGCTGTCGTTGCTGCTTTGCAGGAGGCTATCACAGCTTACTACAAGTCTCAGACTGCTACCCGCGAGAACCCCGCTGACTATACCTTCTTGATCCCCAATCCCAACTTCGAACAAAAGGGTGACTGGACATGGTCAATGACCTCTGGTGGCTCTGACCTCTGGAATGGTGGTTGCCGTCCTTCTGAGGATGGTGGCGCTAACCGTCAGGGTGTAAACCTCTGGGGCTGGGGCATCACTTCTGTAGATGTACACCAGGTGTTGACTGGTCTCCCCAATGGTCTCTATAAGGTAAGTGCTGAGCTCATCACTCAGGCTAACTATGCTACCGACCAGCACGTATACGCTGTAGGTGTATCTACCACTACCTCTAACGCATTGGAAGTTGAGGGATGGGATACCTACCAGTGGGAAGAGCTCATCACCAACGACTTCGCTGTAGTTATCGATGGTAAGCTCACTATCGGTGTTACCGCTTCTCAGGGTGGTACCGACTCACAGGGCTGGTTCCAGGCTACCAACTTCAAGCTCTACTACTATGGTGAGGCTTCTAACGAAGACTTGAAGGGCGCATGGGAGGCTTCATTGGCACGTGCTAATGACTTCACCGCTACATTGCTCTCTGGCGACTCTAAGGGTGTAAAGGCTGCTGTTGCTACTGCTACTGCATTCGCTGAGGCTGGTAAGTATATCGAAGCTTGTGAAGTATTGAACCCCGCTTTGAATGCTGCTGATAGCGTATACAATGTCACCGTTAAGTTCTACGAAGGCAACTACGCTACTGTTGCAGACTACGCTGCTACACTCGACGCTACCGTATATGCATACTCAGTACAGGTAGCTGCAGGTGCTAAGGCTATGGCCGATCAGGCTCTCAAGGCAGACGATGCTACCTACGCTATCCTCGACGGTGTAGACGCTAAGTTGGGTGGCTACGCAAACTATATCACCAACTTGGTAGACTCTGAGGATATCATCGCTACTATCAAGGGCGTGAAGGCTGAGTACATCACATTCGTTAAGGATGAGGTTATCGCTAAGCAGGTAGCAGACCTGTGCGCAGAGTTCCGTCCCGCTAAGGACTGCGAAGACCTGCTCGCTAAGCTCAAGGCTGCTATGCAGGCTCTCCAGAGCTTCAACAACCTCAAGAAGAATGTAGGTGACGTGACCGACCTTATTATCAACGCTACCATCGATGACGAAGCTGCTACAGGCTGGACCATCGTTAAGGGTACAGGTAATGGTCCCACCATCACTGGTCAGCACTACGATGGTACTACCACCAACCGCTACATCGACTCATGGTCACCCAGTGGTTTGAACTTCACCGCTTACCAGGAGATTATCGGTTTGCCCGATGGTACTTATGAGTTGAAGGTTGCTGCTCGTTCAGATGGTGACAACGCATACATCTTCGCTGCTCCCAACAAACTCGAGGCCGACACTGCTGCATGGGCTGCTACCACACAGTGGGATATGGTCAAGAAGAATGGCGACAAGTATGGTGAGATCTGGTATGCCGACAGCTTGGCATTCGTAGCTGCTGATGGCGCTGGTGAGTTCCCCTACTTCAATGCTAACAATGGTCAGGGTCGTGGTTGGTCATACAACACCATCACCGTAGAGGTGACACACCACTACTTGGCTATCGGTATCACTGCAAACAATCTCCTCACCTGTAAGGAGGCCTTCTCAGGCTCATGGATGGGTGCTGACGATTGGACCTTGAAGCTCGTGAGCAAGGCTGCTACTCAGAGCGACCACAATCCGTTCACTGGAGTAGAGAATATCGAGGTGGCTCCTGCTGTGAAGGGCATCTACGACCTCTTCGGTCGCCGCAT
Organism: Bacteroidaceae bacterium; assembly: GCA_017556045.1. Lineage (GTDB taxonomy): Bacteria > Bacteroidota > Bacteroidia > Bacteroidales > Bacteroidaceae > UBA1189. The sequence goes on along the minus strand of JAFZFF010000010.1, from coordinate 8,704 downwards.
CGATGCTCCTACCGCTACAGGTATTTACATCGTTGATGGTAAGAAGACTGTTATCAAGAAGTAACGCTTCAATTCGATAATTCAGTATGAGTGAGGGCGGCCTACGAAGGCTGCCCTCTCTCTCTTTGTTTTGTCATGCTGCTCTGTCTTATTAGGAGTTAGGGATGGCCTACCAATGAGATGACAAACGATCTTTGATGTATTGTCCAACCCTGAATGTAAAAAGCAAGATATAAACGGAGCTCCCTCCACTCCGCTTTTCCTTGCTCGACACTCGGGCTGGTGATAGTTTGATGAAGTGAAATGACTCGGAAAAGGCGATGAGCGGTGGCGTCACTTTTTTCTTCGTTAAGCGGCATTAAATTATCAATTGTGAATAATTTTTCCTAATTTTGCAGCTAAATGCAAAATTGAATAGAATATTATGGCAACAAAACCCGGTATACCTAAAGGTACACGTGACTTCTCGCCTGCTGAGATGGCGAAGCGCAACTATATATTTGATGCAATCCGCGAGGTGTTTTATACCTTCGGCTTCCAACCCATCGAGACTCCTGCGATGGAGAACTTCTCGACCCTCATGGGAAAGTATGGTGAGGAGGGCGACAAGCTCCTCTTCAAGATACTCAACTCGGGCGATAGCTTCGGTAAGGTGTCTGATGAGGATCTTCTGGAGCGTAATGCGCTGAAGCTCGCAGCTAAGGTGTGTGAGAAGGGTCTGCGTTATGATCTCACCGTACCCTTTGCTCGCTATGTGGTGGCTCACAGAGATGAGTTGTCGTTCCCCTTCAAGCGCTTCCAGATACAGCCCGTATGGCGTGCTGACCGCCCCCAGAAGGGTCGTTATCGCGAGTTTTACCAGTGTGACGCCGACGTGGTAGGTAGTGACTCGCTGCTCAATGAGGTGGACCTCGTGCAGATGATTGATGCTGTATATCAGAAATTTGGTATCCGCGTAAGCATTAAGATTAACAATCGTAAGATCCTTACCGGTATCGCCGAGATCATCGGTCAGGCCGACAAGATCGTAGATATCACCGTAGCTATCGACAAGCTCGACAAGATAGGTCTCGACAATGTCAATGCCGAACTTGCAGAGAAGGGCATCCCCGCAGAGGCCATCGAGACCTTGCAGCCCATCATCCAGCTTAGTGGCGGCAACAAGAGTAAACTCGCTACCTTGCGTACCGTACTTGCTGCCAGTGAGGTAGGTCTCAAGGGTGTAGATGAGATGGAGTTTGTCCTCGACAGCCTCACACATCTCGATATCAAGAACGAGGTGGAGGTAGACCTCACCCTTGCTCGCGGACTCAATTACTATACTGGTACCATCTTCGAGGTGAAGGCGCTTGATGTACAGATTGGTAGCATCTCGGGTGGTGGCCGCTACGATAACCTTACTGGTATCTTCGGTATGCCTGGCGTATCGGGTGTGGGTATCTCATTCGGTGCAGACCGCATTTATGACGTGCTTAACCAACTCGACCTCTATCCCAAGAGCGCAGCTCGCGGCACACAGGTGCTGTTTGTTAATTTCGGTGCTGCTGAGGCTGCATACTGTCTCCCCCTCGTGGCTCAGTTGCGTGGTGCAGGTATCGCTGCAGAGCTCTATCCCGATAGTGTGAAGATGAAGAAGCAGATGTCATTTGCCAATGATCACGCCATCCCCTACGTGGTGATGGCCGGTGAGAGCGAGATGCAGAGTGGTCAGCTCTCTGTGAAGAACATGGTCACTGGCGAACAGGGTGCCATGACTATCGATGAACTGCAAAGCAAGTTCGCATAAAACCGACATAGCTCATATAAGATAGAAATCACGCGCAAGGCTTGCCCTGCGCGTGATTCTTTTTCTCGTATATGTGTGGGAATATTATTCCGTCACGTTTACTGGATGTCCGATGAGAGTGGCTGAACTGGCGTCGGTAATCTCTACCATGACGATGTCGCCGATGCGGTAGTTCTGCTTGTCGAAGACTACGGTCTTGTTTTGCTCGGTGCGGCCACAAAGCTGTTCGCGCGAACGCTTTGAGTATCCTTCGGCCAGTACCTCATAGGTCTTGCCTATACAGCGGCGATTGCTCTCAGCAGAGAGCTCGTTTTGTACGGCGATGATCTCATTTAATCGGCGTATCTTGACCTCCTCGGAGATGTCGTCGGGTAGGTGGCGGCTGGCGTAGGTGCCAGGGCGCTCGCTGTACTTGAACATGAAGGCTGAGTCGTACTCGCAGAGACGCATCAGTGAGAGTGACTCCTGGTGATCCTCCTCGGTCTCAGAGTGGAAGCCAGAGAAAATGTCGGTGCTGAGGCCACAGTCGGGGATGATGCGACGGATGGCTGCTACGCGATCGAGATACCACTCGCGGGTATATTTGCGGTTCATCAGCTTGAGTACGCGTGAGCTTCCGCTCTGTACGGGCAGGTGTATGTGCTTGCAGATGTTGGGCACCTCGGCAATGGCCTGCAGGGTCTCGTCGCTCATGTCTTTGGGGTGCGAGGTGGTGAAGCGTACGCGCATCTGAGGTGCGGCAGCCGCTACCATACGCAGCAGCATGGGGAAGGTGATGACCTCACCATCGCGCTCGAAGCGGTATGAGTTTACGTTTTGGCCCAAGAGGGTGACCTCTTTGTAGCCCTTAGCAGCGAGGTCGTTCACCTCGTTGAGGATGCTCTCGACGTCGCGGCTACGCTCTCGGCCACGAGTGTAGGGCACGATGCAGTAGTGGCAGAAGTTGTTGCAGCCACGCATGATTGATACGAAGCCCGAGATGTGGTTGCCACAGATACGTGAGGGAATCACCTCGCGATAGGTCTCTGTGGTAGAAAGCTCTACGTTCATAGCCTTCTCGCCTGCTTCGACCTGTGCGAAGAGGTCGGGTAGGGAGAGGTAGGCATCGGGACCTGCCACGAGGTCTACGCCGTGGTTTTCGATGAGGTTGTCCTTGACGCGCTCTGCCATGCAGCCTACTACGCCGATGATGAGCTTGCGTCCCTTCTTGCGTAGGGCGTTGAGTGCATCGAGGCGGTGGAGTATCTTCTGCTCGGCATTATCACGTATCGAGCAGGTGTTGAGCAATATGGCGTCGGCATTGTCGAGGCTCTCGCAGGGCTCGTAGCCTGCCATCTTCATGACTGAGGCGATGACCTCACTGTCGGCCACGTTCATCTGGCAGCCGTAGGTCTCTATATATAGCAACTTTGCTTTATCTTCCATAGGGTGGGGTAATTCTGTCAGTGGTTTAGTTAATATTTTCTGTTTTATCGTACCGTTTAGATTTCATCTAACCAGCCAAATAAGCAACAAAGGTAGTGTAAGCGACAAAGAAATGCAAATAAATGATAGATTTATTTTCTTTTGCCCCTCTGTGTCTAATGTAGCGAGCTGTACTTTGGGGTAAAAAATAGAAGAATTTATTTTGTTCTCCTCTCGGTTTGCAGTATCTTTGTGGCTAATTTCAGAGAAGTGTACGTAATGATAACGAAACAGCATGATATATGGTAACAAATGACTTAATCGTAGCCATCGAACTTGGCTCGTCGAAGATAGCGGGTGCCGTGGGACGCAAGAGTGCCGACGGTGGTCTGCAGGTGCTCGCCTATGCAAGTGAGCCTGCCTCAGGATTCGTGCGTCGTGGTGTGGTGTACAACATCGACCAGACGGCGCAGTGCCTGTCGAACCTCATCAACTGTCTGGAGCCCGAGTTGAACAATATCACGATAGATCAGGTGTATGTGGGTGTGGGCGGATATACTCTGCACTCAGAGCAGAATAGCGTCGTGCGCACCTTCGAGGAGGAGACACGCGTGTCGGCAGCTGTCGTGACGGAGATGGAGGAGGAGAATGCGGCAAAGCAGTATCCGGGCCATGATATGCTGATGATGATATCACAAGAGTATAAGATCGGCAATAATCTGATCAACGACCCCGTGGGTGTCAACTGTACTCAGGTGGAGGGCAACTATCTGAATATCCTTGCCCGCACATCGGTGATGCACAATACGGCTAAGAGCTTTGAGATTGCCAAGATCAATATTGCTGATACCTCTATACCGCCCCTCGTGGCAGCCAACGTGTTGCTCACAGAGAATGAGCGTCGCCAGGGCTGTGTGCTCGTGGATTTCGGTGCCGACACTACTACACTCTCGGTATACAAGGGTGGTAACTTGCGTTTCCTTACGGTGATTCCCATGGGTGGACAGAGCATTACACGCGACCTCTGCTCGTTGCAGCTCGATGAACAGGAGGCTGAGCGCATCAAGTGTGAGTATGGACTGGTACCCCCGACCTCGGGTGACGAGACTGTGACGCTCGACGATGGCCGTACCATCGAGTTGCGCAGCGTGTATGACGTCATCGAGGCACGCTTTGAGGAGATTATCCTCAACGTATGCCACCAGATAGAGGCTTCGGGCTACACCGACAAGCAGCTCCACGCAGGTGTGGTGTGCTGTGGTGGTGGTATCAACCTCAAGGGTTTCGAGAAGGCTATTGCGCAAAAGCCGTTGATGTCAAAGGTGCGCCTGGCATATAATACAGTAACCAAGGTGGAGTGGGCTGCTCAGGGTCGTCCTACTGATGGCACGCAGGGCGTATTGGCTGGTCTCCTGATGGGGGGTGTCGAGGGTTGCTGTTCTGATGGCTTGCAGATGGAGATACTCCCCCAAGATGAGCCTCGACTAGTGACTGGCAATCTCTTTACAGATGATGGTGAGAGCGCACAGGCTAAGCGTGATGAGGAGCTCGAGGCTAAGCGTCAGCAGAAGATCAAGGAGGCTGAGGCACGTAAGGCTGAGCGACAGGCTAAGACCAGTGGATTCTTCTCGGGATTTGTGAAGAAAATCAAGACGGTAGGCGTCAGCGTAGAGAAGCTCGCCAACGAGTTATTGAATGATGATGAAAATGAAGATAACAAAAACTAAACAGGATACGATATGAGTGATAATGATATTTTGCCATTAGACTTGCCTACCGAAGAGCGTAAGATCATCAAGGTCATCGGTGTGGGCGGTGGCGGCGGCAATGCCGTGAAAAACATGTACCGCACTGGCATTCAGGATGTGTCATTCGTCTTGTGTAATACTGATAGTCAGGCTCTCGCCAAGTCGCAGATTCCCGTGAAGTTGCAGATTGGTCGTGAGACTACCAAAGGACTCGGTGCTGGTAATGACCCCGAAGTGGCTCGTCAGGCTGCTGAGGAGAACATCGAGGATATACGTAAGCAGTTTCAGGATGGCACCGAGATGGTCTTTATCACCGCTGGTATGGGTGGTGGTACGGGTACAGGTGCGGCGCCTGTCGTGGCTCGTGTGGCCAAGGAGTCGGGCGTGCTCACCGTAGGTGTGGTGACTATCCCCTTCAAGTTTGAGCTGCGTCCCAAGATCGTGCAGGCACTCAAGGGTGTTGATGCTATCTCTAAGCATGTCGATGCGTTGCTCGTGATTAATAATGAGCGCATCTTTGATATCTTCCAGAATCGCAACGTCAGCGAAGCCTTCCATCGTGTGGACGACACGCTTACCATAGCGGTGAAGAGTATCTCGGAGATTATCACCACTGAGGGTACTATCAACTTAGACTTCCGAGATGTGAGCAAGGTGTTGCGCGATGGCGGTGTGGCTATCATGAGTTATGGCTTGGGTAGTGGCGAGAAGCGCCTTGCCGAGGCTATCGAGAATGCTCTGCACTCTCCGCTGCTCAATGATAATGATATCTACAACTCTAAGAAGATACTCTTCAATATCTACGATAGCCCCAAGCATCCGCTCAAGGTCGAGGAGATGGAAGAGATTAGTCGCTTTACTGATAAGTTTCTCAGTAAAGATATCGAGGTTATCTGGGGTATGGCTACCGATGAGTCGCTCGATGAGGAGGTTAAGATTACCATCCTTGCTACAGGTTTCGGCGTAAGCAATATTCCTGGCATGAGCAATACTACCATCGAGGTTAACCACGCTCCTAAGCAGGAGCGTCTCGAGACTCCCGAGGAGATAGAGGCTCGCAGGCAGCAGGAGGCTCGCGACAAAGAGATGATTACCAAGTACTACGGAGGTCCCGATATTGTGGCTAAGCGTACCATCCATGCCTTCGTGATGGAGGATAGTGATCTCTTTAACGATGATCTCATCGATGCCCTCGATGCCATGCCTACCTACCGCCGTGCCAAGCATGATTTGGTAGAACTGGCTTCTAAGCGTAAGTGATCTTATCAGCACACCATAGATCTTATGAGCTCTTTTGTTGGCTATCCGGCAGGGAGCTCATATATATTATAAAATAAGTAGTCTAAATAATTAACAATATATACTGTAATGGAAAAGAAACCCGAAAACCAACTTCAGATAGAATTGAAGGAAGATGTTGCTCAAGGCGTATATTGCAACTTTGCTGTTATCTCACACTCATCGTCAGAGTTTGTCATGGATCTTATTCGTATGCTCCCTGGTATGCCCAAGGCTCAGGTGCAGTCACGCGTGATCCTCACTCCCGAACATGCCGTGCGCCTCATGCACGCATTGCAAGACAATATTACTCGCTACGAGCAGACCTTCGGCCCTATCCGTATCCCCGAGCAGGGCAAGGGTACCTATGTGCCTCGCTTGAGCGACTTTAAGGGCGAAGCCTGATGGAGTAGTGCTCAGTGTGAGTGTCTTTTGCTCAGTTAAGTGTAGCGTTTTGTTTCGATAGCTCAGATTTTAGTCGATTTTGTGTGCTGAAAATAGACTGTGCTTCAGAAATATTAAAATAAATTTGGTATTTCGCTCAGATTGCACTAATTTTGCACCCGCTAAAAGTGTAAAGGAGGTAAAATACAAGAAATACTATAGCATAAGACCTTAAAAACATAGTGCTTAGCGCACAGTTATAAAAATTGAAAGTGTAATAACAAAATAAAAACAAAAACAACATGATCGTAGTACCCGTAAAAGAGGGCGAAAACATTGAAAGAGCTCTCAAGAAATTTAAGAGAAAATTCGAGAAGACAGGCGTAGTTAAGGAACTCCGTCGTCGTCAGCAGTTTAACAAGCCTTCAGCAGTTAAGCGTCTGAAGATGGAGCGTGCCGTATACGTTCAGAGCTTGCGTCAGAACGAAGAGTAATTCTCACGAATCTCATAAGCTAAGGGCAGACCACATGGTCTGCCCTTGTTTTTTTATCTATGGCTCTGCCTTTGTGCCGAAAAATAGGGTAGGGCTGCGAAAAATGTGCAAAATGTTTTTGCATTTCTAAGAAAAATCGCTATTTTCGCCCTTGAAAAGAGGAGAATCTTCGTTGGTGGAGAACATATCTTTCTTTTCTATTATATATATTATATAAGGTGTGCTTATGATAGAGGGATTCTTAAACTATCTGACTCACGAAAGAGCCTACTCGCCCCATACGGTGAAAAGCTATGAGAGCGACCTGAGGGAGTTCGGGGCATACCTTGCGAATACCGAGAACGTACTTGATTTGACTAATGCTGATGCCGACCTTATCAGAGGGTGGGCAGTGACGCTCATGGAGGGTGGCTGTAAGGCGACTTCGGTGAACCGTAAGCTTAGCGCGCTGCGTACGTTCTATAAATATCTGCTGCGTCAGGGTGATATCAAGGTGTCGCCTATGCAGAATGTGCGTGGTCCGAAAAAGAAAAAGCCGCTGCCTCAGTTCGTGCGTGAGGCTGATATGGATCGTCTGCTCGATGATTCGCTTAGTGGTGACTCGTGGCAGGGGGTACGCGAGAGAGTGATAATTCAATTGTTTTATGAGACTGGTATACGTCTCTCTGAGCTTGTGGAGCTCAATGAGGAGGACGTGGACTTTGTTCGTAAGGCCATAAAGGTGACAGGTAAACGCAATAAACAGCGCCTCATTCCTGTCGGCGATGGGATGGTGCAGCATCTGAAGGAGTATGTTGAGAAGAAAGACGAAGAGTTTGGTCGTCCCTCAACTCTTAATCCTCATCCCTTATTTGTTACTGACAAGGGAGTACGTGTGTATCCCGGATGGGTGTATCTCGTGGTGCGCAGGAATCTCTCGCAGGTGGTGACGCTCAAGAAACGTAGTCCGCACGTGTTGCGGCATACCTTTGCAACGGCGATGCTCAATAATAATGCAGATCTCGAGGCTGTCAAGGAGCTGATGGGACACGAGAGCGTGAGCACGACGCAGATTTATACACATACTACATTCGAAGAACTTAAGAAAGTATACAGTCAAGCCCATCCCCGGGCAAGTATTAATCAATAATAACAAAGGAGGTAAGTATGAAGACTAACATCCAGAGCATCCATTTTGATGCAAGTGAGCAATTGCAAGCGTTTATTGAAAAGAAGACAGCGAAGTTGGAGAAATTCTTCGACGAAATAGATACCGTGGAGGTAACCCTCAAAGTAGTGAAGCCTGAGACGGCTATGAATAAGCAGGCCGACGTCAAAGTTTTGGTCAAAAATGAGAGCCTCTTCGCATCGAAGATTTGCGACACTTTTGAGGAAAGTGTAGACGAATGTGTGGACGCTTTGCGCATCCAACTCGAAAAATATAAAGAAAAATTGCGTGGAAAGTAAAAAAAAAGCAAAAACCTTTTGCAGGTTTGAAATAAATGCCTAAATTTGCAGCCGTTTTCAGCACTACTCGTTGAGCGGCTGCTTAAAACCTGCCTCTTTAGCTCAGTTGGCCAGAGCACGTGATTTGTAATCTCGGGGTCGTTGGTTCGAATCCGACAAGAGGC
>JAFZFF010000052.1 GCA_017556045.1 Bacteroidaceae bacterium | reverse complement strand
CATCGTTACACTCGCGTTTTCCTCCGGGGTGTGTACATTCGGCTTTGCCGACAAGCTGCGAGAACTCCTTTCGATGCAGCCTGCTTCGTGAGATTCGTGAGATCTGCGTGAGATTTAAAAGAATTTGTGTACAAAGATTAGTTAAAATAGGGGGACGAGCGTAACGAAGTGAAGCGGAGGGGGTATTTTCTTGCCAATAATCGTACCACCTCCCCCTCTGCGAGGGTACTCCTCCTACCCTAGGAGGAGAATCAAAGCAACTTCTTCTTATATCGAACTCACGTTAACTTTAATATACATCCATTATGATTACACCTCTTACCAAACGACAGCTTGCCACGATGTATTTCCCCATCGGCTCTGTCTCGAACGCACTGCGTCGGCTCAACCGCTACATCCACAACGCCCACGGCCTGATGCCTGCCCTGCTGGCTACGGGCTACCGCGCCAACGACCGGCACTTCACACGCCGTCAGGTGCAGCTCATCTTCGAGTACCTGGGCGAGCCCTGAGCGCAGCTCCCACACATCGTTTCTCCGCACAGCAACGTGCGGAGAAACTTTTTTTATCGTATTATGCGTAAAAAAACATTCTGTTTGCAGATTCAAGATTAAATAGTATATTTGCGACTAAACAAAAAAAATCGTATAGTGTCTTATACCATAAATGTATGATGAGGAACAAACTTCTTATATCAAGCTTACTTCTATTATGCTTTTCATGCGACATATATTACGATTATTATTCGATAGGATATATCGCAAGATACCACGATATCGACAATATAAGCCAGACTCAGGATGGGAACTTTATCTACATTAAAGCCAAGTCTCACCAATATGCATGTGCATCGGATAAGAACCAACGTCTATTTAGGCAGACTGCACGAGAATTTGGAGATACGGTCTACAATATGGAGATAACATACGAAGAAGAATGGCCACTTGATAATCCCGAAGCTTACAGGCAACGCATACAGTCCATACACATCACGAGCGATGTGGACTTCGACGCGGAGCATCCTGCCGGGAGCGACCTGGGCGACATCGTTACCTTTTATGGTCAGACGCTCTATCCATACATACAAAGCGCCTATACCGATAGCGTAGACTGGAAAGCACTGACGGAGGCTTATTCGCACACCCCCGAGATGAATGATAAGGTGTTCCGATATCTGAGTCGTGAGTATTGTACGCACTTTATCAATAAGAAAGTCAGTGAGCTCAGTATAGATGACTTGACACTCCTATACTATGGCTATGATTGTCCATATTTGGGAATATTGGAGTTCGCTTCCATGCCAGAGACGACATCTTTTTATACTATCAAGGTAAAGCTATGTGACGATGAGGGGGATACCTATACGTATGTCCTCGGTATCGAGCCTTGATTCTTTATTAATAGTACTTCGTAAAGAGCGCGTAGAATGGACTACGCGCTCTTTTTTTATACCCCTACGAAAGATTCTTTTTGTAGCTCGTCATAACTCGCAGAGGCGGACAGTGAGGGCAACGTGATTTCGTACCTTTGTATACGAAATCGTTGAGAGTTGAGGGTTGAGAGTTGAGCGATGGTACCGGTAGTCGTTAACTTTAACCATTAACCTTTAACCGTTTTCAAGTAACCTTATTTATTAACCCGAAAGTTTAGATGTGAGACTTACAGTCCGGAGGTAATTCTCAATTCTCAATTTTCAAAGTTCGTGCCAACGAGCGCAATGTAAGCTGGCTTACAAATTGCTCTGCGAGTGCAGCCGAACTAAAAACAAAGTTTAATTTTCAATTCAAACACTATGAGCGTAACGTATGCTGTAAGAAAATGTAAGAACCCCGGCAAGAATGCCGTGGAAGGTGTAACCTACTATGCTTGTCGTTCTATCAAGCTGGACGACTACACGTTCGATGAGTTGGCAGAGGACATCAGCTTCTCTACCACAGTGACCAAGCCCGATGCGCAGGCCGTGCTCGCCGTCATCAAGCCCTACATCACCAAGGCGCTGCTCGCTGGCCGTGCCGTAGTGCTCGAGGACCTCGGCCGCTTCCAGATCTCGCTGCAGAGTAAGTGCTTCTCACAGGATGCCATGGCAGCCAGTGACTTCTCACCCTCGGCACAGATCAAGGGCCACCGCATCATCTTCCGTCCCGAAGTGGCACTGAAGAAGGAGATCGCCTCGAAGCTCTCACTCGTGAGACAGGCGGAGCCGAAGAAGTAAGCGGAATGTACCATTGGACCATTTACAATGTACCATTTCGTCCCCGCGATGATGTCATCCTGAACGGAGTGCCGACGCGGTATGAAAGCGTCGGCGCTGCGCTCAAAATGACACCCATCGCGGTTTCTCTAAACACTACACACTAAACTCTAAACTCTCAACACTCAACCATTATGAAAACAAACACTACCAACTGGGGAAAGATCCTCAAAGTTCTCATCGCTGTACTCACTGCACTCGCCGGCTCGCTGGGAGTCGTTAGCTGTATGTAGCCATGAGTACCCTCTTTCGTGCGCTGCTGCTCATCGGCGGCGCACTTACGCTAATGGGGGCCTCACCCCATCCCTCTCCCAAGGAGAGGGGGCTGCAGACATCGTCAGAAATCATTTACCATAACTATTAGTATACAATGAAATCATTAAACTCTATCTCGAGGTCTGAGTCACCCCTCCTTGGGAGGGGCAGGGGGGAGGCCTCATACTTTACTATCCAAGAATTGTGCGCCAGCGCCACAGCGCAGCGCGAGGGCATCGACAATCGCCCACCGACGAGTGCATACCACCTGCTGCACGTATTAGTAGAGCAGCTCCTTGACCCCATACGCGAGGCGTGGGGAGCACCTATCTTAGTCAGTAGCGGATATAGATGTAAGGAACTCAACGCGCTCGTGGGGGGAGCAAAGAACAGTCACCACCTGCTGGGATGCGCTGCGGACCTTATAGCGGGCTCTAAAGCGGAGCACCGCAGGCTGTTCGAGCTCATACGGCAAATGCAGCAGGCGGGGAAGATCAGGTTTACTCAGCTGATTGCTGAAGATGATTTCCGCTGGATACATATCTCTTACGTGCCCTCTGACCTGCGGTGTCAGGTGATAGGGGATATGTAAAATACGGTAGCAAGCGCGCTTGCTACCGTATTTGTATATGGATAGAGTCTTACCTCGCGGGTGCCGTGGCTATGCCTTGGTGAAGAGCAGCTTGTTGGCTTCGGTGTCGAGGGTGACGCTGATGGTCTCGCCTTCGGCGGGGGTGTCTTCGATGAGCATCTCGGCGAGCTCGTCTTCGAGGTAGGTCTGCACGGCACGCTTGAGGGGACGAGCTCCGTACTGGGGGTCGTAGCCCTTGCGGCTGATGTAGTGGCGGGCCTCGTCGGTGACGGTGACGGGGATGCCGAGGCCTGCGAGGCGCTGGATGAGCTTGTCGATCTCGAGGTCGGTGATGGTGCGCAGGGCGGCATCGTCGAGGGTGTCGAAGGTGACTATCTCGTCGATACGGTTGAGGAACTCGGGCGAGAAGGTCTTGTTGAGGGCCTTCTGGATGACGCTGCGCGAGTGTTCCTTGTCGTCAAACTCCATGCGGGTGGAGAAGCCTACGCCACGGCCAAAGTCCTTGAGCTGGCGCGAGCCTACGTTGGAGGTCATGATGATGACGGTGTTGCGGAAGTCGATGAGGCGTCCGTTGCCATCGGTGAGGCGACCTTCGTCGGTGACCTGCAGGAGGAGGTTGAAGACGTCGGCATGGGCCTTCTCGATCTCGTCGAGCAGGATGATAGAGTAGGGGCGACGGCGTACGCGCTCGGTGAGCTGTCCGCCCTCCTCATAGCCTACGTAGCCCGGAGGCGCTCCTACGAGGCGCGACACGGTGTGCTGCTCCATGAACTCGCTCATGTCGACCCGGATGAGGGCGTCGGTAGAGCCGAACATGTGGCGGGCGAGTTCCTTGGCAAGGAGGGTCTTACCTACACCTGTGGGGCCGAGGAACATGAAGGTGCCGATGGGGCGGTTGGGGTCTTTGAGGCCGAGGCGGTTGCGCTGGATGGCCTTGACGAGCTTGCCGATGGCGTTCTCCTGTGCGATGACGCTATGGTTGAGTGTCTCGCGCATGCCTTTGAGGCGTACGCCCTCGGACTGTGCCATGCGCTGTACGGGGATGCCTGAGATCATGGATACTACTTCGGCTATCTTGGCTTCGTCGACGGTCTCGCGATGTTCCTTGAGGCCTGCCTCCCAGTTGCGCTTCATCTCGGCGAGCTCGTTCTCGAGACGGCGCTCGCGGTCGCGGTAGTCGGCAGCCAGCTCGTAGTCTTGGTTCTTGACGGCGAGGTTTTTCTGGTTGTGGGCATCGGCGATGAGTGCCTCTTGCTGCTCGATCTCTTGCGGTACCTGTATATTGGTGAGGTGTACGCGTGAGCCTGCCTCGTCGAGCACGTCGATGGCTTTGTCGGGGAAGCAGCGGTCGGTGATGTAGCGCTCTGAGAGCTTCACACAGGCCACGATGGCGTCATCGGTATAGTGTACGTTGTGGTGGTCTTCGTAGCGGTCTTTGATGTTTTGGAGGATGTGGATGGTCTCCTCGGCATCGGGTGACTCTACGATGACCTTCTGGAAGCGGCGCTCGAGGGCTCCGTCCTTCTCGATGGTCTTGCGGTATTCGTCGAGTGTGGTGGCGCCTATGCACTGTATCTCGCCACGCGCAAGGGCGGGCTTGAGCATGTTGGCAGCATCCATAGAGCCTGCGGCTGAGCCGGCGCCGACGATGGTGTGGAGCTCGTCGATGAAGAGGATGATGTTGGGGTTCTTCTGCAACTCGTTGAGGATAGAGCGCAGACGCTCCTCAAACTGTCCGCGATACTTGGTGCCTGCCACTACGGAGGCCATGTCGAGCATCACCACGCGCTTGTCAAAGAGGATGCGCGACACCTTCTTCTGCACGATGCGCAGGGCGAGGCCCTCGACGATAGCCGACTTGCCCACGCCGGGCTCACCGATGAGCACGGGGTTGTTCTTCTTGCGGCGGCTCAGGATCTGAGCGATACGCTCTATCTCCTTCTCACGGCCTATCACGGGGTCGAGCTTGCCCTCGGCGGCAGCCTTGGTCATGTCTACACCGAAGTTGTCGATGACGGGGGTGTCGCTCGATGACTTGGGCTGCTGCTTGGTAGAGGTGGGGCGGGGTGTCTCACCCTTGTGCTCGGTGGGAAACTCGTCGTCCTCCTCGTCGTCCATGAAGTCGCCATTGCTGAAGTCTGACTTGATGGTGAGCAGCTCCATGATTTTGTCATAACTGACATCGTTTCGTGTCAAAACGTCAGCCGCCATGTTGTGGCTATCCTTCAGGATGGCCAGGAGCAGGTGCTCTACGTCGGCGGGCGACTTCTTGAGCATACGGGCTTCGAGCTGTGTGAGGCGCATGATCTTGTTGGCCATGCTATTGAGGTCGAGCGACTGGGCGGTATCGTTGAAGGTGTTGGTGCGCTCGATGTCGCTCTCGATTTCGCTTTTTATAGTTCTAAGGTTGGTATGTAGCCTGTTTAGCAGGTCTATAGCCGTATTGCTGCCGTCTCTGAGCAGCGCCAGCAAGAGGTGTTCGGGGCCGATGTAGTCGCATCTGAGACGACCGGCCTCCTCCTTGCTGTATACGAGGATATCTGATAGCTTCTGTGAATATTGGTTGTTCATATTCTGCTGTTTTCTGTTGTCTTTTTCTTTTTCGGTTGCAAATATAACGCTATAGGGTGTATTATCCTATACCTTTTATAATATATTGTTCACAAATAACATTCCATAACGTCGGTGTATGACAATTTTTCGCACCTCTGGCGGCGCAGGGGCGCAGGTGTGATAATCCGTTGTCGCAGGTGTGATAAAATCTCGCCTTCGGTGCCATACGATGGGGTGGGGAGAAATGGGGGTGGTAGCCCTCTTTTGTCGCGACTTTTTTCGGTGTAGGGGGCTTTTTTTCTTGAAAAATCGATATTTCGTTTGCCATGTCGCTAAAATTGTGTAATTTTACACGTTTTTACGACAAATACTAATTTTACGATAGAATTACTATTAAGATATGAATTTGGACCAAGACAGAATTATTAAGGTCGATATCGAGCAGGAGATGCGCAAATCGTATATCGACTACTCTATGTCGGTGATCGTGGAGCGTGCGTTGCCTGATGTGCGCGACGGACTCAAACCCGTTCATCGAAGAATCCTGTACAGCATGATGGAGCAGGGTAATACCTCGGATAAAGGATATCGTAAATCGGCACGTACGGTCGGTGATGTGATGGGTAAATATCACCCTCACGGCGACTCGTCAATCTACGGCTCACTCGTACGTATGGCTCAGGACTGGGCTATGCGCTACACCTTGATCGACGGACAGGGTAACTTCGGCTCTGTAGACGGCGACAGCCCTGCTGCTATGCGTTATACCGAGGCTCGCCTCCGCAAGATCGGTGAGGATATGATGCAGGATATCTATAAGGAAACTGTAGACTTCCAGGAGAACTATGACGGTAAGGACGAAGAGCCCCGCGTACTCTCAACACGTATCCCTAACCTCTTGGTAAACGGTGCTACCGGTATCGCCGTAGGTATGGCAACCAATATGCCCACACACAACCTCCGCGAGGTGATAGACGCTTGTGTGGCTTATATCGACAATCCTGAGCTCACTACTGAGGAACTGATGGAGTATGTAAAGGCTCCTGACTTCCCCACAGGTGGCTATATATATGGTATGGCTGGCGTGAAGGAGGCCTACGAGACTGGTCGCGGACGTGTGGTAATGCGTGCGAAGACCGAGATCGAGACCGATGCCAACCATGACAAGATCATCGTGACCGAGATCCCCTATGGCGTGAACAAGGCTGAGCTCATCAAGTACATCGCAGGCCTCGTGAGCGACAAGAAGATCGACGGTATCAGCAATGTAAACGACGAGTCAGACAAGGACGGTATGCGTATCGTGGTAGACGTGAAGCGCGATGCCAACGCTAGCGTAGTGCTCAACAAGCTCTTCAAGATGACTCAGCTGCAGACCGCCTTCAGCGTGAATAGCGTGGCTCTCGTACCCTGTGGCGAGCACAATGACAAGCTCCGCCCCATGGTGCTCTCATTGCGCGACTGCATCAAGTACTTCGTACAGCACCGTCACGAGGTGGTAATCCGCCGTACCAAGTATGACCTCCGCAAGGCTGAGGAGCGTGCACACATCCTCCAGGGACTTATCATCGCTTCAGACAATATCGATGAGGTAATCCGCATCATCAAGGCTGCTCACACACCTGCCGATGCTATCGCAGGTTTGATGGAGCGCTTCTCACTCAGCGACGTACAGGCTCGCGCCATCGTAGAGATGCGCTTGCGCCAGCTCACTGGTCTCCAGCAGGAGCAGCTCCGTGCTGAGTATGACGAGATCATGAAGCTCATCGCTCACTTGAAGGAGATCCTCGTCAATGACGACCTCTGCAAGCAGGTGATGAAGGACGAGCTCGTAGAGGTAGCCGAGAAGTATGGCGACGACCGTAAGTCAGAGATCGTATACTCATCAGAGGAGTTCAACCCCGAAGACTTCTACGCCGATGACGAAATGGTGATCACCATCTCACACCTCGGATACATCAAGCGTACTCCGCTCAGCGAGTTCCGCACTCAGAACCGTGGTGGCGTAGGCTCAAAGGGTAGCGATACCCGCGAGGCAGACTTTGTAGAGTACATCTACATGGCTACCATGCACAACACCATGATCTTCTTCACCCAGAAGGGACGCTGCTACTGGCTCAAGGTATACGAGATCCCCGAAGGCACGAAGAACTCAAAGGGACGTGCTATCCAGAATATGCTCAACATCGAGCCCGACGATAAGGTGAACGCATTCGTACATGTGAAGAACCTCGCCGATAAGGACTTCGTGAACTCACACTACCTTGTATTCTGTACCAAGAACGGTGTGGTGAAGAAGACCTGTCTGGAGGCATACTCACGCCCCCGTACCAATGGTGTGAACGCTATCACCATCCGTGAGGACGACCGCGTGATCGAGGTAGTAATGACCAATGGTGACAACGAGATCATCTTGGCAAACAAGAATGGTCGCGCTATCCGCTTCCACGAAGGCGTGGTGCGTGAGATGGGCCGTACGGCTACCGGTGTACGTGGTATGACACTCGACGAAGATGGACAGGACGAGGTAATCGGCATGATTGTAATCAACGACGCTGAGTACGAAAACATCATGGTAGTATCAGAGCAGGGCTATGGTAAGCGCAGCGATGTAGAGGAGTACCGCATCACCAACCGTGGTGGTAAGGGTGTGAAGACTCTTGATATCACCGAAAAGACCGGTAAGCTCGTAGCTATCAAGACCGTGACCGACGAAAATGACCTCATGATCATCAATAAGTCGGGCGTAGTGATCCGCCTCAAGGTGGCTGACGTACGTATCCAGGGTCGTGCTACTCAGGGTGTACGTCTCATCAACCTCGGCAAGCGCAACGACCAGATCAGCTCTGTATGTAAGGTGACTACCGAGACAGAGGAGCCCGAAGTGCAGGATGCTGAGATCGTAGAGGGTGAGACTCCCATCGTAGAGGCTCCCGAAACTACTGAGACTACCGAACAGAACGAGAATTAATAACGTTAAATATACATTAATAAATAATCACTAAATCATTTAAAGTATGAAAAAAGTATTATTTCTGGTGGCAGCAGCATTAATGTCTGCATCCATCACATTTGCACAAGCAGATGACAAGGCAGCAGCAAAGGCTGCTAAGGAAGCCGCTAAGGCACTCAAGGCAGAGATCAAGGCTGCTAACAAAGTGCTCAAGACAGCACAGGGTCAGCTCAACGCAACTGATGGCAACATCAACGAAGCTAACAGACTCATCCAGGAGGCAATGACAAATCCTCACACTGCAAACAACCCCGACACATGGTACACTGCAGGTAAGATCCAGGAGAAGTTCTACAACCAGGAGAACGAGAAGATGTATCTCCAGCAGGCTTACGACAGAGAGAAGTTCTTCGGTAGCCTCACCAAGATGTTTGACTACTTCACCAAGTGCGACGAGTTGGAGCAGATCCCCGATGAGAAGGGTAAGGTGACAGTAAAGTATCGTCAGGAGACTTGCGACCTGCTCTCACGTATACGTATCAACCTCGTGAGCGGTGGTGTTACCTACTTCAACGATAACAACAATGAGAAGGCATTCGAACTTTTCTCAAAGTATATCGATGTAGCTGAGATCGAGATGTTCAAGCCCTTCAACTACGTGGATACAGACTCATTGCTCCCCGAGATTGCTTACTACACCACTTTGGCAGGTTTGAAGCTTGAGGACTATGAGAAGGCACTCAAGTATGTAGACCTCGCTATGAAGAAGGAAGATGTAGCTCAGAAGGCTGTAGAGTACAAGGCTATGTCATACATCCACCTCGGTGATACTGTAAACTGGCTCAATACTTTGAAGCAGGGCGTTGAGTTGTATCCTACAGTAGAGTACTTCTACTCAAACCTCATCTCATACTACAACGATAAGGGTAACGTTACAGACCTCTTGGGCTTCGCTGATGATATGTTGGCTAAGAACCCCCTTCCCATCTTCTACTTCGTGAAGGGCTACTTGTATCAGAATATGAAGAACTATGAGGGTGCTATCAACGAGTACAAGGTTTGCATCGAGAAGGATCCTACTCACACAGGTGCATATCGTAACCTCGGTATCTGCTACTGCCAGATCGCACAGGACTTGAGCGATGCTACCACAAACCTCAACATCAAGAGCAAGGAGTACAAGGAGAAGAAGGATGAGATTACCAGCTACTATCGCTTGGCACTCCCCGTATACGAAGAGTTGCGTAAGCTCGACGATGGTACAGATCCCGACGTGAAGAACGCTTGGACAAACGGTCTCTACACCTGCTACTACATGCTCAACATGGGCAAGGAGTTCGAGGAGATCGAGAAGTTGATGAACTTCTAATCGCTCGACAAATCTAACTTATATTTAAGGGGTTCCGATTCGGAACCCCTTAATTGTTTAAACGATAATATAGACGTATGTCTATTATGTAATAGGAATATTGTCCTATTGGATATCTTAAAGAATCTTGCAGTATTCTTGTATAAGTCTTTGTACGAGATACTTGCTTTTCCCTTGATTTCGATCTTCTTTGTTTCGACCTAATGGTTTGTTTCGTTCTCCTTTAGTGGGTAAGCTTCAATTTAGAAGTAATGCGATGCACGAGGTTGGTGTGGCGCTGTAAGAAACGCAGAGAGTAGGCGGTTGAGAGTAAGGTGATGAGGGTGCCCAATAGGATGTAGTTGATTCCACTGCATAGGCGCACGGTGATGAGCATGGCCACGAGCAGGGGGAGCTGAGTGATGAAGAGTCGTACCACACGCAGGCTGTAGCGGAAACTATAGCGGAGAAGGGAGATGGCCCACACGCTGAGACAGTCAAACATGCCCGAGAGGAGGATGCCGATGCCAAGACCTGACATACCCCCATAGCGGAAGCCGAGAATCATGGCAGTAGCCATGAAAGAGTAGGAGAGGACTTCCTGGAGGAGGAAGGTGAGCGACTCACCCTTGGAAAGTGAAAGATATGCGGGAGGGAGCATCATGGCTTTGAAAAAGAGTCCCACGACGGCCCATTGTGACATGTCGACTAATGGCATGAAGCTCTCGCCAAACAGGAGACGGGGCGCCAAGGGGAGGCATACTGCGAAACAGATGATGAGAGGGGTGATGAGCACCATGAGCATCTCTACTTGGGTGTTGACGAGTACGTTCGATCGAGATGTCTGCTTGTTAATGGCTGAAAGGCGAGGGAAGAAGTCGCTATCGAGGGCTGCAAACACGAGCATGCTGAGGTATGAAATGAGCAGTGTACCGTAAGAGTAGCAGCCCACGTCGGCAGCATCGGCCTGGTTGAGTACATAGATGGAGACGAGGTAGTACGCTCCTGAGTTAAGGAAACCTGCCAACGTGTAGTTGAAGCCTTGGCGTATGATGTAGACTCCGTCGCTGATGATGCGTTTGGAGAAGAGGGCTACGCGGTAGGGAAAGACTTGAAACGAGTGGAAACAAGCCAAGGCTAGTAGGGTGATAGCTGTAAGTAGCAGCCCCGGAATGATACCCTCGAGGCCCCAAAAATAGTAATAGGGCACTACGGCTACGAGCATCACTACGGCACTGAGGAGTTGGAACCATGCTACGCGGTTTAGCATACGGGCACCCTTGAGCACGGCAAGTTCTCCGCCCATGAGGGAGGAGCAGCCTACAGCCATGGATAGCAAGCGAAACATGTTAACATAGTGCTCGTCACCATCGAAGCTCCAGCGGCTCAGTAGGGGTGAGAGGATGAAGAAAAGCATCGTTCCCACTACGGCAAGCCATAACGACCATGAACGTACCACCTTGACGGCGTACGTCACGGCATCAGAGGAGGGGAGGGTAGCAGTATGGCGTTGTTCGGAGATAGACTGTACGGCGCTATACGAGATGCCGAGGTCGGTGGTCTTTTTGACTAACTCGATGGATCGGTTGTACACATCGACCATACCTACGCCAATTGGGCCCAATAACTTCGATACGATACCCACCTTGAGTAACGTGATTAGGCTTGCCAAGCCCTGTACACCGCCGAATATGCCCGTGTACTTCAGTATGCCATCATAGCTCGAATCTTTGGTAGTATCGTTGTTTTGCTCTTGTCTCACGCGCGTGTATTATTTATTATGAATAGCAAAGGTACGAAAAACAAGTGAATAAATCCTAATTAATTAGCGCTGCATGTCGTTTTTTTATACTATTATACGTATAATACATAAGTATAATACATAACATCCTTTTTCTCTTTGATCCTTTTTTATGGCTTTTTCATCTTTATTTTACGAAATCTCCCCAATTTTCCCATCTTTCTCCTCCATCTCCCCATTTCTCTCCAAAACGCCCAAATTTCATGTTTTGCAACATATATTTGTCAAACGTTTAATAATTGCCAAAATGGGTTAAAATCACCTACTACTGAAAATCAATAACTTACGAAAATCGTTTAATTTTTCCTTCAAAAAAGTTCTTATATTGTTTGGTCAGAAAGTAAAAAGTATCTACCTTTGCATCCGCAATCGAGAGGGACACCCCTTGAGATGTTAAAAAGAAGAGTTCTTTGAAAAGTTT
>JAFZFF010000051.1 GCA_017556045.1 Bacteroidaceae bacterium | reverse complement strand
GGTGATAGCTTCGAGACATGTAAGTCTTGCATCGACATGGGCTTCTCTTCAGTGATGATCGACGGTTCACACCTCCCCTACGAGGAGAACGTAGCTCTCACAAAGAAGGTTGTTGAGTATGCACACCAGTTCGACGTAACTGTTGAGGGTGAGCTCGGTATCCTTGCTGGTGTTGAGGATGACGTAGTAGCTGAGCACCACACATACACACGTCCCGAGGAGGTTGTTGACTTCGTAACTAAGACTGGTTGCGACAGCTTGGCTATCTCAATCGGTACTTCACACGGTGCTAACAAGTTCAAGCCCGAGCAGTGCACACGCAACGAGAAGGGTGTACTCGTACCTCCCCCCTTGGCATTCGACGTACTCGAGGGTTGCATGAAGGAGCTCCCCGGCTTCCCCATCGTTCTCCACGGTTCATCTTCAGTTCCCCAGGAAGAGGTTGAGACAATCAACAAGTACGGTGGTGCATTGAAGGATGCTATCGGTATCCCCGAGGAGGAGTTGCGTAAGGCAGCATCTTTGGCTGTATGCAAGATCAATATCGACTCTGATAGCCGTCTCGCTATGACTGCTGCTATCCGTGAGGTATTTGCTACCAAGCCCGCTGAGTTTGACCCCCGTAAGTATCTCGGCCCCGCTCGTGAGAACATGAAGAAGCAGTATGTACACAAGATTGTGAACGTACTCGGTTCAGACAACAAGCTCGCTTAATCCATTAGCGGACAAAGAAATTTGAGGGTGTGTCTCACGTGAGACACACCCTCTTTATTTTATCCAGTCTTATACTGGTATAGGTAGACACATTTGATGTCTGTATAGATTTCAGAAAAAGTCTATAGGTTTTACAAAAAATCTCTTCACGCAATTTTTTTATTGCATACGTGCAATACAATCATTACATGTATGCACCGCGAAGCGTTGATGTATAAAAAATCAGAGCCTTTTGTTTGAAAAATCAGACAAAGGCTTTTTCTGTAACGAAAGGCTTTGGTAAACCTATCATAGCCGTCTGATTCAGATAGGATTGTAAATTAGTTAATTATCAATTATCAATTCTCATTTGTCAATTGTAATAGTTTCGCCCCTAAATCTGAATATTTCGCCCCAAACACCCATATCCAAGGTGATAAAAGTTTATTTTTGGGGTGGCATGGCATGCGAGCATAGCTCGCAAATTAAACTTCGTTTTTAGTTCGGCTGCACTCGCTGAGAAATCGCAAGTAAACTTGCATTGACTTCAGCCCCTTCGGGCGTCGACCTAAAGGTTGCGCTCGTTGGCACGAACTTTGACAATTGACAAAGGACAATTACCTACCGGATGGAAGTTTTCGTTTTCGTTAACGTTTTCGTTGGCAGCGAGCTCCGCAGCACAGCCATGCCACCCCAAAAATGAACTTTTTTCACCTTAGAATCCCCAGTTCCCGAGAAAGTACTTTGTACAATTTTGCTCGAGATTTGTACCATTTTATTTGTGCTTAGTGAAAAACGAACAGCCCTTTAGAGACAAACGGCTTTCCCTTTTTTCAGGAACGAACATGCCTTTTTCAGAAAAGGGCTGTTCGTTTCTGTGCAAACGCCTTTCCCTTTTCTGAAAAACGAGCAGCCGTTTATTATCGCTTACACCTGCAAAAATTTCTGGATGCAGGTGTAAGCAGCGACCGACACCCCACCGATACCAGGTCTCGGTCGGTATTTGATTATTGTTCATGTGATTACGTCCAACTACCGACACCTTCGCTTAATAAAGGAAAACACAAATAGATCCAAAAACTGAAATTTTTCGTCAACGTACGTACAGCAAAAAGGACGATGAGGAGAACATGCGCGAACTTTGGAATTAGAGAAAGAACCGAAACGAACAAAAACAATCTTACGGAATGTTTTGTGTTCCATAGATTTTTGATAATTTTGTCGCAGTAAACGATTATAGTATTAACGAATAAAACGAATTGCCTATGAAGTAAACCCGGACAGACGCTTTCGTGAAGGTTTGTGATAGTGATAACGTCACTGAACCATTCAGAATTAATAATTCAAAATTCAGAATTTATTAACGCGTCCCGTTCGTTCTTGATAAATATAGATATGGAGCTTTTGGCTCTTGTTCTCTTGATTCCGAATACCGCCAATTTTCGACACGCGAGAACAAGCAGACTGGGAGTTCACCCCGATTGGGTGTGAACTATTCATTGCTTGTTGCGTGTAAGGTCACTTGGCGGTAACCTGGAATTAAGGCGAGTAACGGATGGTTTCACGCCTTTTTTTATTTGGCATAATCAACACACAAACATAACTATAAATAAAAGCATATGAGAAAATTACTTTTTGTTCTTCTAGCAACCCTTACATTGTCTGGTTGCCAAAAGATTGAAGATGCTATCGAAGCACTTGACAGCCGTGTTACAGCATTGGAAAGTACAACTATTCCTACTATCAACGAACAAATCGCTCGTATAAACTCCTCAATAACTGATTTGGAGACTACGGATGTAGAACTGAAAAGTTATATCACAGCATTGGAGTCTACTGCTACTGAGCTACAGAATTCGATTAATACAACTAACTCACGCATAGATGAAGTACAAGCTGAATTACAAGATTCTGTCAATGCAACACAAAGCGAAATAGCCATTGTAAAGGCTGATGTATTGGCGCAATTAGAGGCGCTCAAGTTTGAAACAAATAATGAATTAGTACAAATTAATTCTGCAATTGATACCCTTAAGGCTAAGGATGGAGAGTTGGAGATTAAGATTGAGGCATTAAGAGTCTATGTTGATACAGAACTTCGGAATACCAAGGATTGGGCTTCTACTACTTTTGCTACAATCGAACAATATAACGCTCTGTGCGATGAGATAGCTACTGTTAAAATTCAGATTGAAAACCTCAATACCTCAATCGTAGAACTTGAGACACGACTAAACGAAAAGATCTCAGCAGATATCGAAACAGCCGTTAAGGGCTTGCAAGAGGAGTTGGCTGCCTCAGTGACAGAAATCACAAGTTCATATGTGTCTGCTATCGCTACGGCCAAAGCGGAAATAACCAGAGCATATACTGAAGAGATTAAGAATGCTATTTCCACTCTTGAAACATCTATGAAGCAATGGATAAATGAGCAATTGGCAAACTATTACACCATTGCTCAGATTGATGCTCTCATCGCTACATTGAGCGCAGAACTTGAAGGTAAATTATCTACACAAAAGATTTATATAGAGAGTCTTGTATCTTCATTGTCGCAATCCCTTACCGATAAGATTACTGCAAACCAGGGTCTTATAACTTCGCTTCGCAATGACTTAACGTCATTGAGTGCTGAAGTTGCTGAGAATGCATCAAGCATAGCCAACAATGCCGAGTCAATCTCTACCAATGCTTCAGCTATCATAGAGAATGCAAAAGTTATAGTTGCAAATGGAGAAAAATACGAAGAGAACAAGAAGGCGATAGAGGCCAATGCTGCACTTATTGCAGAAAACAAGCAACTGATTGCTGATGTTGAGGACAAGATGGAGAAGACAAGCAATACGGCCAATGCCAATGCTATCGCAGTTAATGCAACTGCCATAGCAGATAATGCCAAAGCTATTGCCAATAACGCAGAAATTCTTGCAGCAAATAGTGTTGCAATCAATAATAATGCTTCTGCTATTGCAGAAAATGCACGCAATATTTCAAATCTGAAAGATGCTATAGATGTCACCAAGAGTGAGGTGACTGCAGCATATACAGAGTTGATAAGCAAATCTATCTCTACATTAGAAGGTAAACTTGACAACTCTGTTGCAACAATCAATTCACGCATTGATGCAGAAGTTGCTGCAATAAACAATAGTCTTGAAGCCCTTGACACAAGAGTTTCCTCATTGGAGGATGAGGTTGCTGCTATTAAAAGCTCTATAGCTTCTATTCAAAATGAAATCGCAGAAATAAAAGAGCAAATATCCGCACTGCTTTCACGTATTCAATCTGTTTCATATATACCCAAGTACAGTGATGGCAAGGCTACTATGGATTATGTAAGCAAAACGGCAGACTTAGATTTTATTATTTCTCCTAAAAGTGCAGTGAAGGACTTGTCCAAATTGTGGAGAAATGCCTTGAGCGTAAAAGCTGTGTATACTAAAACTCGTGCCGTAAACTTTATTGATTTACCTGTTACAAGCTTCGAGGCTGATGCAGCAAATGGAATTATTTCTATAACTGTATCGGGGGCAAACTTGAATGATGAGTTTTATGTAGAGCAACAAGATGCAAGTTTAGTGCTTCAAATCTCTGATAATAAAGCAAACATATCCTCGGAATATGTGGCAA
Organism: Bacteroidaceae bacterium; assembly: GCA_017556045.1. Taxonomy (GTDB): domain Bacteria; phylum Bacteroidota; class Bacteroidia; order Bacteroidales; family Bacteroidaceae; genus UBA1189. The sequence continues at coordinate 31,913 of JAFZFF010000051.1, read as the reverse complement.
TGACACCTAATTACATTATCCCGTTCGAGGATTTACAAACAAAGATTCTTTGTTGTAAATATTGGGATACAAACAATGATGGCGAACTTTCATATGAGGAGGCTGCTGCAGTAACTGATATAACTGGTAAATTTTCTAATGCTCGTGATATAACTTCTTTCCCGGAATTTAACTATTTCACAAGTATCACAGAACTTCCCATGATGGCTTTTCTTGGTTGTGAAAAATTATGGAAAATTGAGTTGCCTGAAAACATGATGATAATAGGTCATCAGGCTTTTGGTAATTGTTCAAATCTTCAAAGAATTGAGTTGCCTAATGGGGTGACTACCGTTGGAAGTGCAGCATTCCGAAGTTGCTCTTCTCTCAAAAGTATAACAATCCCCGAAAATGTCACAGAAATCGGAGTTGCCGCTTTTTATCTTTGCGAAAATTTAGAAGGTATATATTGTAAACCTACAACCCCACCTACGTTGAAGATTAGCAATAGTAATGAAGACAATCTTAATGATAAAACAAAAATATACGTGCCAAGAAATTCTTATGACATTTATATAAAACATTCAATTTGGTCAAAATACAAGAAACAAATTGAACCTTATGATTTTTAATAATTAATAAACATTTACAATGAATATGAAAAAAATCAAAGAACAATTAGAGGCATTCTGCTCTGAAAGTAACATTTTGCCAGAAAAACTGAACGAATGGTGTGATGTAATAAGCTTGAACTATTCTATGTTTAAGAAAAATGATTGGAATGGTATTTATGAAATCCTTGATTCTTTCAAAATAGATGGTATCGATGAACAAATAAAACAAAAAACAGCATCTATTATTGCAGATGTAGAAGGAGCAGACATGAATATAGACCAAAACGTTGCTACTGTCTTTATGGCTTATACGAAGAAGAACATAAAATAGCAATACAGATTTTTGTTCCTATAAAAAATATCCACTAGCCTGTGGGGTTTAGGGTATGTGCCCGAGATAATAGAACAAATACATAGAAGGCTTTCGAAGAATAGGCGTAGGCGTACTTCGAAAGCCTCCTGTGGATTTATGCTCCAATAATCCTTATTCGTTTACTTTCCCTTCGGTCAAGGTTATCATCTGATGCAGGCCAAAAGTAAATACGACAATACCATGAATGGCCTCTATCAATTGTTTATTTCCCTTTTTCTTCCCCGAAAGTAAAAAGTTTCATGCCAGAGTACACCTTTTTCGTGCACTTTTGCTTATGAAGTACACTTTTGTGGTGCATAATTGGGAATATATGGGAGTTCTATCGCCTTACGGGTAGTGAGAGACTGTTTGTTTTTATCGTTTATATAGAATTAAGTCTACTTTCCCGTTTATTTGAGTGTCTTTTCGGCATCTTTACTCTCTCAATTCTTGCAAATAGACCACTATTCGCTGCGAACCGAGAGGGTAAATCTACTCAAAAACACCTCTCAACTAAACTCGGAATAAAAACCAAACAGGCTCTCAAGGAATTTTCAAGAAGTAAGCGAAGAGCAAAGAAATAGCGACACTTTGTTTCGAGAACGAGAATGTCTATTAATCCTCAGTTTGTTCCGACTCTCTCATCTCATTAGTCACCAGCTCCTGCAATTTATTCTTGGGCAACAAGTATTGATATTCAGCAACACCAATAGGCTTGTTTATATCTTGTAATGCCAGTTCGACATCTAAATGGTCTTTCTCGGCACAAAGGATGATACCAATAGACGGGTTTTCATCGGGAGCCTTTTCTAACTTATCCAATAAGGAAAGGTAGAAATTCATCTTGCCTACATATTCGGGCTTGAACTCTCCTATCTTCAGCTCAATAGCAACCATAGCGCGAAGTCGGCGATGGAAGAAGAGCAAATCGACGCGGTATTCCTTGTCATTGTAGGTCAGCGTATGTTGATTGCCAATAAAACTGAAACCGCTACCTAGTTCCATTATAAAGGTAGTAATCTTCTGTACAAGGCGACGCTCAAGTTCTAGTTCTCTCAATGGTTCAACAGCATTGATGAAACCGAGATTATAACTGCTTCGGAAAACTTCATTGGCATAGTCGGCTTGTTGAGCGGGCAATGTGGAATCAAAGTTATTAGACTTCTCTACCGCTTGTATTGAAAGATGGTATTCTGATTTAAGTGCGTGACGCAACATATCACGCGACCAACCCTTAGAAACAATTTCATTGGCATAAAACACAATATGCTCGGGAGATAAGTTGTAGTTCATCAGGAGCAGATTATGACTCCAAGGCAAAACTGCGACAGCCTGTCGCAGTTTTGTATCTCCCTCATTATAACGGAGATAAAACTTCTTCATATCCCATAGGTTTCTTGGAGATAAGCCCATATCGGGATATTTAGACTTCAAATCTACCGACAATCTTTTGACAATGCCATCGCCGTGCTTGCTGTCAAGTTTTTTTTCTTCCAATAATTTACCTATCGCCCAATACGAAGACATTGCAACAGTATTTAGTTGCTTTGCTATTTGTAACCGAGAAGTCTCGATTACTGCGACAGCCTGTCGCAGTAATTCGTTATAATCATCTTCGCTGAATGGTCTTGTAATACTTAAATCCGTCATATGGGTATCTGTATATAGTTTCAAAGCAAAGGTATAAAAAAATAGAGACTCTATAACAACAAAGTCACAAAAAACTGCTACAGCCTGTTGCAGTTTGGATATAGCAGTTTTGATATTGGTATAATCTTACCACCTCATCCTTTTCTTATTTAAGCCCCAATCCCCAAGCAAGCGAAAAGAACGCGCCACGGGCGATTAGGAAAATGCAGGAAGAAATCGAAGAGATTGTTTCGAGAACGAGAAAGTCTATACTTGCGACTTCAATCTCTTGTAAGCAAATCAAAGGATTCCCCTTACAATCTGCCACAAATTTCCTGTACAGGATTTCTATCTGTCTTGTTTTGATACGTTAGAAAACTCGATAAAGTCTTTAAGAAATAGGCGTAGACGTATCTTGAAGGCTTTGTAGAGTGTCCCATTTTGTAACTTAAGCTCTATAATTCTATTCCCCAAATCCAAGAAGAGCGAAAAGTATAATTGGCCACATACGTATCATCCGACACCTTATGTAAAGTAGATTATAAAAATAGTCGAGCCATCTTAGTGGCCCGACTATTCTAAAATGTTTCTATATTTCTCTATGCTTTGAAATACTTCAGATTATCAAAAGAGGGGGTTAGTTTGCCCTGTTCGATGTCGTGAATGATTCTTACTACACAGTCGTTCATTGGGGTGGGGAAGTTTACCTTTCTGCCATATGCTGATACGGCTCCGTTGATGGCTTCCACTTCGGTGAGTTTGCCCTTCTCGAGATCTTGCAGCATGCTTGCTTTGAGCTTGGCATGTTTGCGGATGGCGATGGGGATGATGAGGTATGAGAGTGCTTTCTTTAGAGGATTGGTGTAGTTGAGCAACTTTACGATGTCTTTGCCTTGTACGGGTTCGATGCGTATGCCACCCTTCTGACATACGTCGATACATTCTTTGATGAGGGCTTGTACGATGCGGCGTGATTCGCGGGGACTGGCTGCTTCGCCAAAGGTGCAGCCCAGCACGGCACTCATGCCTGAGAATGAGGCATTGATGAGTAGTTTGCTCCATCGGGTGCCCAGGAAGTTCTCTTCTACATCTACTGTACCCATGAGTTCCAGTATCTCTTTTACCTTGTCGAAATGCTTGCTTCTCTGCTCTGATATTGCACCTAATGAGAATGATAGTGCATCGGGTTCGCTTGTGAGTTCGCAGATACCGGGTGATTGTAGGGTAGCTCCCCACGCAACAGTGCATCCCAGTACGCGCTCTTCGCCTAAGATTTCGGCGATCTGCATCTCGGGCAGGCCGTTTTGGAAAGTCACGAGCACGCCGTCAGGTGCGAGGTAGTCTTTGAGCATGGCTACCACTTCGGCATTGTGCTGCTGCTTGGTCATGAGGAAGAGTATGTCGTATTGGCCGCTCATCTCTTCAGGAGTATATGCCACTACGGGCTGTACGAACTGTACCGTGCCTGTTACTTGTGCACCCTTTGTCTGGAGCGCCTCTACGTGTGCTTTGTTACGATTGATGAGCTCGATAGCTACTCCAGCCTTGCTGATGTATGCCCCGAGGATTGTGCCTAATGAGCCGGCACCATAGATTGCTATTCGCATAGTGTAGTGAGTTTTATTTGTTGTTTGATTAATATTTGTCAGTACTTTCTAACTCTTCTGTGGTGAGTGATTTCTTGTCCATCTGGCGCCAGAAGTAGGTGATGTAGGCCACCACGAAGGGGATGATGAGAGATACTACGGCCATAGTTTTCAGAGTAAATTCGCTGGAGCAACTATTGCTCAGTGTGAGCGACGACTGTAGGTCACTTGACGATGGGTAGTATGCTGTAGCGTTGTAGCCTACAAGCATGAAGAGTGCCATTACTGCCATCACCGTGCCAGGTGCTGTGAGCCATATGCCACGCTTGAAGGAGGGCTTTGTAAGTGTCAGTACTACGCCACTCACGAGCAGCAAGGCTCCTACTACGAAGAGCACGAGTACTATGGGCATCTGCAACAGATTATGCAGGTACTTGTAGGGCTCCATCACGATAGTGCCATCTGCAGCTACGGCAAAGCCCTCCATGGTGAAGAGTTGCATGAGTACGAGCGCGAGCATCAGCGCAAAGGCTATGAAGCTGATGAGTAGGCTACGGCGTAGCTGGGTGGCGAGCTTGTCGTTAGCAATGTTGTTGATCATATATAGTGCGCCAAGGCAGATGGCGAGCGTCATCACCATAAGGCCAAACTCTACGTTGAAGGGGTTGGCTACGGCCTCGAGTCCATGCCATGGTGTAGCCCAGCGACTGATGATGGGAGATGCTATGTCGCTCACGGCATTCTTATTGACCACAAACGGTGACCCGGTGAAGAATGTGCCTACTGCTGTGCCTATGAGTAGTGGGGCGAGACAGCCATTGATGGTGAGAAATACGCGGAAGGGAGTCTTGCCGAGGAGGTTGCCTGCCTTGCTCTGAAACTCATACGACACAGCTTGGAATACGAAGGTGATGAGGATGAGTATCCACACCCAATAGGCTCCGCCAAAGCTGGTGCTGTAGAAGAGGGGGAACGAGGCGAAAAAGGCGCCGCCAAAGGTGACGAGAGTGGTGAAGGTGAGTTCCCACTTGCGACCAGTAGAGTTGACGATGAGCTGGCGCTCACTCTCCTCTTTTCCGGCCAGGAAGATAAGCGCATTGCCTCCCTGCACGAAGAGTAGGAATACGAGTAAGCCTCCGAGGAGGGCTATGAGAAACCACCAATAGTGTTGTAGAAAATCGTAGGATATCATGGGAGTGAAGAGTGAAAAGTTAAGAGTGAAGAGTTAAGAGTTTGCCGTCCGTAGGCTAATTATTAATTCCTTCCGGTCCCTTCTTAATAGCCTTGATCAAGATACGAATCTCAATGGCAAGGAAGAGGGTGAAGATGGCTACAAAGAGGAAGAAGGTGGTCTGTACTGCAGCTACGCTGACACTTGATACAGCTGCATTCACAGGTAACAGACCCTCGATGGTCCATGGCTGGCGGCCTGCCTCTGCCACTATCCATCCCGCCTGTCCGGCAAGGTATACGAGAGGTATAGCGCATACGGCTGTCCAGAGTAACCACTTGGCTTTGGATAGGCACTGCTTGCGCTCGGCCCACAGTACAGCGATCATCAGCACCAGGAGGAATCCGCCCAAGCCTACCATGATGCGGAAGGCCCAGTAAACGAGTGTTACAGAAGGTACAAGTTCATCGCGAGATTCGATGTATCCGTAGCCAAAGTAGTCGATATGCTCATCGAGTAGGGCACGTGCCTTGGCTGCTTCTGTAGGATTGCTCTCTCTCTGAGCACGGTACTCTCTGAGTGCCTCGATTGCCATCTTGCCACGTGCGATCTTCTCTTCGGCAGAGGGGTAGTTGATGCCGTCGGGGGTGGTGTATCCATTGAGCAGGTTATTGATGCCAGGCACATAGCCATTGATGTCATGTGTGGCGAGGAAGGAGAGTACGCCAGGAACTTCGACTCCGGGAACTATCGAGAAGGGAGCGCGTGTGCCACCCTCTTTGAGCCCTTCTGCTGCAGCCAACTTCATGGGCTGGTATTTTGCAATATGTACACCAGAACTGTCGCCACTGAGCATCACGGCCAGCGTACCACTGATGCCAACGATAGCGGCTACACGAATACTGGCCAAGGCAAAGCGTACGTGGCGTTGCTTGATGAGATACCAGCAGCTGATTCCGATGGCAAAGATGGCACCTGTCATCCATCCGCTAAAGACCGAGTGGAAGAACTTTGAGACTGCTACGGGATTGAGTACCAGGGCCCAGAAGTCTACCATCTCATGGCGTACAGTGTCGGGGTTAAATGCCATGCCCACAGGGTGCTGCATCCATGAGTTGGCCACCAATATCCATACGGCAGAGATTGCAGCACCGATGCCTGTGAGCCAGGTGCAGAGGAGATGGGTACGGCGGCTTACCTTATCCCATCCGAAGAACATTACCGCAAAGAACGTAGCCTCCATGAAGAAGGCAAAGATACCCTCGATGGCGAGCGGAGCTCCAAAGATGTCGCCCACAAACCACGAGTAGTTGCTCCAGTTGGTACCAAACTCAAACTCCAGGATGATGCCTGTAGCAATGCCTACGGCAAAGTTGATGCCGAAGAGCTTCATCCAAAATTTGGCCGTCTGCTTCCAAAAATCATCACCTCGGATGACGTAGATGGTTTCCATCGTGGCCATGATGACCGCTAGTCCCAATGTGAGCGGTACAAAAATCCAATGGTATCCGGCTGTCAGTGCAAACTGCAGTCTTGACCAATCAACTAATGCGGTGTCTACCATAATGTATATGTGTTTAGTGGTTTGTAGTCAGTTGCATTCCTACATGCTCAATCTTCTCTTGTTCACTTTTTCCGGCCAACGTGGGACGGAAGAAAAATACTCGGAGTACGACAAACAGGATGATGGCTTTGAGCAATATGAGCCACCACAGCTGTCGCCCCCATGTCATCTGCTTAAATCCGTCGGCATAGAAGTGATATATCGATGCGAGTACTTTTCTCATGGTTATAGCTTGTGTCTGCATACAAAGTAACATATTTTCTTTTGAAAAATCAAATCTCTTTATACCTTTAATAAAAATCTTAGCTGTAATAATGTTTAACAATTATTGGTTGAACTCAGAAAATATGTTACTTTTGCGGAGGTAATGATTTTTTACCAAGAATAATGACTGACAAACGAAACATTAGACAATGAAAATATCGCTTATTCAGATGGACCTCGCGTGGTGTGATAGAGAGGCTAATCTTAGCCATGCCGAGGAATTGATATCACATAATCCTGGAGCCGATGTATATGTGCTTCCCGAGATGTTTACCACGGGTTTCTGTATGGATCCCGCTCGTATCGCTGAGCCTATGCAGGGCCCTACACTCGAGTGGATGCGCCGTGTGGCTGCTGAGAGTAATGCTGCTATCGTAGGCAGCGTAGCAGCTATAGCTCCCGAGGGTGGATATAAGAATCGCATGTATTTCGTCGAGCCTGATGGCAAGGTCACCTACTACGATAAGCGTCACCTCTTCAGCTACTCTGGTGAAGATAAGTGCTACGAGGCTGGTCGAGACCGTGTCATCGTAGAGTTCCGTGGTGTACGCTTCTTCTTGCAGGTATGCTATGACTTGCGTTTCCCCGTCTTTGGTCGCAACAGAGACGACTATGATGTAGCTCTCTATGTAGCCAACTGGCCCGATAAGCGTCGAATGGCTTGGGACGTGTTGCTGCGTGCTCGTGCTATTGAGAATCAGGCCGTTGTTATCGGTGTCAACCGTGTGGGCAATGATCCCATGTGTTGCTACGATGGTGGTACGGCTGCCATTGACTTCTTTGGTTTCGTAGCTGCCAAGTGCGATGATCACACTGAGCAGGTAGTCAGCTACGAGGTTAAGATGGATGAGTTGCGTCACTATCGCGATAAGTTCCCCTCACTGACCGATTCCGACGAATTTACCCTGGCATAAAACATAAAACAACCAACATAAAGGCACAGCTATGAATGATTTTGAGAAAATGGTGATAGAGCAGCGTGACGAGCTCTTTGCGTGTGTAGCCCAGCGCGGATTTGATGCCGATGAGATTGACCGTATACACCGCTCCTATTATCTGGCTGAGGAGGCGCATCGCCCCCAGCGACGTAAGAGTGGCGAACCCTACATACTACACCCCATAGCTGTGGCGATGATCGTGGCCAACGAGATAGGCCTCGGTGCCAATCCCATTTGTGCGGCACTCCTACACGATGTTGTCGAGGATACCGATCATACCATTAAGGAGATACGCGAACTTTTTGGTGATGACGTAGCTACGATTGTTGATACTGTCACCAAGCGTAAGAGCGAGAAGTACGAGACTTCCCTACAGGTCGATAACTACAAGCAGATGTTGCAGTCTATCCACTACGACATACGAGCCCTGCTGCTTAAACTTGCTGACCGCTTGCACAATATGCGTACTCTCAAGTCGATGCTTCCTCACAAGCAACTCAAGATAGCCTCTGAGACCGACTATTTCTATGCACCCTTGGCTCACCGCCTCGGACTGTATCAGGTGAAGACTGAGCTCGAGAACCTTAGCTTCCGCTATCGCCAGCCCCATGAGTACGATGAGGTCAAGAGCTATATTACCAACTATGTCGAGACTCATGCAGAAGCTGCAGAGGCATGGATGCAACCCATCCGTGAGACCCTCGAGCGCCGTGGTATCAAGGCAAAGGTAGTATGTGAGCCCCGCTCGGCCTACTCCATCTACGCTAAGATGAAGGAGGACCGCATATCGCTCAGCGAGGTAGAACATATCCGCATCGTACATATCGTATATGACAACTGGAAGGAGATGGGTATGTCTGAGAAGGAAATGGCGCTATTTATCTATACCCTCATCACCAGTATGTATGTGGAGAAGCCCAGCAGCATGAATAGCTACCTCGACGTATCTAAGGACAATAACTACCGCAGTCTCCATTGCAAGCTCATGGGCAACGAAGGACGCTGGATGGAGGTACACATCGCCTCTACCGAAATGATGAGAGTATCTAATCGAGGCTGCCTCGTCGATCGCGACGAACATGGTATAGAGCGCTGGATTGACAACTTCAAGCGTGTACTCAGAGAACTCGCCGATCAGGGTAAGAGTGGTCGTTTTATGGAAGATGTACGCTCTACCTTTTACGAAGACGATATCTACGTGTTCACTCCCAAGGGCAAGATGGTTATCCTCCCCAAGGGTGCTACAGCCATTGATTTTGCCTTCGAGATACACAACAAGATAGGCGAGCAGATGAAGTTTGCTATTATCAACGACAAGCTCTGCTCGGCCAAAACCGTTCTCCGCAAGGGTGACCGCGTACGCATCGGCACTGATGACGTACCCTCTATCGATAAGTCATGGCTCAATCATGTCATCACTTATAAGGCTCGTGTCGGCATCCGTCGCCATCTCAATCGCCATCCTGTCAAGGTAGGTGAGAATTTCGTCATCTGTCCCGAGTGTAAGCCCATCTCTGGTGATGAGGTTATCGGCTTCAAACTCTCTGACGGACGCATCGAGGTACACCAGTGTCACTGTCCCCATGCCATTGAGAAAGCTGCTCAGAAGGGTGATAGCATAGAACAGAAAGTAGACATGCGCGAGTTTGAGCAGATGGTATATCCCATCCATTTCCATGTAGAGTCTGTCAACAAAGACCAGTTGTTGCTGGCCATTGTGTCTCTCGTGTCTGACACCATGAAGCTCAGTCTTGGCAATCTTCAGTCTACCATCGAAGACGACATCGTCTCTACCGACTTCGAAGTATACGTACATTCACACAATGAGATCAAGCAGCTCAAGGATGCCATCTCATCGCTGCCTCATGTATACGGTATGCGCACCTATTAAGCCATGTATGAGTAAAAGGTGGGTCTAAGTTCGGAAATTATATTGTATAACTCATCGCAAATGCTGGGTTTGTGAGTGTGATCAGTTGTATACTGTTGAATATAAGATGTATATTGGGATGGTGTGTGGCATGACAAATCTCTACAACTACCCTTCGTCTTGATGTGTCATAGAGGTGTATAGCCAAGAATAAAAGCAGCAGCTACTTCGGTGAGTAACTGCTGCTTATCTATAGAATTGTACGTCTTATGCTATGTCGCGGGGCCGTATTACTCTCCTAACTGCTTCTTTACGATAGCATCGATTACGGCGATGGCGGTGATGTTGACGATATCGCGTACTGATGCTTCCCAGTCGGTGAAGTGGATGGGTTTGTTCAGACCCATCTGGATGGGGCCTATAACCTCGGTGTTATCACTCATCATTTGGATGAACTGATAGGCCTGATTAGCGCTCGAGAGGTTGGGGAATACGAGAGTATTGACTTCCTTGCCGCTGAGCTTATTGAAGGGGAACTTCTCATCACGCAGTTTGCTGTCAAGAGCAAATTTAACCTGCATCTCACCATCAACAATCCACTCGGGATATTCGCGGTGCAAGTACTCTACAGCCTCGTGTACGGCAGCTGGGCTACCTGTAGTATCGGTGCCGAAGTTTGAGTATGAGAGCATGCTCATTACAGGTGTATGGTTGAAGAAGTTTACGCGCTCGTTGGCAAGTTTAGCAATGTCGATGAGTGTCTCTGTATCAGGGTGACGATTAATGAGCGTATCGGCAAGGAAGAGTGTGCCCTTCTTTGAGTTAACGATATGCATGGTGCCGAAGGTCTTATGCTCGGGACGGATGCCAATGACCTCCTTGGCAACCTTGATGGTGTTGCTATACTTGGTGTAAAGACCAGTGATGAAGGCATCAGCCTCTCCTGTCTCTACCATCATCATACCGAAGTAGTTGCGCTCAAACATCTTATCGTTGGCCTCCTGGTAGTTGACACCTTGGCGAGCACGTTTCTCGCTGAGGATGCGGGCATAGCGCTCGCGGCGTTCTGCCTCACGGTCGTGGCGGAGGTTGATGACTTCAATGCCTTCGAGACTGAGGTCAAGCTCCTTGGCGAGTTTCTCGATGCGCTCATCATTACCCAGAAGGATGGGGTGGCAGATGCCTTCGGCCTTCGCCTCTACAGCAGCCTTGAGCATTGTCGGGTGGATACCCTCTGCAAATACTACGCGCTGGGGATTGCTACGTGCGGTGTCGTAGAGCTGGCGGGTGAGCTTGCTCTCCTGACCCATGAGCTCGCGAAGCTGAGTAGCGTATGCCTCCCAGTCAGTGATAGGCTTGCGTGCTACGCCGCTCTCCATTGCAGCTTTGGCTACAGCCATAGATACATGAGTGATGAGGCGGGGATCTACGGGTTTCGGAATGAAATATGAGGGACCAAACGAGAGGTTATTTACGTGATATGCCTCGTTCACTACATCGGGTACTGGCTGCTTGGCGAGATCTGCAATGGCGTGTACAGCTGCCAGCTTCATTTCTTCATTGATGGCAGTTGACTGTGTGTCAAGTGCTCCACGGAAGATGTATGGGAAGCCGATAACGTTATTGATCTGGTTAGGATAGTCAGAGCGACCTGTGGCCATCAGTACGTCGGGGCGTGAAGCCATAGCATCCTCGTATGAAATCTCGGGAGTGGGGTTGGCGAGAGCAAACACGATGGGCATGTCGGCCATAGAGCGTACCATGTCTTGGCTCAGCACATTACCGCGTGAAAGTCCGAGGAATACGTCGGCTCCCTTGATAGCCTCCTCGAGAGTGTGTACGTCACGACGGTCTGTGGCGAAGAACTTCTTCTCTTCGGTCAAATTGGGACGATCTGAGGTGATGACACCCTTACTGTCGAGCATGAGGATATTTTCTCTGCGTGCACCAAGAGCTACATAAAGTTTTGTACATGAGATTGCTGATGCACCAGCACCATTTACGACAATCTTCACTTCCTCAATCTTTTTGCCAGCTACCTGCAGCGCATTAACAAGGCCAGCTGATGAGATGATAGCTGTTCCGTGCTGGTCGTCGTGCATCACAGGAATGTCGAGTTCTTCTTTGAGGCGACGCTCAATCTCGAAGCACTCGGGGGCCTTGATGTCCTCCAAGTTGATACCGCCGAATGTGGGGGCAATAGCCTTAACGGCTTGGATGAACTTCTCGGGATCCTTCTCGTCAACCTCGATGTCGAACACATCGATGCCTGCATATATCTTAAATAGTAGACCCTTACCCTCCATCACAGGCTTACCTGCCAATGTGCCGATGTCACCGAGACCAAGGACTGCGGTTCCGTTAGAAATTACCGCTACGAGGTTACCCTTGGCAGTATAGTCATAAGCCGTCTGAGGATTTTTCTCAATCTCAAGACAAGGCTCAGCTACACCAGGTGAGTAAGCGAGCGAAAGGTCTGTTTGTGTACTATAGGGTTTGGTGGGTACCACCTCAATCTTACCTGGCTTGCCCTGTGAGTGATACAGCAGAGCAGCCTCCTTCGTTATCTTTGTCATCTTTTTTAACTTAAAAACTAAATGAGTTGCAAAATTAATAAAAAAAATAATAGCACGATGGTAAAAGAGAGCTTGTTTGGGCATTTACGCAAAAAAAACGTAAATATCCAAACAACCTCAGGGAAGATTCAATGTTTATTCACTTAGAGAAAAACTTCTTCCGTCTTGTTCTCATAGACGTACCAGACATAACCTTGTATATAGCTGTGTCCCATATTGCGGAGTAACTCCATATAGCGGGCCACCTGGTTGCGGTGTTCATCTGCGGGACGGGCGAATTTGAAGTCTACTACGATGGTATGGTCACCATGGCGCATCACGCGGTCGGGGCGAAGGGTGTGAGGCTCGGCGCTGGGGGAGTAGCATCGTGAGTTTTGAGGCATCGTGTTGGGTATGTATACGATGCTACACTCATTGAATAACTGGTATTTGCCCGAAAACCATTCGCCTGCTTGGGCATGCTCTAATGCCTGATGTACGATGCGGGATACCTTGCGTTGTTGGGTATCATCACCTATCAGGCCTTGCGCGGCAAGGGTCGCAATAGCCGTGGGGGCATCGGCAGCAGTGCTCATGCGTGAAAAGAGTTCATGAAGCAGCAATCCTTGGTCAAGGTAGCTATTAGCGGACATGTTGCTTGATGAGACAAAGCGTTTCGAGAGATTTGACTGACGGAAGTTGACGGTGAGTGGCTCTGAATGCATGGCTACCTCTATGGGGGTTGGTTTCACCTCGAAGGGGTTGGTCTGCTTTTCTGTCTTCTCTTTTTTAGATATAGTTGTCTTTTTCGATGTATGTGGGACGAGTGTGCCAAACTCTACGATATCGCTATCTCCCATCGAGATTGCTCTTCCGATAAGCTGCGCTACGGTGTTTATGGTGGTAGTAGTACTTGTTGTCTTCTTTTTCTTCTTCTCATCAGTTTGTTTTGCACTGGCAGCCTTACCTGCTCCCTTGAGTATGAAGAGGTTCTCTTTGGGACGTGTGCAGGCTACATAGAGTAGGTTGTAGCTATCGACGATTTGTTGCAAATACTCTTCTTCGTGTTGTGGTGCAAAGACTGATTCCTGCATCTTTTTAGAGTATTTCACAGGGATGGTGGCAAGACCTTGCGCTATGGGGTCAGTGGTATCCACCCATAAAGTAGAGTCATATTTATTGAGTTCCCACTCACAGTAAGGTAGTATGACGGTATTAAACTCCAATCCCTTAGATTTATGTATGGTCATGGCTTCTATACCCTCACTCGCTCCGGCTGGAATGGCTGTGGTATGTAGCTCATCATCCCAATAACGTACGAAATCGCTTAAGTTACCCGCTGTATCGGAACACCAAGTAAGCAGACGGTCAAAGAAAGCCATCACATAGCCGTCTTCGCCAGATAACAGGTGGAGAGAGAATGTACGGTATAGGGTTTCGGCCAATTCATAGATGGGAGTCTGCTGTAATTTGGGGATACGTTCGGAAAAAGCCTTAGGAAGTCCGTAGGTATCGGTTCTCATCTCGAGGATGTCTGATGTCGTAAGTGCTGATGATAGTATATAGCTATGGTAATCGATGGCTAGATGCGCTAAAGCAGGTTTCTGTTGTGTGTCAGCGATATAGCGCATAGCATTGATGATCATACCTACGGCGGTAGAGGCCTCTAAGAGATAGGCATCGGCGGAGAATATATGTATATCGGCATGGTGGCGCGCCATGTAGTCGACGATGCTGGTGATGTGATGATTGTTGCGCGTGAGTATGGCGATGTCGTGATCAGCAATACCCTGTAGGCGTAGTTCATAGATGAGCGATGCTACTTCACGACACATTGCCTCAGAGGCTGTCTCGTCGGTATCTTGTAGTACATTGGTAATGCGTATGTATCCTCCTTCGTTACTGTCAATCCACTTCTGTTGTACATCAGCGTAGGCTTGTTGTAATGGAGCAGAGTATTGTTGGCCCAATTGAGCGACAAGCAGGTTATTGCATTCCCCAAATAGCTTGTTGTTAAAATCTACAATTCCCTTACAACTACGGCGATTGACATCAAGGGGTTTGTCATCCTTAAAGGTATAGTTGTCGAGCTTGTGTGCCAACTCTTCATTGAGTATACGCCAGTCGCTGCCTCTCCAGCGATAGATAGCTTGCTTCACATCACCGACAACAAGGCTACTCTTGCCGTGTGACAATCCCTCAAGGAGTAGGGGATAGAAGTTGTCCCACTGCATTCGTGATGTGTCTTGAAACTCATCTATCATGATGTGCTCAATGTAGTAACCCAATTTCTCAAACACAAAGGCTGAGTCACCTGTTTGCATTCGGCTCAGCATCTGACAAGTGTCGGCCAATAGAAATCTGTTCTCCTCGCGATTGAGGCGCAATACTCGGTCGTGGATGATATCGATAAGTTGTAGCTGATATAGATGATGTATGATGAGATCACACGAGTATATCATTGGCACATGCTTTTGGCATAAGTAGTGCGTGTCATTGATATGCGGTACGAGATATGTAGCGGCAAAATCTGTCAGCGCTTTATGGTTTTTGGCACTCTTTGATACCCAGCCTTCGGGCCCATTGGCGCCAGCGAGATGGCGTGGTGATAGGGTGGTACTGTATTTACCCTTCTGTATGTTGAGGTAATAGCTACAAGCACCGGAACTTTGGTACGAAAAGTCGCCCACACTGTAGCCATTGTTGCTGAGTAGGGTAAAGAACTGTGTGGCGCGCTCTTGTATTTGGTCTATTGCAGCCTTGCGCTGTGCTATGAGTTTGCTGCGTAGGTCACGTATGAGGTGAGGTATCTCGAGTTGCCGGCTTAGTGCAGTTGCATTTCGCTGGTAATCTTCACGGTGTATATTGGCTGCAAAATTTTTGAGTTCATCGGTAATGTTCCAGTATTTACCCTCATCCATCTGTTCGTAGATGTATGTCTCGAGCCATTCGAGTGTGGTGTCACTTGGCTTGAGCTCTCGCAATAGTAGGTTGACTGCATCTGCAATCACCTTGCGCGTGTCAAGTTCGATGGTCATGCTTGTTCCTAGGTCGAGTTCACGTGCCAAAGCGCGTAGTACGGATTGGAAAAAGCTATCGATAGTAGCTACGCGGAAGTGGCTATAGTCGTGGATAAGTAGGCTGAGTGCCTCAGAAGCACGTTGGCGTATCGTAGCGTCTGGTAGCTGAGTGCGTTTGCGTACCTCCTCGAGGTAAGGAGCTCCGTCGGGAGTGTCGTTCGCTAAAGCATAGAGCTTGCCCAATATGCGATTTTTCATCTCGGCTGTAGCCTTGTTGGTAAAGGTTACTGCTAAAATATGTCGGTAAGCGTCGGGGCGTTCGATGAGCAGACAAATGTAGGCCACTGCTAATGTGAAGGTCTTTCCTGAGCCTGCCGAAGCCCTATATATATGTAAATATTGGTTGTCCATGAAGTTGAATCTTGTTTCGATGGATAAAGGTACACAAAAGCTATGAACTGAGCAAGGCTTTGGGGTAAAACATCGCTAAATGTAGTTGTGAAAAGACCTTCATGGTGTGTTGGGTATAAAATAAAAATTGTACCTTTGCATCTCATTCGATAAGCAAAAGTATGATAAGATATAATAAGTTGAAATGTGTAAGGCGATTGGCGTTGTGGCTTCTTATCTGTGTGATAGGAATTGTAAATCTCTACGCACAGGGTGATGTGCTGGAAAACCAGAAGTCACTGAATACCATGTTTGGGGTAAGCAACTATAGCTTCTTTGATAATCGAGAGGTACATAGTCCCTATCAGCGTTCACAGACACTCTTTGGCTCTCAACTAGGAATCGAGGCCGGTCTGCAGTCAGGCCCGAACTCTATTATGGTAGGTGTACAGACAATCAAGGACTTTGGAACTAATGGCATCACTTCTCAAGAGTTCTCCTATTATTATCGTTACGAGGAGGCCCATTTTTCGGGTGCCTTTGGAGTATTTCCGCGCGAGCGACTTCGTCGTGAACTCCCAGACATTTTTATCTACGACTCATTACGTTATCATACTCCCACGCTCCAGGGCGCTCTCTTGCAATATGTAGATTCCTATGGTTATGCCGAGTTTTATTGCAATTGGATCAATAAACAGGGCATTGGTAAGCGTGAAATTTTTGAACTTGTCACTGATGGACGTTTCGGCGATAAAGGCTACTACTTGGGATGGAACGTACAATTGTTGCACTTTTCAGTGCCGCGTCCTACGAATGGGTGTCGTGTGTATGACAAACTGATGATAAATCCTTATTTGGGTGTCGAGAAGAGTGACCTCAGATGGCTCGATGCATTCAGCGCAGAGGCTGGATTGATGTTATCGCTCAATCGCGATAGGCGCAACATGGTGTGGAAGTCTCCCATGGGATTCCTCGGTGATGTGAAGGTGCGCAAGGGACGGTTTGAAGTGCGTGATCGACTTTATGCAGGTGAATCGCAATATTCAGACTATGAGGATTTTGGTGCAGTGCTTCATCGTGGTGATCCCTACTATCGTAGCGGTATGTATAATCGTACGGATGTCTGCTTTTATATGCTCAATAGGGTAGATGTGCAGTGCTATGTGAATGCATCGTTCCACTATACTGAATACAAGTTTGATAACTCTCAACAGGTTATTTTGCGTGTGGCACTGGGAAAATGAATTGAAGTTTTCTCAGATTTGTGCAAGGAATAACGAAAGTTTCATTACATTTGCAAAAAATATAGATAAAATAGTACTATGAAAAGAAGATTTTTATCTGCACTTCTCTGTTGCGTTGTAGCATGTGGTGCGTTTGCTCAGTGGGCTCCTGCTGGCGACAAGATTAAGACAACTTGGGCGGAGACTATCGACCCCAACAATGTGTTACCTGAATATCCGCGTCCTATCATGGAACGTGGTGAGTGGAAAAACCTTAATGGACTATGGCAATATGCCGTGGTAGAGAAGGGAAGTGCTATCCCTACTGCCTTCGAGGGCGACATCTTAGTGCCCTTTGCTATCGAGTCATCTCTTTCTGGTGTAGGCCGACGCATCAACGATAGACAAGAGTTGGTGTATCAGCGTACCTTTACAGTACCCTCAACATGGAAGAATAAGCGTGTGTTGCTCCACTTCGGTGCTGTAGATTGGAAAGCCGACGTGTGGGTCAACGACGTCAAAGTTGGTAGTCATACAGGTGGTTTCACACCCTTTACATTTGATATCACTCCCGCTTTGGAGAGCAAGAGCAATACGCTCACCGTCAAGGTATGGGACCCCACAGATCGTAGCT
Source organism: Bacteroidaceae bacterium (assembly GCA_017556045.1). GTDB lineage: Bacteria > Bacteroidota > Bacteroidia > Bacteroidales > Bacteroidaceae > UBA1189. The sequence continues at coordinate 14,124 of JAFZFF010000051.1, read as the reverse complement.
ATCAGCCACGTGGTAAGCAGGTGTCAAATCCTGGAGGTATATGGTATACTCCCGTCAGTGGTATCTGGCAGACTGTGTGGATGGAGCCTGTCAATGAGAAGCATATCCAGGATTTGCGTATCGTTTCTGATATCGATCGCAAGTTGCTCAGAGTTAATGCAGATATGGCCAAAGCTGACGATGCAGACATGCTCGAGGTGAAGGTATTTGACGAAGGCAAGCTCGTTGCTACTGGCAAGAGTATCAATCAACAAGGCATAGAGATCCCCATGCCTGCAGATTGTAAGTTTTGGAGCCCCGATTCACCCTTCCTTTATACCCTGCAGGTAACACTTAAAAGTGGTGGTAAGGTGGTTGATCAGGTAGATGGCTATGCTGCTATGCGTAAGTTCTCTACACGTCGCGACGCCAATGGTATTGTACGCTTGGAGTTGAACAACAAACCTCTCTTCCAATTTGGCCCGCTCGACCAAGGATGGTGGCCTGATGGTCTCTATACCGCACCTACCGATGAGGCTTTGCTCTACGATGTGCAGAAGACCAAAGATTTAGGATTCAATATGATTCGCAAGCATATCAAGGTGGAACCCGCTCGTTGGTATACCCATTGTGATAAATTGGGAATCATCGTATGGCAAGATATGCCTAGTGGCGACCGTGGTCCAGGATGGCAGAATCGTAACTACTTTGATGGTGTCGAGGTAAAGCGCTCAGAGAAGTCTGAGACTAACTTCCGCAAGGAGTGGAAAGAGATTATTGATTACCTCTATTCATATCCCTGCGTAGGTACATGGGTGCCCTTCAATGAGGCTTGGGGACAATTTAAGACCGAGGAGATTGCTGAATGGACCAAGCTGTATGATCCCTCACGTTTGGTTAACCCTGCTAGTGGTGGTAATCACTATCATTGTGGCGATATGCTCGACTTGCATAATTATCCCGCTCCCGAGATGTATCTGTTTGATGGAGCGCGTGCCAATGTACTTGGTGAATATGGTGGCATAGGTCTTGTGCTGAAAGACCATCTTTGGGAGCCTAATCGCAACTGGGGATATGTACAATTCAACTCATCGAAAGAGGCTACTGACGAGTATGTTAAGTATGCAGAAATCCTCTATCGTATGATCTCGCAAGGATTCTCAGCTGCCGTATATACTCAGACTACTGATGTGGAGATTGAGGTAAACGGACTCATTACCTATGACCGTAAGGTTATCAAACTTGACGAAGAGCGTGTGAGCGCTATCAATCGCCGTATCTGCGAGTCGCTGAGCAAGTAATGTCGTAGAGATATTCTTCGAACGAAGTTAATAGGGAGGTAGTCACAATAGTGCTACCTCTCCTTTTTTCTGTGATATATGATGCTTAGGGCTTAATGGAGAACTTATCCTTACATTCATTCGTTGAAACTTGCTTTTTCGCTCACCTTGCACTATCTTTGTCATTTAAAAGTATGTAAGTAAGATATGAGAAGAGTATTAATATCTGTAGTGCTCGGTTTATGGGTGTTGTTTGCCGTAAAGGCACAGGTCGTTCCTGACTGGTACCCCAAGGCTGATGATGCTATAGCGATGTATATCAATCACGAGGGTGAAGAGGAAGAGGTCGAAGTGGGTGGCACTTATGATGCGCCATTCACATTGACTTTTATGGCTAACCTGACAGATACTGCGGGGTATAAAGTGCTGTATGAATGGGAAATCACGCAGATAAAGAATGGGGTGGAGAAATCGCTTGCCAAGCGCAATGAGGAGACCACCACGTTTACCTTTACCGAGGGTGGCGTAGATGTGAGCTATCGCGTGACGTTAGTCTTTACCTATAGCTACCGTGAAGGCAATATCACGGGTGAGGGAGAGGCTGAGCCTATTACCTTTTCACTGCGTGGTTCGTCGGTACACCTATACAATGCCTTTTCGCCCAATGGGGATGGCACGAATGATGTGTTCAGAGTAAAGACACAGTCGCTCCTTTCGTTTCGGATGAAGATATTCAATCGTTGGGGACAAGAGATTGTTTCGGGCAATCAAGATACGCTTCCTATTGAGTACGAAAATGGGTATACTTACTACGTATGTTGGGATGGTACCTATCACGGCAGACGAGTAGAGGATGGGGTATACTTCATTCTTGTAGAAGCTGAGGGTTCGGATGGTATCAAATATGCACGCCGTGGCGATATCAATGTATTGACAAGCTTGAGAAAGGAGGGTAGACAATGAAGAATGGTAAAATAGAGGTCTATGGAGCTCGCGAACATAATCTGAAGAATATAGATGCTGACATTCCTCATGGCTCGCTCACGGTAATCACCGGTCTTAGCGGAAGTGGCAAGTCATCATTGGCGTTTGACACGCTCTTTGCCGAGGGTCAGCGCCGCTATATCGAGACCTTCTCGGCCTATGCCCGCAACTTCCTCGGTGGCATGCAACGCCCCGATGTGGATAAGGTGACAGGTCTCTCGCCCGTCATCTCCATAGAGCAGAAGACGACCAACAAGAATCCACGCTCTACGGTGGGCACCATCACCGAGGTGTATGACTATCTGCGCTTGCTCTTTGCACGTGCGGGCGAAGCCTACTCCTATGAGTCGGGCGAGAAGATGGTGAAGTATACCGAGGAGCAGATCATCGAGCTCATACTCGACGACTATAAGGGTCGCCCCATATTCATCTTGGCCCCTTTGGTGAAGGCCCGCAAGGGACACTACCGCGAACTCTTCGAGCAGGTGCGCCGCAAGGGATTCCTCTACGTGCGTGTCGACGGTGAGGTGCTGGAGGTAACCCATGGCATGCGCCTCGACCGCTACAAGAACCACGACATCGAGGTGGTAGTAGACAAGCTGAAGGTGGATGACAAGGATGACCGCCGCCTGCGCGAGAGCGTGGCCAATGCCATGCAGCATGGCGAAGGACTCATCATGGTGCTCGACAAAGAGAGTGGTGAGGTGCGCCACTATAGCAAGCGACTGATGTGTCCCGTCACAGGACTCGCCTACAAGGAGCCTGCACCGCACAACTTTTCGTTCAACTCACCGCAGGGTGCATGTCCCAAATGTAAAGGCTTGGGACAAGTGACGCAGCTTGATATCGACAAGCTCATCCCCGACCGCACCTTGTCTATACACAAAGGCGCTATCGTACCCCTCGGAAGCTACAAGAATGTACTTATCTTCCGTCAGATAGAGGCATTGCTATCGCGCTATGACTATACCTTGAAGACCCCCATCGAGGAGATGGACGAGAACGTCCTCGAAGAGATTTTCTATGGCTGTCCCGAGCGTATCAAGGTGAAGACTACTATCCTCGAAGAGTCAGATATGTTCCTCTCCTATGATGGACTCATCAAATACTTCCTCAGCGATATCGACGTAGAGCCTACCGCCGCCCAGCAGAAGTGGGTAGAGCAGTTCTCGGCCACCACGGTATGTCCAGAGTGTCATGGAGCGCGACTCAACAAGGAGGCGCTTCACTACCGCATCCTCGGCAAGAATATCCACGAGCTCTCTACGATGGACATCAGCGACCTCTACGCATGGACAACCGAGGCTATCGACTCACTCACAGGCAATCAGCAGAAGATAGCCTTCGAGATACTCAAAGAGATCAACACCCGTCTGAAGTTCCTCCTCGATGTAGGCCTCGACTACCTGTCGCTATCCCGCTCATCGATGACCCTCTCGGGCGGTGAGAGCCAGCGCATACGCCTTGCCACACAGATAGGCTCGCAGCTGGTCAACGTGCTCTATATCCTGGACGAACCCAGCATCGGTCTGCACCAGCGTGACAATGAACGACTTATCGAATCACTCAAGTCGCTGCGCGACATGGGCAATACCGTCATCGTCGTAGAGCACGACAAGGATATGATGCTCGCAGCTGACCACATCATCGACCTCGGTCCCATGGCCGGACGCAAAGGTGGGGAAGTAGTCTTCATGGGTACACCCCAGGAGATGCTGCGCACCCACACGCTCACCTCGCAATACCTCAATGGAGAGATGAAGATTGAGGTGCCCGCCGTGCGCCGTAAAGGCAATGGCAACAAGCTCACCATCAAGGGTGCTACGGGCAACAACCTCAAGGGCGTCGATGTAGACTTCCCCTTGGGTACACTCATCTGCGTCACTGGCGTCAGCGGTAGCGGAAAGTCATCGCTCATCAATGACACTTTGCAGCCTATCCTCTCCAAGCACTTCTACCGTTCGCTGCGCGAGCCGCTCCCCTACGAGAGCATCGAGGGATTGGAGCATATCGACAAGGTGGTATGCGTAGACCAATCGCCTCTCGGCCGTACACCACGCTCTAATCCAGCCACTTATACGGGTGTGTTTGGCGATATACGCAACCTCTTCGTCTCGCTCCCCGAGGCCAAGATACGCGGCTACAAGCCCGGTCGCTTCTCCTTCAATGTGAGCGGTGGCCGTTGCGAGGCTTGCCTGGGCAATGGCTATAAGAATGTAGAGATGAACTTCCTGCCCAACGTGCTCGTGCCCTGTGAGGTATGCCGTGGCAAGCGCTATAATCACGAGACCCTCGAGGTGCGCTTCAAGGGCAAGAGCATTGCCGACGTGCTCGACATGACCATCAACCGCGCCGTCGAGTTCTTCGAGAACGTGCCCGTCATCCTCAACAAGATCAAAGTGCTGCAAGAGGTAGGCCTTGGCTACATCAAGTTGGGACAGCCCTCTACGACCCTCTCGGGCGGTGAGAGCCAGCGCGTAAAGCTCGCCACCGAGCTCTCGAAACGCGACACGGGCAATACCTTATATATATTGGACGAGCCCACCACCGGACTCCACTTTGAGGACATCCGCGTGCTGATGAACGTCTTGCAGCGCCTCGTCGATAAGGGCAACACGGTCATCGTCATCGAGCACAACCTCGACGTCATCAAGATGGCCGACCACATCATCGATATGGGTCCTGAGGGAGGTCGTGGCGGAGGCCGCCTGCTCATGGCAGGTACCCCCGAAGAGGTGGTCCAGTGCAAGGAGAGTTACACGGCACGCTTCCTGCGCGAATACCTTGACACCCCTGAAACAGAATGAATCCAAACAAACGTAACGATATTATGAAGAAACTACTATGCTCCTTGGCACTCCTGTGTGCCCTACCCATCATGGCGCAACGCAAGGCTACCGTGACGCTTCATCCCGAGGAGGCTCATAACGTAATCAGTCGCCATATCTATGGCCAGTTTGCCGAGCATCTGGGCACCTGCATCTACGGAGGCCTTTGGGTGGGCGAGGAGTCTGCCATCCCCAATACCCAAGGATACCGCACCGATGTGCTGCATGCCCTCCAGGCACTCAGCATCCCTAATCTGCGCTGGCCTGGTGGCTGCTTTGCCGACGAATATCACTGGATGGACGGCATAGGTCCGCGCGAAGAGCGTCCCCACATGGTCAACAGCAACTGGGGCGGCACCATCGAAGACAACAGCTTCGGCACACATGAGTTTCTCAACCTCTGCGAACTCCTCGGCTGCGAGCCCTATGTATCGATGAACGTAGGTAGCGGTTCGGTAGAGGAGGCCGCCAAGTGGGTAGAGTATATGACCGCCAAGGATGGTCCCATGGCCAAGCTGCGCAAGGAGAATGGCCGCGAGGAGCCGTGGCGTGTGAAGTATATCGGTGTGGGCAACGAGAGCTGGGGATGCGGTGGCAACATGCGTCCCGAGTACTATGCCGACCTCTACCGCCGTTATCAGACCTATTGCCGCGAGTACGATGGCAACCGACTCTTCAAGATTGCCAGCGGAGCCAGCGACTATGACTACAACTGGACCGAGGTGCTCATGCGCAATGCCGCAGGTCACATGCGTGGCCTCTCGCTACACTACTACACCGTGCTCACATGGAGCGGCAGCAAGGGCTCGGCACTACACTTTGGCGAAGATGACTACTACTGGTGCTTGGGCAAGTGCCTCGGCATAGAGCCCGTGCTGAAGCGTCATATGGACATCATGGACCGCTATGACCACCACAAGCGCGTAGGCCTCATGGTAGACGAGTGGGGCACCTGGTGGGACGAAGAGCCCGGCACCATCAGCGGACACCTCTTCCAGCAAAACACCATGCGCGATGCCTTCGTGGCAGCCCTCTCGTTCAACGTGTTCCATAAGTATACCGACCGCATCCAGATGTGCAACATCGCACAGATAGCCAACGTGTTGCAGTCGATGATACTCACCCAAGGCGACAAGATGGTGCTCACACCTACCTACTATGTGTTCAAGATGTACAAGCCCCATCAGGACGCAACCTTTATCCCCATGGAGCTGACATGTGATGAGATGCAGGTGAAGAACGAACGCTTCCACCCTGGCCGCACCGACGAAGAGCCCACACGCACCCTCCCCATGCTGAGCGCTACCGCCTCGAAGAATGCAGCAGGCATCGTCCACATATCACTGGCCAACGTAGACCTCAAGCAGACCCAAGAGGTGACCATCAGCCTCGCTGGCGTGAAGGGCAAGAAGGTGACAGGCGAAATCCTCACCTCAAAGAGCATTACCGACCACAACTCATTCGATCATCCCGAGGTGGTGAAGCCCGCCGAGTTCAAGGGCGCCAAGATTACCAGAGAGGGCCTCAAGGTGACGCTCCCCGCCATGAGCATCGTGACCCTGGAAGTGAAGTAACTAAAAAACACAGATAAAACTATTGACCTATGAAACGAATTTTTCTAGCACTAAGCACATGCTTCCTGGCCCTTGTGCCGAGCATGGCATCGAGAGTAGACACCCTGAAGGTATATAGTCCTTCGATGAACAAAGAGGTGCCCGTCATCTGTATCGTCCCCGACAAGTCTCTACAAGGCGAGGCATGCCCCACCGTGTATCTCCTTCATGGCTATAGCGACAATCACGAGTCGTGGTTCAAGCACAAGCCCGAGCTGGCCACCATCGCCGACGAGAAGGGCATCCTCATCGTTTGCCCCCACGGCAACAATAGCTGGTACTGGGATAGTCCGCGCGACCCCTCATACCGCTACGAGACCTTCATCGCCAAGGAGCTGGTCAACTACGTCGACACCCACTACGCCACAGAGAAGGACCGCACCGGACGCGCCATCGTAGGCCAAAGCATGGGTGGACAAGGCGCACTCTGGGTAGCTACACATCACCCCGACGTCTATGGAGCCGCTTGTAGCATGAGCGGTGGTGTAGACATCCGCAAGTTCCCCAAGAACTGGGAGATGAACCGCCGCCTGGGCGAGATGGATGCCTATCCCGAGGAGTGGGAGAGTCGCACCATTATGAATCAGATGGAGCTCTTCAAGCAGGCTGGTCTGGCCCTCTTCATCGATTGCGGTACCTCAGACTTCTTCTACGAGGTCAACTGCAACCTCCATCGTGCCCTCACAGAGAATGGTATCGAACACGAGTATCTGGTACATCCCGGTAACCACTCATGGAAATACTGGGTGCCCACACTTGACTTCGTCCTTCTCTTCTTCGACAAGTATTTCGCAAGATGATGTAAGTAGAAACTCATCTTGATTCAAAAAATATAATGGATATTTCCCCACGAGTTGTGAGGCTTGTGGGGATTTTGTTATTATTGGTATCTGGTAAAAACTGGAAGTGTTTTATTTTCTCGGATTGCAGTAAAGTATCCATTAAAGGAGATAAAGAAATCAACTTGTCTATTTCTGCAAGTTGGGAGTGGATGTAGATATTTAGCAGAAAGTAATAATAACGTGAGTTCGATATAATTATTAGAACATTTGAATTGCCCGTCATTGACTAATTCGACATCAATGGCGGGTTTCTTTTCGAAGAAACAATATGCAGCGATTGCTCCCAATACATTTGCTATGAAATTATTAAATGATCTATGTCTAGAGTGTTCTATTTGAGCGATATTCTTCAATTCGTCATTTACGGTCTCAATGAGTGCTCTTTTTCTCAAGCATATCTTATCAGATATGCTCATGAGTGAATTCTTCATATTGTTCTTCACCTTGGTTATCAACTGTACACATATGCAGGAAGCAAGTGAAGAAAAAGAAGTGGCGACACTTTGTTTCGAGAACGAGAAAGTCTATACTTGTGACTTCAATCTCCTGTAAGTAAACCTATAGATTCCCCTGTCAACCTGCCACAAAATTTTTGTACAGGATTTCTATTCGTCTCGTTTTGATACGTTAGAAAACTCGATAAAGTCTTTGAGAAATAGGCGTAGACGTATCTTGAAGGCTTTGTAGAGTGTCCTATTTTTTTAATCAATCTCTATAATTCTATTACCCAATTCCCAAGAAGAACGTAAAGAATGTAGCTATGTATGGGAGTCTATTTTGACTTTATCAGATGTCAATAATAAAGAATAAGCGAGTGGCCTTCGGGGGAAGACCACTCGCTCTTGTTATTGTCGTCTCGGGGAGAGAGAATTAATGGGTGTTGCTCATCTCGAAGGTGAGGGTACCGCCCTTGGCTATATCGGCGTGGGTGATATAGGGGAGGGTATAGGGCTCGCCATTGAGCTTGATGCTCTTGATGTAGATGTTCTCATCGCTATTGTTGATGGTCTCGATGATGAACTTACCGCCCTCGACCTGGATCTCAGCACGGTCAACGGTGGGTGAGCCAAACCAGTAGCGGGCACCTGCGGGCTCTACCTGGTACATACCAAGTGCTGAGAGGATGTACCATGCTGACATCTGACCCATGTCTTCGTTACCTGAGAGGCCGTCGTAATCGTCGCGGTAAAGGATATCCATCACTTCGCGTACGCGCTCTGCGGTCTTGTGGGGCTGGCCGAGCATGCTATAGAGGTAGATGATGTGGTGGCTGGGCTCATTGCCGTGAGCATACTGACCGATGAGGCCTGAGATGTCGGGTGAGGCATTGCCATCGAGCTGTGATGAGGTGAGGAAGAGCGAGTCGAGGCGCTCTGCGCAAGCCTCCTTGCCGCCAAAGAGCTGGGCGTAGTTCTCGATGTCGTGGGGTACGAGCCAGGTGTATTGCCATGCGTTGCCCTCGCAGTAGTCGTCACCACGGTGTGATGAGTGCTTGGGGTTGAAGGGAGTGCGCCAGTTGCCCTGGTCGTCGACACCGCGGATGAAGCCTATAGAGGCATCGAAGAAGGTGCGGTATGAGTGGCTCATGCGGGTGAAGTGCTCGTAGTCGGCCTGCTTGCCGAGTGCCTTAGCGGCATTGGCTGCTGCGCCATCGGCGAGGGCATACTCCATATCGTAAGCTACGGCCTCGTTGAAGAGGTTGCAGGGGATATAGCCGTACTGGTGACGTAGACCCTTACCACGCTCGGGGTTGGCTGCGGTCTTCTTGATGGCTTCGAATGCCTTCTCGGGATCAAAGCCTTTGAGGCCCTTGACGATACCGTCGGCTACTACGGGGATGGCGGGGTCGCCTACCATACAATTGGTCTCATTGCCCCAGAGGTGCCATACGGGGAGGTCGCCCTGCTGGTCGCAGATGTCTACCATAGAGGCTACGAACTGGCCTGCACGCTCGGGCTGGATGATGGTCATGAGGGGCTGCTTAGCGCGGTAGGTGTCCCAGAGAGAGTAGTTGGTGTAGTGTGTGGTAGCGCTCTGGTATACGTTGTCGTCGGCACCGCGGTAGTGGCCATCGACGTCGCTGAAGAGCACGGGAGCCATCATGGCGTGGTACATGGCGGTGTAGAAGATGCGCTTATCCTCTTCGCTACCCTCGATGCGTACGCGTGAGAGCTCGCTCTCCCATGCCTTGACGGCGGCACGGCGTGTAGCCTCGAAGTTCCATCCGGGGAGCTCGGTCTGCATAGCAAGGCGTGCTCCATCGATGCTGACGGGTGAGAGGGCTACCTTGATGAGTACCTCCTCGCCATCCTTGGTGTTGAAGGCGGCACGGCCATACATATTGTCAGTGCCTTCGAGGGTGAAGGTGTCGAAGGGTTTAGCAAACTCGGCTACGAAGAATACCTTCTGGTTTCTTGCCCATCCTGATGAGTAGCGGTAACCTACGATGCGGTTGTTGCCCTCGGCCTGCATGAAGGTCTCGGTGGGCTTATCCCAGCAACCTCCGTTCTCGAGGTCGATGACGAGGGCTGCCTCGGTGCTCTGGGGGAAGGTGTAGCGATGGATACCTACGCGGGGTGTAGCGGTCATCTCAGCCTTCACGCCATAGCGCTTCAGAGGTACTGAGTAGTATCCGGGTAGTGTCACCTCTTGGGTGCGGTCGGCCATTGACCAAAGTCCGCTCTCGGGGTCTTCCTGTGTACCACGTGCGTACTTCACATCGCCGATGACGGGCATCACGGTAACGTCAAAGAGGTCGCCGATACCTGTGCCGCTGAGGTGGGTGTGAGAGAAGCCGATGACGGTCTCCTCAGACTGGTGGTAACCTGAGCACCAGTCCCATCCCATGTTAATACTGGTGGGACCCAACTGTACCATACCGAAGGGTACGCTGGCTCCTACGAAGACGTGTCCGTGACCACCACTACCGATGTGTGGGTCTACATACTGGGTGAGCGACTCGGGCTGAGTGCAGCTCGTGAGAGTGAGTAGGAATGCGCCTACTGCGTAAATAATTTTCTTCATAATGTAATATAATATGTTTGTATTTAGAAGTTACGGATAATCTCTATGGTGGCGTCGCAATCGAAGACTGAGTACCAGCCTTGGGGCTCGTGGGGAGGATCAGAGAGGTAATCGTCGCCAGGGCACCACACGAGGTCGCGCGGACGGCCTGTGCCGCTCCATCCCCAGAAGTTGCATCCTGCGATGGGACCCTTCTCGGCGATGCTGCGCTTGACCTCGCCGAAGATATGGCGGTAGTAGGTGTCGCGGCTATCGGTGGGGATGCCTATGCCTGACTGATTGTCTTGGCGGGGGTAGCCAAACTCCTCGATGACCATGGGCTTACCGATGCGCTGAGCCATCTCGATATGCTTGGCGATATATTGGCTACTCTTGGTGCACGCCTTCTCGATGTCGGCGTCGGGGGTGAGGCGCGATGCCCAGCCCCAGTTGGCAGGCCAGATGTGGATAGTGAGGTAGTCGATGTTGGGGTCGGCATGGATGCGCTCACAGAGCTCGTAGTCGGCTTCGCAACCTACGGCACCTTCGCTACCGGTAGATACGAGGTGGTTGGGGTCGAGGCGCTTGATGAGTGCGGCGGCGCGAGCTATCCACTGGGCAAACTGCTCCTTGTTGTCCTTGGCAAAGGGGCGCGGCTCATTGCAGAGCTGCCATGACATGATGGCTGGCTCGTCGCGGTAGAGGCGGCCTGTGATGGTGTTGCGGCGCGATACGATGCGCTCTACATAGTCGTAGTACATGGCTTGGGCTACGGTGTCGCGCGCAAAGTCGGCGCAGTAGTCGACATAGCGGTCATAGCCTCCTTCGACATTGGCATTGGGTGAGTCGCCATAGCCCAGCTCCTTGAGGTAGAAGCCAAAGCCACCGCTCCAGTCCCACGCATTGTTGAGGTAGATGACGGCGTCCATGCCACGCTTCTCGAGCTCGGCAATGGTGAAGTCGAGACCTTCGAGGATGGTGTCATTGAGCACACCGGGTGCTATCTGCAGGTAGGGCTTGGCGGGATTGGCCAGGTCGCTACCAGCATCTGGACCTGAGAGGATGCGGAGGTTGGTTACACCCAACGCCTTGAGCGTGTCGAGCTCGCGACAGAGGCGGGCGCGGTCACCACCTTGGCCTGTAGAGCCGAGGATGGAGGCGTACCACACGTTGCATCCCACAAAGTGGTAGGGCTCACCATTCTTGATGAGCTGGATGCCGTCTGTAGTGATGAGGGTGGGGGAGGTGGCAGGGGCTTGTTTGCCGCCACCACAACTGATGACGATGGCTGCCAGTGAGGCCATCAGCCACGAGGAAAGAGGGATTCTTTTCATCTGTATAGATTGCGTGTGTTGTGTGTTGCGAATGGTGTCATTGGTAATACACGCAAAGATAGGGATTTATGGCGAAAATGCCAAACATTTTTGTTCGTGAGATGGAAAATGTTTTCCAAAATGGAGAAGATTTGTGACCGCTGGTGTCATGTGAGGGTTTCAAAATGAGCATGATAGCTGTTTATAAGTGTAAAAACTACGATTATCCCGTGCATTTTTGTGTTTTCCTTTTTGTAATCTTCGATATTTTTGTACCTTTGCAGCTTCAAATTTGAAAATAGGTATTAAATGAGCGTAAATAGGATGACTCCCGACCACATCATTGAGGTTAGTTGGGAGGTTTGCAATAAGGTTGGAGGCATCTATACGGTGCTATCTACAAGGGCAAAAACAATCTTGACAAAGACAAATGCCCAGTTGGTGTTTATAGGTCCCGAACTCTGGAAGGATGTAGAGAACCCTCTCTTTAAGGAAGACAAGCGACTTTTGGCCGGATGGCGCAAAAAAGCGACCGAAGAAGGTTTGGCAATACGTATCGGACGTTGGAATATCCCTGGCGAACCGATTGCTGTATTGGTGGACTTTACACCTTATTATAATATAAAGAACGAGATCTATGCTGATGCATGGAATCTCTTTGCCGTAGACTCACTGCATGCGTATGGCGACTATGATGAGGCAAGCATGTTCTCATTTGCTGCTGCACGCGTGGCTGAGAGCTACTACAAGCATGTGGTAGCCAAGGAGGCGAAGAAGGGCAATGAGCCAAAGGTAATCTATCAGGCTCATGAGTGGATGACTGGTCTCGGTGCACTCTTCTTGAAGCACTGGATCCCCTCGATTGCTACCATCTTCACTACTCACGCTACCTCTATCGGCCGCTCTATCGCTGGTAACATGAAGCCCCTCTACGACTATATGAGTGGCTATAATGGCGACCAGATGGCGAACGAGCTCAATATGGAGTCAAAGCACTCTATCGAGAAGCAGAGCGCACATCGCGTGGATTGCTTCACTACGGTGAGCGAAATCACTGATGTGGAGTGTACTCAGCTCCTCGAGAAGCCTGCCGACGTGATCCTCGTGAATGGTTTTGAGGATGACTTCGTACCCAAGGGCGCTGCCTTCACCGCTAAGCGTAAGGAGGCTCGTAAGGTGATGTTGAACGTAGCTGGCAAGTTGCTCGGACAGGAGTTTGCCGACGACACCATCATCGTATCTACCGGTGGTCGTTATGAGTTCCGCAACAAGGGTATCGATATCTTGCTCGAGTCACTCAAGCGTCTTGCTGATGAACCTACACTCGACCGCGATGTATTGGCATTCATCAACGTACCTGCTTGGGTTAAGGGTCCGCGCAAGGATCTGCAGGAGCGCCTCGAGAGTCCTTTGAACTCGGTAACTCCGCTCGAGACCTCTGTGATTAGTCATGAGCTCTATAACATGGACGATGACAAGGCGCTCTCAATGATGCGTGCCATCGGCCTTGATAACAACCCCAATAGTCGTGTGAAGGTAATCTTCGTGCCCTGCTACCTCAATGGTAACGACGGCATCTTCAATATGCCTTACTACGATCTGTTGCCCGGTGATGACCTCGCAGTATATCCCTCATACTATGAGCCTTGGGGTTACACTCCGCTCGAGAGCGTAGCTTTCCACGTGCCTACCATCACTACCGACCTCGCAGGTTTCGGCCTTTGGGCAAACTCGCTCAAGGGTGAGTATAGCCAGCTCGAAGATGGTGTAAAGGTAGTGCATCGTACCGATAGCAACTGGAACGAAGCTGCTGACGAGATCAAGAACACTATCCTCGCCTTCACCAAGATGGATGACAAGCTCGTAGCTGACCTGCGTCGTCGTGCTGCTGCTATCGCCAAGAAGGCTCTCTGGGATAAGTTTGTGAAATATTATCTCGAGGCATACGATATTGCTTTGAGCAAAGTGAAGTAATTTAAAGGAGTACAGGAGTACAGAAGTTCAGACAAATGTTTCTTCTGCGATTTAGGAGTTTAGATACTACTTACGAATAAGGAAAACTCAGTGCACAAACTATTGTCTGCACTCCTTAGCGAAGCGACGACTCCTTCACTCCCAAACTCCTCAAGAAATAAAATAGAAAACAATCATTAGTTAACTATTGTGATATGAAAATTAAAGTTAGTAATTCAAACGCACCTGCTTGGAAAGAGGTGAACGTTAAGTCGCACATTCCCGCTGAGCTTGCATGCTTGAGCGAGATGGCGCGCAACATTTGGTGG
>JAFZFF010000009.1 GCA_017556045.1 Bacteroidaceae bacterium | reverse complement strand
GTCCAATCCGTCAGGTGCATACATCAAATATAAAATTTCTACACATGCAATAAAATTATTACGCACCTGCGATATATTTTTCACGTAAGTTCGATATAAGGCTCACGTTTAATAAAGCCCGGAGGCGAATTATCAATTATCCATTATCCATTGTCCATTAGCGAGCTCCGCTCGCTCTGCCATGCCACCCCGAAAATAAACTTTTGTCACCTTAAAATGGGGTGCTTGGGGTAAAAAACTTGACTCCTCATCGCCCTACTCCGCCACCATCGGGATGATGAGCTCGGATGATACGCTCAGGGGGTGAGCATCGGCACGGCGTCTGCCTCTATCGCGCTTGATGAAGAGCGGGGCTATCAGCGTCTGACGCGGGTGTACGCGGGTGTCGCTGTGGTGGGCATGGTAGATGATGTAGTGGCGACGTCTGTCGCTAAAGAGGGCGTGGTGGCCCGTGCCATAGTAGCCCATGTGGCGATGGAGGATGGGGTTACCCTCGTAGCGCTGGTAGGGCCCCATAGGGGTGTCGGCCACGGCAAGGCCTACACCGTAGTCTTGACTGCGGTAGTCATTGGCACTATAGGTGAGATAGTACTTATGACCCAGCTTCATCACGGTAGGACCTTCGACAACACGCCCCATCAGATGCTCCCACGTACCCTCCTGGGCATCGAGCAGGTGGCGAGCGGTCTCCAGCTTGACATGACGCAGGTCGTCGCTCATCTCGGCCACCCAGATGGCATTGCCATTGGTGAAGCGTACCCAAAACATGTAGGCACGGCCATCGTCGTCGATGAATATGGATGAGTCGATACCCTTCTCTTGAGGCAAATAGGGCTGGCGCAGACGTTGCACGAAGGGGCCCATGGGTGAGGACGACTCGGCATAGCAGATGTGCTCCTCGCAGCTGTATGTCATCAGGTAGCGATCGCCCACCTTGTAGACCTCGGGGGCCCAGAACATCTTATCGCCCCACACATCGTCTTTATGCAGGGCCAGGCGCTCACGGGCATTGCCGCAGCGGCCACTCCACGACTTCAGGTCTCGAGAGCGATATACGACTATGCCATCGGCTGCGTGGGTGCCATAGATATAGTACCAGCCTCGATCCTTAAGCAAGAAGGGGTCGGCAAGCAAGAGCTGACCCTCGGCGGCTTCGCCCACCTGCTGCGCCGGTGACGGCATCAGGCCAAGTACAGCGAGGGCCAACACGAGAATTGCTCTGATCATAGTAGATGGATATGCCTCTATAGGCTACTCTTCATCGATGTCGATAAGGCGGAGAGTGGTGTTGAAGGTGAGGACGACACCGCTATCGAGGATGACCTCGTACATGCGGCCATTGTTTTCAAACTTCTTGACGAGGCAGTCGGGGAAGTGCTTGGCCACGGTGGCAACGATCTTCTTGGGCATCACCTCGGCGGGCACAGAGCCTCGCTTGGCCTCTATCTCGGTGCAGAAGCCCATGCGGTCAAACTGGAGTTTGAGGCCATTCTCGAGCTTCACCTCGTACTGAGCGAGGCTGGCGCGACGCTCGATGACAACCTCCTTGAAGGGGACGTCCTTGAAGTAGGTGAGCACGAATATCTTGGCATTCTTAGGGAGCTCGCCGAAGGTGATCTGGTGGTCGTCGGCACGGACGCCGATGGTGAGCAGCAGGGCTGCTATCAGTGTGATGAGTTTCTTCATGATTATAAGCCTCTTTGGTGTTTCGCAAATCAAAATCTGAGTGCAAAAGTATACATATTTTGGAAAAACAAAGAAAAATCGGCAAAAAACATTCAATTATTCGCAAAACGGGGCATAAAAGCTAAATCTAAAGGGCTTGACTATCTGATTTTACATTTTTTTTTGTACCTTTGCGGCTTTGGCACGAGGATGGAGAGATGTGTAAGAAATGTCTGCATTTGTGCCAATATTGCATCGAGACTGGCAATGTGCCCACATTGGCGCGATTGTTGCAGGAGGATGAGAGTAATGGAATAATTAATAACAAACGAAATACATTTATGGGATTTAACGAACTTATTGGAAAGTTGTTCGGCAACAAGAACACTCGAGACATGCGCGAGATACAGCCATGGGTAGAGAAGGTGAAGAAGGCCTACATCGACATCGAGAAGCTGACGAACGACGAGCTGCGCGCCAAGACGCAGGAACTCAAGGAGCGTATCAAGCAGTCGGCCACAGAGGAGAATGCGAAGATCGCTGCACTGAAAGCTAAAGTAGAGGAGACAGAGATCGAGGAGCGCGAACAGCTCTTCAACGAGATAGACAAGCTGGAGACTGCCGTGCTCGACAAGTATGAGGTGGCTCTCGACGAGGTGTTGCCTGAGGCATTCGCCATCGTGAAGGAGACCGCTAAGCGCTTCACCGAGAACGAGGAGATCGTAGTGACCGCTACTGAGATGGACCGCGCCCTGGCTGCTACGAAGGACTTCGTACGCATCGAGGAGGACAAGGCCATCTACACCAAACACTGGCAGGCTGGTGGTAACGAGACCTTCTGGAACATGGTACACTACGACGTACAGCTCTTCGGTGGTGTGGTACTGCACAAGGGTAAGATCGCCGAGATGGCTACCGGTGAGGGTAAGACCCTCGTGGCTACATTGCCCGTATTCCTCAACGCCCTCACAGGCAACGGTGTACACGTGGTGACGGTGAACGACTACCTCGCTAAGCGTGACTCAGAGTGGATGGGTCCGCTCTACATGTTCCACGGACTGTCGGTAGACTGCATCGACAAGCATCAGCCCAACTCTGAGGCTCGCCGCCAGGCTTACCTCGCAGATATCACCTTCGGTACGAACAATGAGTTTGGCTTCGACTACCTGCGTGACAACATGGCATCATCGCCTGCTGACCTCGTACAGCGCCGCCACAACTACGCTATCGTGGACGAGGTAGACTCGGTACTTATTGACGATGCGCGTACACCGCTCATCATCTCAGGTCCCGTGCCCAAGAAGGGTGACCAGCTCTTCGAAGACCTCCGCCCCCTCGTAGAGCGTCTCGTAGAGGCTCAGAAGCGCCTCGCTACACAGCTGCTCGCTGAGGCTAAGAAGCTCATCTACTCGGAAAACCAGGCCGAGGTAGAGGCAGGATTCCTTGCCCTCTTCCGCAGCCACAAGGCATTGCCCAAGAACAAACCCCTGATCAAGTTCCTCAGTGAGCCAGGTATCAAGACCGGTATGCTCAAGACTGAGGCTATATATATCGAACAGAACAACCGCCGTATGCCCGAGGCTGTAGAGCCCCTGTACTTCGTCATCGATGAGAAGATGAACAGTGTGGACCTCACCGACAAGGGTATCGAGCTCATCACCGGTAACGCCGCTGACCCCACACTCTTCGTGCTCCCCGACATCGCTTCAGAGATGGCTGCTATCGACAATAGCGGCATGAGCGAGGAAGAGATCTTGCAGAAGAAGGACGAGCTCTTCACCAACTACGCCGTGAAGAGTGAGCGCGTACACACCATCAACCAGCTCCTCAAGGCATATACCATGTTTGAGAAGAACACCGAGTATATCGTGACCGAGCAGGGAGAGGTGAAGATCGTTGACGAGCAGACAGGACGTATCATGGAGGGTCGCCGCTATAGCGACGGATTGCACCAGGCTATCGAGGCCAAGGAGCGCGTGAAGGTAGAGGCTGCTACACAGACCTTCGCTACCATCACCCTGCAAAACTACTTCCGTATGTACCACAAACTCTCTGGTATGACCGGTACTGCTGAGACTGAGGCAGGCGAATTGTGGGACATCTACAAGCTCGACGTGGTGGTAATCCCCACCAACCGCCCCATCGCACGTAACGACATGAACGACCGCATCTATAAGACCCAGCGCGAGAAGTACAATGCCGTGATCGCTGAGGTAGAGAAGATGGTGGCCGAAGGTCGTCCCGTACTCGTGGGTACCACATCTGTGGAGATCAGTGAGCTCCTGAGCCGTATGCTCACCATGCGCAAGATCGAGCACAATGTACTGAACGCTAAGCTGCACCAGAAGGAGGCCGACATCGTGGCCAAGGCTGGTCTCAAGGGCACCGTGACCATCGCTACCAACATGGCAGGTCGTGGTACCGATATTAAGCTCTCTGATGAGGTGAAGGCCGCAGGTGGTCTCGCTATCATCGGTACCGAGCGCCACGAGAGCCGTCGTGTAGACCGTCAGCTCCGCGGACGTGCCGGTCGTCAGGGTGACCCCGGTTCATCAGTATTCTTCGTATCACTCGAGGACAACCTCATGCGTCTCTTCGCTGCCGACCGTATCTCTAACGTGATGGACAAGCTCGGCTTCCAAGAGGGCGAGATGCTGGAGCACAAGATGATCTCTAAGAGCATCGAGAACGCTCAGAAGAAGGTAGAGGAGAACCACTTCGGCACACGTAAGCACCTGCTCGAATATGACGACGTGATGAACAAGCAGCGTACCGTAGTATATACCAAGCGCCGCCACGCACTCATGGGTGAGCGTATCGGTATGGACCTTGCCAACATGATCTGGGAGCGCTGCGAGAGCATCATCGAGAACAACGACTACGAAGGCATCCGCATGGAGCTCTTCCGCGTGATGGCACTCGAGTGCCCCTTCACCGAGGAGGACTACAATGCTAAGAAGACTCCCGAGCTGGTAGAGCTCGCCTTCAACGCTGCGATGAAGAACTTCAAGGGTAAGATGGACCGCCTCGCACAGATCGCTAACCCCGTCATCCGCCAGGTATATGAGACACAGGGATCACGCTTCGAGAACATCCTCGTGCCCATCACCGATGGTAAGCGCGTATACCAGATTCCCTGTAACCTCAAGGCTGCCTACGAGAGCGAGTGTAAGGAGGTAGTGAAGGCCTTCGAGAAAGCTATCATGCTGCACGTCATCGACGATGCTTGGAAGGAGAACCTCCGCGAGCTCGACGAGCTGAAGCACTCTGTGCGCAACGCCAGCTACGAGCAGAAGGATCCGCTCCTCATCTACAAGCTCGAGTCGGTGAACCTCTTTGACGCTATGGTCAATAAGATCAACGATAAGACCCTCTCTATCCTCATGCGCGGACAGATTCCCATGCGCGAGCCCGAGCAAGTGAACGCAGCTCCTGCCGAAGCACCTGCCGCTCAGCGTCGTCCGCAGTATCAGGAGAACAAGGCCGAGCTCGGTGACCGCAACCAGCAGGCAGCAGCACAGCACGACACCCGTGCACAGCGCCGCGAGCCCATCCGTGCAGAGCACACCGTAGGACGTAACGATCCCTGCCCCTGTGGTAGCGGTAAGAAATTTAAGAACTGCCACGGTAAGGACCTCTAATTGAGTAAAAAAGTGATAAGTGAAGAGCGAAGAGTCGCCATACGGTACTCTCCTCTTCACTTTTGTTTTTCACTCTACATCGCTCTTTTGCAAAATTGAGGAAATTTCCCCAAAAACTTGAGGGAATTTCCTCAATCCTATTTAATACATATTTCTTACCTTTGCGTTAGAAACGCGAAGACACACTGCACTCGCTGTAAAAATTATGAAACAAGTTTCATATATCTTGCTCGTTTGTAAGTATCTTTGCGTTAGAAAAACCCTCAACCCTCATGAAGAAAGCCCTCCTACTCACCCTCCTACTCGCCTCATGCTCTGAGATCATGTATCTTAATGTTGAGCAGATGCTACCGCCTGAGATCATGCCTGATCATGCAGTGCGTAGTGTAGGTGTGGTCAGCAACTTTAGCCAAAACAATGTCGTAGTGGCCGACCACTACACCATCGTACTCCCATGCGACGCTGACACCATCAAGGAAGAGGTAGCACTCACATTTGCCAATGCAAACATGATGGACCGCGTGGCAGTGCTCGACTCGGTGCTCTATCACCCCGACAGCACAGGCACACACCTGCTATCGCAAGAGGAGGTTCATGACCTATGCGAACTGCTCGATGTAGAGATGATCTACTCTATCGACTTCGCCTGTCTCATCTACAATCCAGGTTCACGCCTCATCTCACGTCCGCTCAATGCCTACCTCTGCTCACGCATCTACACCCCCGAGAAGAACGGTACGTCAGTAGCAAGCGTCATCGACAAGGAGATCCTTGAGTACTGGGTCGACAACACCGATGAGATAGCAGAGCTCATACCCTTAGTGCCTGGCCAACTTGCCAAGAGTGCCATCGAGCCCTACCTCCCCACCTGGAAGGAGCGCGAGCGCATCTTCTATTACGACCGCTTCAACTATAACCTGCGCGAAGCCAAGGTATACGTCAATGAGGGCTACTGGGAAGAGGCTGCCACACACTGGCGCAAACTCCTGCAGAGCAAGAGCCGTATGCAGCGCTTTGAGGGAGCATTTAACATGGCTCTCTACTATGAGATGACCGATAGCATCGACAAGGCCCTATCCTCACTCGAGCTGGCCAAAGAGGCCTCTACAAGGATTGACCGCCAAGGCAACACCATACAATACATCGATACCATGTACGTCACACAGTATCGCGGGGTACTCAAGAAACGCCAGAAAGAGATCAAGCAGATCGAGGAGTATATGGAGAAGATGTAGAGCTGAGAGCTTATAAAGCTTGAGCTATGGGCTATGAGAAATGAGCTGTGAACTGTGAAGCTTACAAACAAAAAGGGCACCCCGCATGGGATGCCCTTTCTTATTTAGAGAACTAAGAGAATTACTTCTTAATTACCTTCTTGACTTCGTCTTAGTTTTTTGCGCTCGGCATAATGTAAGCAAGCTTACTTCTGCTCTCGCTTAACCAAAACTTTCTTACCATCTACGATGTAGATACCTGTAGCAGCAGGAGCCTCGATGCGGCGACCGAAGAGGTCGTAGATGCCCTTAGCTGCAGGAGCTACATACTCATCAACCACCTCGATATCCTCGATGTTTGCGATGAGCTCGCTGAGGTAACGCTCCTTCTCTACTACGCGTACTACAGAGGGAGAACCATATGTTGTGCTCCAGTAGTATACAGTACCGTACACGCCAGCACCATTGCTATTGTTCTTCGGATAGAGATAGGTGTTAGACCACTTTGTAGCGCGGATCACGCTCTCACCACCCTCGACATAGATGCGGTAGGTCATGATGTCAGCACTGTTGATATCTACCATGGGAAGATCCTTCTTGAGGTATGCATAAGCACCGATGTACAACTCAGACTCTACGTTCTGGATGTGGTAGATAGGATCACCATCCTTAGTACCAGCCTGATTGAACTTCCAGAGGAACTTGTTATCCTGGGGCTGGAGGTATGTCCAGAGGATTGACTCACCCTTAGCGAAGATACCCATATCCAAACCATTGATTTCCTTAAATGCAGGGTCATTGAAGAGGATGAAGTACTCCTTATCGCTAGTGGGCCAGTTCACCTTGAGGTGAGCAAGAGCAGAGTCGAGCAGAGCTACAGCGTTGAGGATTTCCTCGTCAGAGCCACCATTATCCAAGATATTCTTAGCAGCAGCAAGTGCAGCCTCATACTCAGATACGTCGCTTACCTGACCTACCTCGTCACCATGAACAGGAGCTACAGCCAAAGCCTCATCATAAGCAGTCTGGAGCTCACCGATCTTAGACATTGCGCAACCGAGGATAGTAACCTCAGAAACCTTCTCAGCATTGGTGAATGAGAATGAGAATGACTCGATGATAGCAGTATCGATGAGCACTGTAGTAGCAGTATCGTTCTTAGATACGATAGTGGGAACTACCTTACCATAGATATCATAGAGTACGAAGTCGCTGAATACACACTCCTTGTCAGCCTTGATAGACAAGCTGTTCATACCCTCGTAGAGGTGGATAGGAGCTGTTTCAAACTTGAGGTCAGAGATGCTCTTGGTAGCGCAGGGGAGCTCGCTCATCTCACGAATATACCATGCAGACCAGTCATTGAAGTTTGACTTCCACTTGATGACAGAGCTACCTGAACCAGCACCGCTACTGTGGCCGTTGGGGTGCATCTGGTTAGAGTTGGTCTTACCAGTAGCTTCACCACAGTAGATACCAAACTGGCCATAGCCGAGAGGACGAAGCTCTACAGTATCCTTCTCCTCCTGTACGCTGAATGCGTTTACAGTGTATATGCCATCAGCATCGATGTAGTCGCTGATATATCTGCCAGTAGCCTCGTGCTTCACTGAGTAGTAGTACTTACCCTCCTCGTTCTCCATCACCTCGAAGCTGAAGAGCTGTGATGCACTGTCGGCAGCAGCAGTCTCCCACATCAGCTGATAGTAGTGAGTAGAGTCATTCTGTACGGTCATAGCCTTGTGGATACCCTGCTTAGTCATGAAGCCACCACCACCGTTTACGATGCGGTACTTCTTACCAGCCTCAGGCAAGATTACATTAGCGTTAGCCTTGGCGATCTCAGCCTGCAAGGTCTCGATAGCAGCATTTACCTCATGCTCAGCAGCCTTATCTGCAGCGAGCAATGCCTCAGCAGCCTCTACTGCAGCATAGAATGATGCGGGATCATAGTTTACGAAACCGGGGATGATACCCTGTACAGGGTGCATCTCACGAGCCACAGCAGCTACAGCCTGCAGGTTGGTGATAGCGTCAGAGATATAGGTAATCTCGAGCACTGCGGGGAACTGACCTGAGTGCAACTCGCTGCTACTACGAGCTGTCATAGAGAAGCTGAATGCATTGTACTTACCCTCGGGGAGAGTTACCTCGAGATAGTGATAGTCAGCAGGACCGTTCTTCCAAGCAGAGTGGAAGAATGTGCCAGTGTTGCCATCGATAAGACCAGGGATACCAGCACCGTCAGGAGCTGTGGGGTTAATGGTGTTATGACAAGCATTAGAGGTGATCATATCCTTAGAGAGCTCAATCTGGTTACCCTCAGCGTCATACATAGCAAACTCAGAGATAGCGATGTAGGGATAGCCATTCTGAAGCGCATTGCTACCATTCTCTCTTACGATAAAGCGGATTCTTGACAAGGGATACTGGAAGCTATAGGTCTTAGACTTATAGTATACGAGGCTATTCTCATCGAGTACAGCACCCTTCAACACCTGCTTGTTGTGCAAGCTCTCAGAACCGCGAGGAATGGTGATGGGGAACTCATCATAGCTGATGGGATTGTCGAGCACATCCTGAATGAGTGCGTACAAGCTGTCACACATCTCCTGAGCAGTGACAGCTGACAAGCCAGACTCTGACTCACCGAGCACGCCACCGATCTCCTCGATGAGGTCTTGGATGCGCAAGATCATCTCCTCTGAGTAGTCTCCTACGTTATCACCGGGCTCCATCTCGTCAAGTATCTCATTGAGAGCATCCATCTTGGTATATGCAGCGTCGAGCTCTACGTAAGCAGTAGCCTCAGTGAGCTCAGCGATCTTAGCCTCGATCAAGAGACGGTCAGCAGAGCCAGCCTCATACAGCGCCTCACACTCCTCAACGAGAGCCTTCAGCGACTCTACAGCAGCATCTACAGCCTCAGACCACTCCATCTCAGAGACTGCCTTAGCAGCATCGAAAGCAGCCTTCAGGTTACGATAGTCAGCGATAGACTTGCGAGCCAGACGTGAAGCATACCATACGTTCTCGTCAATCTCGTATGCGTTAGCAGCGCCACTGATCTCGCTGGCAGCAGCGATCTGCTCCTCGAGGTAGAGCAATGAGTCAGCATGCATCTTGTGAGTCTTGCAGGTGTCTGCGATAGCTACCGAAGCAGCAATATCGAGCTTAGCCATCTCATCGAGAGCAGCCTCAGGCTCTGTCTCACCGAAGAAGTAGAGAGTAGCATTGTCCAACATCAAGAAGTTAGCGTTAGTCTCCACAGCCTTCATACCTACGGTCAGAGTACCTTCGGTAACGCGTACAGCTACGTTAAACTTAGCGGGGTGTGACCACTTCATATCAGTCACCTCGGGCCAGTTGGTAGCCACAGCCACCTCAGCCTCATTGGCAAAGAGATAAGCACCTTCTACGATTTCGCGGTTCTCCACAGCATCCCTCACTGCAGCCACAGCATACGCACCAAACACGTAAGTACCATTGGGAAGGTCAGTAATGGTCTGTGAGATGGTGTTGTCAGTGAGTCCGGTAGTAGCATCGCTCTTCCAGTTCTCAATACATACACCGCTAAATCCATGATAGGTCAATGCAGTCTTGACCTGACGTTTCCAAACATGGCTATCGAAGGTGAGATCCCACCCGATGATACCCTTTTCCATGTCGGGGTTGACCATTTTGTTGGTCACATTCTGCACTTGGGCAAAGCTCACTGAACAGACAGCAGCTGCGAGCGCCAAGCATAAAGCACGTAAATTTCTCTTCATACTACACTTCTTTTAAGTTAGTAATTTGGAATTGATTAATTAATTATTAGTTATTGATTGTTTCTTGCTAATACCTACCTACATCCTTTTATTTTGCAAAGCAAACCTTGCAATCACGCCACAAAGATACTATATTACAAGCGAAATCGCAAAGCCTATTTAATATTTTTTCACAATTCACTCAGATTACCCTAAAAACAAAAAGGGCACCCCGCATGGGATGCCCTTTCATTTATCGTATGTTAAGAGAATTACTTCTTAACAACAGTCTTCTTACCATCGATGATGTAGATACCTGTAGTAGCAGGAGTCATTACGCGACGGCCGAAGAGGTCGAATGTACCCTTCACTGCGGGTGCAACGAACTCGTCTGTTACGTCGATGTTCTCGATGCCATTGATAGAGTATACTACGTCAGTGATGTACTTCTCAGCCTCAACTACGTACATTGCAGAAGCTGCGTCGTGCTGACCCCAAGTGATCATGTTGCGACCCTTGTTAGCAGCAGCACCGCCACCGTGGCTGTTGGGGTGGAGAGCAGCGTCACCTGCTGACCAGTGTGTATCGGTGAGAGCTACCTTACCACCAGCCTTGAAGAATACGTCGTAAGGACGTGTAGCTGTAGAATCCTCTGACAAGAAGATTGTAGCACCACTCTCAACAGTACGTGTTACGTAACCGCCAGTCACTGCGCTCTGGATGTAGAATGCAGGACGACCCCACTTGAGCTCGCCGCAGTCGATGAATCTCCAACGGTACTCGGGGTTGGTGAGTGATACGTATGTCCAGCGGAGGATTACGT
>JAFZFF010000050.1 GCA_017556045.1 Bacteroidaceae bacterium | reverse complement strand
TTGATTCTTCAAGATGTTACGGAGATTGTAGAACAAGAGTTTTATGAAGCATACGCCCTTAACAGCATCAACCTTCCGAAAGTAACGAAAATTGGGAATGAGGCTTTTTGCAAAACTTGGTTTTTGAAAACAATTACATTTGGTACGGTAGTTAAAGAAGTGAATGAGACGGACGATGTTATGTTTGCTCAGGTCGGTAAAGAGGTAGATGGCTGTGATTTGTTTATCAACTGCGGACAAATGAACGAAAGCAACGTACCTGCGCCGGATTTGACGAATAACATTTGGAAGTTCAAGTTTGAAAACGAATTCAAGAGCATCACTTTGACCCACACAGGCGAGAATAGCGAGTGCGATGAATGTAAAGCGAATCAATAACATCCATCCCCCTACCCCCCTACACTCAAAACAAGCATTCCCATGAAGAAGCCCCTCCGCTTTAAGAGGGAAGAGCTTTAAGAGTGAAGAGTTAAAAGTTAAGAGGGAAGAGTTAAACTAACGAAAACGAAGACGAAGACGAAAACAGAACAATGGGAGCGCGGCTCCCATTGTTCGTATATAGACCTCTGGATAAGTCTCACGCTGACAATTGTTTTAGGTCTCACACAGACTGCACAGACTGACACAGAAGCACGCATCGTTTCACTTGCGTGTGTCGGCTGTCAGCCGAGTGTTAGCATCCCGGAGGTGCGAGGGCGTAGCGACTCGCCTTCTGCGAAAGTCTGCGGCGTCTGCGTGAGCTAAAATAATTTCCGTGTGAGAAGTCTGCGTATCTGCGAAGTGAGAATAAAGAGTTCCGCGAGAAAGAAGAATCACTCTGTGAGAGAAAATAATCAGTGAAAATCCGTAAAATCAGTGGGAGAAAAGATAGCCGCCCACGGATGGACACAAATAATCCGTGGAAACAAACAAGAGCAATCAGTGAGAGAAAAACGGTGCTCCGTGAGGGAAGATTAGAGAATATGTAGTATCTTCGCGGTAGAAAAGGCAGAAACCGAACAACGACTATATGACACAGCATAATGCAATAAAGCTATTCGAAGAGAAGAGGGTGCGTACCGTGTGGGACGACCAGCAGGAGAAGTGGTACTTCTCTATTGTTGATGTGGTGGAGGTGTTGACCGATAGCGCTAACCCTACCGACTATCTTAAGAAGATGCGTAAGCGCGACCCACAGTTGGCTGCGTTCGTGGGGACAAATTGTCCCCAGGTAGCGATGCTTACCGAAACTGGAAAAAAACGTAAGACATTAGCTGCCGACACCGAAGCGGTGTTCCGCATCATCCAGTCCATCCCTTCACCCAAGGCCGAACCTTTCAAATTGTGGATGGCACGCGTGGCAGCCGAGCGCCTCGACCAGATGCAAGACCCTGAATTGTCTATTAACCAGGCATTGATGGATTACAAGCGACTGGGATATTCGGACAACTGGATTAACCAACGCCTGAAATCCATTGAGATACGCAAGGAACTCACCGACGAGTGGAAACGACACGGCTTGCAGGAGGGTGTGCAGTTTGCCACACTCACTGATGTCATCTATCAGACATGGGCCGACATGACTGCTCGCGAATACAAACGATTCAAAGGGCTGAAGAAGGAGAACTTGCGCGATAATATGCCGACGCGGTATGAAAGCGTCGGTTGCGACGACTGCCGGTTTATCGGCACAAAGGAGTCTGTCTCAAAAGACATTCCAAGGAATTGGTGCTAAACATGCTTGCCGAACTTTCTACCAAAGAAATCTCGGAGAGTCGCAATCCTGAGACATTCGGCGAACATATGCAGGTGGCACGACAAGGCGGCGAGATTGCGCGCAATGCACGCATGGAACTGGAGGAGAAAACAGGCAAGGCTGTGATATCTCCCATGAATGCAAAGGACGGCCTACTGCTAAATAAGAAGGAGGAATCTTGAGAGGGAAGAGTTTTAAGAGTGAAGAGGGAAGAGTTAAACTAACGAAAACGAAGACGAAGACGAAAACAGAACAATGGGAGCGCGGCTCCCATTGTTCGTATATAGACCTCTGGATAAGCCTCACGCAGAGAATTGTTTTAGGTCTCACACAGACTGCACAGACTGACACAGAAGCACGCATCGTAAACGTGCGTGTACCTACCGGATGGCTATCACAAGCGGAGCGCGTGAAAAGTCTGTGAATTTTGTGTGCCAAATAAAGACACTCCGTGAGACCGACGCGGTATGAAAGCGTCGGTTGCGACGACGAGAACTTTAGTTCTCCCAAGGAGTACGAAGCCAAAGGCGAAGTCTATCTGCGAAAGTCTGCGGCGTCTGCGTGAGCTAAAATAATTTCCGTGTGAGAAGTCTGCGTTTCTGCGAAGTGAGAATAAAGAGTTCCGCGAGAAAGAAGAATCACTCTGTGAGAGAAAATAATCAGTGAAAATCCGTAAAATCAGTGGGAGAAAAGATAGCCGCCCACGGATGGACACAAATAATCAGTGGGAACAAACAAGAGCAATCAGTGAGAGAAAAACGGTGCTCCGTGAGGGAAGATTAGAGAATATGTAGTATCTTCGCGGTAGAAAAGAGAAAAATTGGTCGATTGTATGAAAGAGATCCAGGACAAATATAATCCATTAGCAATATCGGGTGAGTTCATCTCAGATGTACATTCTATTATTGAGAAGGGTAGACAACAGGCCTATGCATCTGTGGGGCAAATATCTATCACTACATTTTGGAATGTGGGCAGGCGAATCGTTGAGGAAGAGCAGTTTGGCGAAGCCCGCGCAGCTTATGGCAAGCAGCTTATCAAGAATTTGGCAGAAACGTTGGTGCCAACGTATGGTAGCAGCTATAGTAAACGCAACCTGGACTACTATAGAAAATTCTATTTGCTCTTCCCCGATATGGAGATTGTGAACACGCGTGTTCATAATCTGGAGTGGTCGCACATACGGCGCGTGTTGTCCGTGGCTAACCCAGAGGCGCGTATGTGGTATTTAGAGAATGCTTCACACAATATGTGGAGTGTTAGGGAACTTGACCGCAATATCTCGACACAGTATTTTGAACGTCGGTTGGCTGCACAGTTGGAAGCTGATGCAAAGGATATCATGCCTATGTCTGATAAAGCACCTCTTGAGTATATCAAGAATCCTATGGTGGCTGAATTTATGGGATTTCATCGCAATGTCATCTATTCGGAATCAGAACTGGAGCAAGCATTGATAGATAATCTGGAGAAGTTTATATTGGAGTTGGGACGCGGATTTGCTTTTGTCGAACGCCAACAGCATATCGTGACTGACACATCGGATTTCTATATTGATTTGGTGTTTTATAATTTCAAGATGAAACGATTTGTGATTTTTGAACTTAAAACACATCGTTTGAGCCATCAGGACATAGGACAATTGGATATGTATGTACGTATGTATGATGATTTGGTGAAGGGTGCCGATGACTTACCAACTATAGGAGTCCTGCTTTGTACTGATACCGACAATACTATAGCACGCTATTCGGTGCTTCATGAGAGCGAACAGATATTTGCTGCGAAATATATGACCTATATGCCTACAGAAGAAGAGTTGCGACAAGAGATCGAACAGCAGAAACAATTTTTTCTTGAGCAACACAAGGGATAGACCATGAAGAGGGAAGAGGGAAGAGGGAAACTAACGAAAACGAAGACGAAAACAGAACAATGGGAGCGCGGCTCCCATTGTTCGTATATAATAAGCCTCACGCTGAGAGAAATAATCAGTGAAAATCCGTGAAATCAGTGGGAGAAAAGATAGCCGCCCACGGATGGACACAAATAATCCGTGAAATCAGTGGGGAAAACAAAAAGATAACCGCCACGGAACACGGATGAGCGGTGAGGTCATTGGGGCTGCCGACATTGCGATAAGAGGTAAGGAAACTCCCGATTTTGCAATCTGACACCCCCGTTTCGGAGGAGTAAAAAAAATGCAAAATATGTTGTATAACATACTCGGTTTTTTAAATTAATCCGGACTAATTGAGCGTCAGTCGCTTGCAAAGGGCTGCGGCGAAGGGGTGTGAATTTTGCTCGAAAAAATTTTTTGGAGGTGTCCCAAGCAATGGGACAGGTAGGCATTATATTTGCACCCGAATTACAAAAAAAAAGATTGTTATGACCGAACAAGAATTACTACGAGTACCCGAGCATTTGCGCGAGACATTGCGCCTGCTCGATGAACAGGGCTGGAATCCGAGACTGTGTGACACCCCTGTGCCCTATTTTGACGGTAGAGTGCCGTGTGGCAATCCTACCGAGTTGCTTGATTGTGTGCCTGATGGCTATATGCTGTTGCCCCATGACATGCCGGGCGTGGAGGCTTACTATACGCTCAGCGTCAAGGGTGATTCGATGACGGATGCGGGCATCGATGATGGCGACCAGCTCGATGTGCAGGCTACCTCGGTGGCCAACGATGGCGATATCGTGGTGGCTGTGGTCGATGGAGCAAGCACGGTGAAGATGTACTTTACCGATACCTTCGGGCGCCATTGGCTGGTGCCGCAAAATAGGAGCTTCCAGCCTATATTGATGGAGAAGTATGACAGGGCCTACATCACGGGGCGCGTGGCGCGCATCCGCAAGAAGGCGCAGCGTGGCTCATACCGCGAGCTGAACTACCTGGTGAGCATGTCTCCCGACTATGCTACGCCTGTGGCTGAGGACAAGGTGGAGCGCATGATGCGTGCCGTGCGCAAGGTGGCGCCCAAGGTGAAGCAGAAGCGCCAGTGGTATGCTGTGTATCGTGCCTTGCTGGACGAGAAGCTGATAGAGGCGAACAGCCATAGTGACTTTGTGCGCATGGTACACTCTACGGTGCCTGACCATGAGGCGCTGCCCACGAAATCAGAGCTTTACCGCATCGAGGTGGACTCGTTTCGCTATGCCGTGAAGGACTGGAGAGAAGATGATGCCCCTGTGAAAGGGAGTAGGTATGATGCCTATGTAAATATCGCAAACGCTGTATTTGAGGCACTTAAGTGAAAAACACGCAGCAATTCTAAAAACACGCAGCAAATACACGCAGCAATCTGGCAAAAACACGCAGCATTTTGGCGGAGGGAAGACCGAAACACGCAGAATGCTGCGTGTTTTGCGTAAATACTCGCAGAAACAGGAAGCGGTGATACGAAATTTTCGCCACCCCCGCAGATAGCCCTACCTTTGCTCCCGTAATCGAGAAAACGATAACGAAAACGAAGACGAAAACTTGCCTCCGGATGGCAGTCAACGTCAACGTTAACGTCAACGTTAATCGGTTGCGGGAGTAATTTTTTTTATTAACATCGGGCAGTGGGCCGAAGGGATTCTCGAGATAGATGGCCATCGTTTCTGAAGCCTCGCCCCTGCGAACATGATGAAATTTTAACGCTAATGAGTATGAGAAAAAACGCTTTCACTTTGTTTGAGGCCCTTTTGGGCATCTACGCCCTCTCTGCTTTTGCAAATAGACCACTATTTGCTGCACCCCGAGAGAACGAATCTGCACCAAAAGTTCTCACAACCAAAGGCGAATAAAATCCCATCATGTTCTTAAACCGAAAGAAAAATGAACACAACGATTCAGATTTTTGAGAACAGTGAGTTTGGTGCTATCCGCACTATGAGTAACGAACAAGGCGAGCCCCTCTTCTGCGCTAAGGATGTAGCGATGGCGTTGGGGTATAATAACGGACGCGATGCTATACGCAGACATGTCGATGAGGGGGATGTCGCGAAACACGACACCCCTACCACAAGCGGTATTCAGCCGATGCTCTATGTAAACGAGAGCGGCCTCTACGCCCTCATCCTCTCAAGTAAGATCGATAGTGCTCGCCGATTCAAGCACTGGGTGACCTCGGAGGTGCTGCCCGCCATCCGCAAGCAAGGGGGATATATGGTGGCCCGCGCAGATGAGAGCGACGAGGTGATCATGGCGCGAGCCCTACAGATCATGCAGGCCACGCTGGAGCGCCGCGATGCCGAGATAGCGCTGCTCCGTCCCCGCGCCGACTATGCCGACCATGTGCTCGACTCCATCTCGTGCTTCAC